>MNEX01000077.1:0-11395 GCA_001917905.1 Acidobacteria bacterium 13_1_40CM_65_14
CGCCGGCGTCGAGCGGCACACCTGTCAACGTGCTTGCCGCAACCTCCACGTCGGGCAGAGCCTCGAGACGATGGAGCGCATCGGTCACAAGTCCGCTGACAGCCCGACCACTCGCGAAGTGCCGGCCGATGAGCGCGGTCTGCATCGTCAGAACATGATGCGTATCGAATCCCGGCTCTACGCGGCGCACGGCAACGAAGCTGCGAATCAGCAGGGCGGCGCCGACCAACAGCATGAGCGCGAGCGATACCTCGACAACGACGACACCGCTGCGCCGAAGAGCCGGGACGACACCGAACGCCACGCCGATACCGAGTGATGTGATCAGCGTAAAGGCAAGCACGCGCACATCCACGGTGACGCGCGAACCTTCGGGTCCGAAGCCCGGAAGATTCCATGCTTGAATCGACAGCAGAACTCGCGTGCCGATCGCGCCGACGACCAGACCGGCACCGCCACCAGCCATCGCAAGGGCAACGCTTTCCGTCAGGAGCTGGCGGACGATGCGTCCGCCGCTCGCACCTGTCGCCACTCTGATCGCCATTTCGCGCTCACGAACTGACGCGCGCACCAGCAGGAGATTGACGGTATTGGCGCATGCGATCAGCAGTACGACCGTGACCGCCGCCCAGAGCGACAGCAACGCCGGCCGCACCTCACGGACGAACACGGCTGGAAGGCGCTCGACACTCAGACCGTTGTCAACCGGCATGGCCCCTGGAAACGTCCGGCGAACGACATTTGCCGCGTTCGCCGTCTCGGTGCGGGCGAGCTCGAATGACACCCCTTCTCGCAGGCGTCCCGCAGCGAAGTACACGTTCAGATCGCTGGTGGTACCAGGGTCCATCTGAAGCGGCAACCATATGTCAGGGCCGTCGGCGAGCGACGGCGAAAGTGCCCGTCCGTCAAAATTCGAATCTAGAACGCCGATGACCGTGAACAGGTCGCCGTCCAGGGACACCGCTTGGTCGATGACACGCGACGACTGGCCCAACCGGTTTCGCCAGAATCGATCGCTGACCACGGCGACGTGCGGGCCGCCGGGTCGATCTTCCGCGGCACTGAACGCCCGGCCTTGCGCCACACGGGCACCGAACAGACGAAAGAAATCGATGCTGACGCGGTCGTCGACTGGCGCCACAGAATGATCTTCGGAGGGGACACTCCTGAGGAGGGACTGACGCGCCCTCGCCAGGTGTTCATCAACATCACGATCCGGTCCGGATTCGGGTACGGCAACGGTCGCAACAGCACCGCGTTGACGACTGAGAACACTGCGGTGTTCGCACCGACACCCAACGCGAGCGTCACAATGATTGCGGCAGCGAACCCCGGACTCCGCCTCAACGTGCGAGAGACGTATCGGATGTCTTGCGCCACATCGGCGAGGATCGTCAGCATCGCGTGGCCTTCGTGCGTGAGCTCGATTGTGCGCGCAATCGCGGGGAGAATTGCAAGCAAAATAGAAAAGAATGGGCTCGCCTGCTTGCATTGTCCGCCGGTCTTACATATATAATGACGCCACATATGGCGACAACTCTGCTCGAGCGCGAGTTGAAGCGGGGGAGCACCGAAGTCCTCATTCTGGCGCTGCTCGACGAACGCCAGCGCCACGGCTACGAAATCAGCCAGCTGATCGAAGAACGGTCGAACGGCACCATCACCTTTCACACTGCCTCGCTGTATCCGACGCTCTATCGCCTCGAAGACAAGGGCCTGATCGACGGGCGCTGGATCGAGCGTGCGGGACAGCGGCGTCGGCGCTACTATCGCCTGACGCGCGCGGGCCGAAAAGCGCTCGCGACACAGCGTTCGACGTGGGACACGTTCTTCCTGGCGCTGGATCGCGTCGCTGGGATTCGCCATGCCTGACTGGAAGCCGCGGCTGCAGCGCGTGTTCGACGCGAACGGCCACGCGTGCGACCCTGTCGAACTTGACGTGCTCGAAGAGCTGAGCACGCACGCCGCGGCGGAATACGACGCCTTGCGCGCGCGGGGCAGCGATGCCGGCGAGGCTGAGCGGCGCGTCGACGACCTCGTCGACATGTGGGTGCGCGATGCCGCGGCTCTCCGCCGGCGCCCGAAGCGCGCGTTGGCGATTCCACCTCCGTCTGCCGGGGGCGTCCCGTTCGCCGGTCTCATGCAGGATCTGCGCTACGGCGTTCGTCTGCTTCGCCGCCAGCCGGGGTTTGCCGCCGTCGCGATTCTCACGATGGCGCTCGGCATCGGCGCGACGACGATGCTGTTCAGCGTGGCGTACGGCGTGCTGCTGAAGCCGCTGCCGTGGCCCGACGCGGACCGCCTGGTGCGCGTCACGGAAACGCGCCAGGGTCGCACCGGCCGCGTTCCTGGCACCGTGTCGAACGGGGCATTCCTTGCGTGGCGCGATCATGCGTCGACGATCGAGGACGTCGGCGGCTGGCTGACACAGACGGCGACGCTTCAGGCCTTACCCGGCGCAGGCGATCCGGTACGCGTCTCGATTATCCCCACGACGCCGGGCCTCTTTCCGATTCTGAAAGCGCGACCGCTCGTCGGACGGCTGTTCCGTGACGGAGAAGGCGCGCGCGGTCAGCCGAGCCTGGTGATCCTCTCGTACGGCCTCTGGCAGGAACGGTTCGGCGGACGTCCCGAGATCGTGGGACATCTCGTGCAGATCGACGACAAGCCCTACACCATCGTCGGCGTGATGCCGCGCGAGTTCGCGTTTCCCGATCG
The DNA here is from genome assembly GCA_001917905.1 of Acidobacteria bacterium 13_1_40CM_65_14. Classification (GTDB taxonomy): domain Bacteria; phylum Acidobacteriota; class Vicinamibacteria; order Vicinamibacterales; family CAVVIG01; genus QHWF01. Next base: position 2,719 of record MNEX01000077.1, read on the forward strand.
CGAGACGCGCGCCTGGACGGCGTGGAGCGTGTCGCCCGTGAAGGCGGAGAACGGCGCGCAGGTCGGCGTGATCTTCCGCGCGATTGCGCGCTTACGCGCCGGCGCGACGCCGGCGCAGGCGGCCGCCGAAGCGACGTCGCGGGCGCGCAGCGGGCCGGACATGGCGCTCGTGGCCAGGGCGCTGTTCGGCGCGGCGGGACCGATCGATATTTCCGCCGTGCCGGAGCTGCAGGCGATGACGGCCGACATTCGCCCGGCGATCCTCGTCCTGCTGGCAGCGGTCGGCCTGCTGCTCGTGACCGCGACCGCCAATGTCGCCAGCCTCCAGCTCGCGCGCGCGACGACGCGGCGGCGCGAGATGGCCGTGCGCGCGGCCATTGGCGCAGGGCAGCCGCGCATCGTCAGGCAATTGCTGATCGAGAACGCGATCGTCGGGCTGTGCGGAGGAGCCGCCGGACTGGCGCTCGCGGCAGGGCTTCAACGGCTGCTGCCGTCGCTGCTGCCCGCGGGGTTTCCACGCCTGGACGGCGTGGCGATCGACATGCGTGTGCTGTCGTTTGCGCTGGCGGTGTCGGTTGTTGCGAGCGTCGCCTGCGGGCTGCTGCCCGCCTGGCACACGCGTCGCGTCAATCTGGTCGAGACGCTGTCCGAAGATGGCGTCGCGCCGATCGGCGGCGCCATGCGCTCGCCGATGGCGCGCACGCGCGGGCTGATCATGGCGGGCCAGGTGGCGATCGCGTGCGTGCTGCTCGTTGGCGCGGCGCTGCTCACGCGCAGCTTCGTATCGTTGATCCGCGCGGACCGCGGCTACGATCCGGTGAACGTGCTCACGGCGCGGTTGCCGCTCCCTCCGGGCTATCCTGCGGAGCGGCGGAACCAGTTGCTCGACACGTTGGTCGAGCGTCTGCGCGCGGTGTCGGGCGTCACGCACGCCGCGTACAGCACGTCAGTTCCGTTCACGCCCGGCGGTGTGTTTGTGGCGTTCACGATGCGGTCGCCGCGAAATCCAGAGGTCGCGGTGGATGTGCAGGCGACACAGCGTCTCGTCAGCCCCGATTACTTTGCGGCGATGCGCCTGCGGCTTGTCGCGGGACGGACGCTGACTGATGCCGACACGACGACGACGACGCCCGCCATCGTGGTCAATCGGACGTTCGCGCGTCAGTACCTCGGCGATCGGCCGGTTGGCGTCCGTATCCCTCAGCACGGACCGCGTGCGGGAGGACTGACCCTTGCCGATGGCCATGCCGATTGGGAAGTGGTCGGGGTGGTCGACGACATGCGGCAGGACAGCGTCGAGGCGGCGCTGCAGCCGGAGATCTTCGCGTCGCTGAAGCAGATCGATCCAAGCCGAGCGCGCAACTTCGATCCGGTCCTCGTCGTCCGTACTGCTGCGGATCCCACGGCATATGTCTCCACGTTGCGCAGCCTGGTGCACGACCAGGCGCCGGCGCTCGCGCTCGACTCAGTGATGACGATGGAAGATCGCGTGATGACGAGCCTGGCGAAGCCGCGGCTGTATGCCGTGGTGCTCGCGTGGTTCGGCGTGTTCGCGCTGCTGATTGCCGGCGTTGGCTTGTTCGGCGTGCTGTCGTTCAGCGTGGCGCAGCGCACGCGCGAAATCGGCGTACGCTCCGCCCTCGGCGCGCAGGCGCGCGACATCGTCGCGCTCGTGCTCGGTCAGGCGCTCTGGATTGTCGGCGTCGGCGTGGCGCTCGGATTGGCGGCGGCGCTGGCCGGCGTTCGGTTGTTGTCGGCGTTTCTGTACGGCATCAGCCCGCACGACGGGCTGACGTTCGCCGCCGTGCCGATCGTCATTGCGGCGGTCGCCGCGGTCGCGTGCCTCGTGCCGGCGCGGCGCGCGGCGAAGGTGGATCCGCTCACCGCGCTCCGGACTGGATAGGAGTGGTCTCCGCGTCTAGCGCTTCTTCGGCGCGGCCGCCTTCGTCTTCTCGCGCTTGGCGACTTCCTTCGCGCGCAGCTTCGCGATGCCGTCGATCAACTTCACGGGTACCGGTTCCGACAGCGGGAAGCGGATCGTGCCCTTGCTGATCTCGTACGGTTGGAGCTCCTCCTTGAACGCGGCGACGACGGGATCGGTGGAGGGGTAGAGCGAGTAGTGCTGACTCCATCCAGCGAAATAGAGCACGGGGCGACCGTGCAGTTTGTACGCGGGAATCTGGTATGAGATCGCTTCCTCGGCTTCGGGCACGGCCTTGCGGATGGTGCTCCGGACGCGCTTGAGTACGCGTTGCACGGCCTTGGGGTGCGAGGCGATGTAGTCGTCCACGGACTTGAAGTCGGTTTTGGCCATCGTCATTCCTGTTGCCGGAAATTCGCGACTCGTGGAGCTCACACTACTTCGCCGCAAACGCCGCGGGGATCGCACTGATGGGCCGGACCTCGATGTCGCGGTAGAACACCTCCGCCCCTTCCGATTGGAGGATGATGGGGCCCGAAGTCACGGGCGCCGGGACGTCGCTATCGATCCGCAGCGGGCCATGAAGGCGCATCACCACTTTGCCGTTGACGATGTGAATGGCGTCCTCGCCGAATGCGATCAACTCGACCGTGTTCCATTCGCCTGTGGGCTTTTCGTTGTCGGGCTGTTTGATGCAGCGCCCCGACGCGCCCTGGCTCTGCGAAAAAAACGTCCACTCGCCGCTCGGGTCGTACTCGTACAACGCCGGCTGCGTGCCGGGGCGCGGCTTCGCCCGAACGGCGATCGCGGATCCGATCGCGTAGAGATCGCCGACATCGTGCTCCTGAATCTGCAGCTCGATCGAGCGCGCCCAGGTGCGTCCGCCGGCTCCCGGCGGCGCGTGCACGTGGTACAGCAAACCGCTGTCGCGCGGCGTTTCGGGCCGGTCGCGCGGCGGCCACTTCTTCTCGCCCCATTTGAACTGCAGCCGCAGGTGGTAGTCCTTGAACGTGGCCTTCGTGCGCAGCTCGCCGAAGACTTCGCCGGAGATCCGGATCGCGGGCCGTCCATCGACATTCTTCACAACGGTGAAATCTTCAGTGGATCGCGGCCGGACCCGATCGGCTCTGTATAGCTGCCGCCCGCATCGCGCTTCAGTCCCGGCACCTCCGAACTCGGCTCCGGCTGTCGAATCCACGTCGTCCAGCCGTCGAGATTCGTGCCGTTCCAGAGCGGAGCCCAGCCGCTCTGGGCGTGAATCGTCATCACGCCCAGCAACACACCGACGAGAAGCCCTCTTGAAAACGTCATGACCGCGGGCACGTCGTGCCTCACTTCTTCTTCACAGGTTCTGCGGCAATCCGCTCTGCGGCGCGAGCCGCCCTGAGGATGTGCTCGACGGCTTTGTTGCCTTCGTGGCACGCGTACTCGAACATCTGATACCCGTCATCCCGCATCAACGGAATCGCCACCGTCCAGGGCCTCGTGAACACGTTCGGGTCCTCGATCGTGACCTGGTAGGTGATCGTGTTGGCGTCGGTGCGAGTGAACCGTTCGACGAGGCGCAGCGCGTCGCTGTGAGGCACGCCTCTGATGCGCGCGGACGCGCCATTGGTCGCAATCCACCCCTTGTCATTGAAGTTCGTCGTCTCGACGATCAGCGTGTTGCCCTCCCAGCGGCCACGCGGGTCGCCGGTCCACAGGCGCACGCGCTTGTCGAGGTGCGGACGTCCGTCGACGGGAATGATGCGGGCCTCGTGGATCATCTCGTGGAGAATCACCACGTAGCCCGGCGTCTGAACAATCTGATACGCGTTGTTGTAGCCGGCGGGAAACATTCGACCCGGACCGCGCGTGATACAGCGATCCCACGGGCTCATCAACTCATAGGAGTCGACGTTCGTCAGGTTCTCATCGCGCTTCTTCTCTGCGTCCGGCGTGACCGGCACTCTTCCGTCCGCTGGATCCACGACGAGCGACGTCTGCCGGGTCGACACGACCTTCGTTCCCGAGTCGAACCAGAAATCGTTGTAGTTGCCGACGTCACCCGGTCTCGGCGGACGCTCGTCCGCGTTCTGTCGCCGTTCAGCGGCCTGCTGTTCCAGCGCAGCCGCTTCTTCTTCCGTCAGAAACGGTTTCGCCATTCCGCTGGGTCGCTCGAACGGCGTAATCGTGGCGTTCGTCCACATGCCCTGCAGATCGGGCTGGCCATCCGGCGTACGCGGCGGAGTCCACGTCTTTTTTACAGTGGCCGCGGGCGCCGCCTTGGCCGGCGACGCTTGACCGGCGACGGATACCGGCGCAAGCCATATGACGGTGATCACCGCCAACAGCACGCCCCATGACGTCAGGAAGCGATTGCGCATGATGCCCTCGAACTCTTCTTGTAGGGGTCAACCACTTGGCGACTACTTACGATACTGCGTGTCGCCCATGCCGAGCGGCTCGAAGATCCTGGTCTTCGAGTACGCGGCGAGCGTTGTCCCGGTTGCGCGCTCGACGACGAGCGAGAGCAGGACGTAGCCGTTGTTCGAATACAGGTATGGTCCCTTGGTCGAACGTTCAGCGCGCGCTGCCGCGCGACGATGCCGAGCACGATCCGATTGTCGAATATACATGCAATTCGGCATCACGTGCGATCAGCGCAAGGGCAGGTACTCGACACGGTCCGTGAGATCGCTGGGACTTGTGGCGGTGGCGATCAGCTCGAGGTCGTGAACGCACTGGCCGATCGTCACGTGAAGTTGATGAGCGTACACCACGCCGGCAAACGAGCGACTCGTCCGCTGCCGCTGCGTTGCCTCCGCAAGCAGGTCCGCGTCCCTCGTGAACAGGACGCGGCCGAGCGCGGAGGCCCGGTCGAGGATCTCCGCGTCGATGAGTCCCCGGGCGCCGTCCCTCCTGCGCGTCAGGACATCGACCCCGCGGAGCCGGAGGCCCTCCGTTATCGCACGTGGGACGTGCACATCCATGTAGAGCTGAACGCTCAAGAAAGCAGGCCGTGGGCCTTGAGGCGTGCCACGAGAGGCGAGTCTCCAGCTTCCTGGCGCAGCCGGCGGACTGTCTGCTCTTGCCGCGCGATTTCGGCGTCCAGTGTCGACTGGTGGTCGTAGTAGTGGGCGAGCGCCGCGTAAATCTGAGCGAGCGAGAGGTGTGGGTGCTGAAAGTGGATCTCTTCGGGACTCCACCCGTAGGCAAGCCGATCCAGCACGACTTCGATCACCTTGACGTTGGTGTCGTCGATCCAGGCGACGCCGTGGTCGTCCAGCCTGATATGTGGGTGAGCGATCATGAGCCGTTCGTACGATGATGACCGCCTATGGAAGCTTCGCGGCAGGGCCGACTATTGGTCCCGCGACAAAGGCCCGTGAATCCTGCGATTCCTACCGCCGCGAGAAGCGAATGTCCTCCACGCGGCCCGCGTCGACGGCCAGTCCGGTGACATTGCTCCCAGGGCCGCCAGGGCCGTTCTCGCGCAGGAAACGGATCACCATTCCGCGAAATCCGAACCGATCCACGGCCAGCGCGCCGAGCGACGCCGGCGCCGCGTCGCGCTCACGCTTCAAACGGAGAGTACCGCCGTCGGCGTCGAACACGAACGTCGTGTCGAGCTCCTCACTGTCGTAGCGGCCGACGTACTGGCGGATCTGCTCCGCCGTCAGCTTCACCACGCTGCCACCGGCCCGCGCGTCCGGCGCACCGGCCGCGGTGCGAGACGGTGCGGCCGATGTGAAGCGGTCGCGCAGTACTTCGTCTGCAACGCGGCGTGCGCGGCCGCCCGGATCGCTCGTGCCGAAGTTGCACAGGCAGGCGACCGACGTACGCTCCGCCGGAAACCGGATCAGATGCGCGCGGTAGCCACCGAGCGATCCGCCGTGCTCCACGATCGGCAACCCGCGGTATTTGTCGATCTGCAGGCCGTAGGCGTACGTCAGCGGCTTGCCCGACTTGAGCGCGCCGGGCTGCTGCATGGCGGCGATGAGCGCCTTGGTTCCGACCTTCGGCTCGTAGAAGTTGTTGTCCCACGCAAGCAGATCGCGAACCGTCGTCAACACGCCACCCGCGCCGGTGCGCTGGCTGTGCGGCGTGTTGTCGCGCACGCCGCCGGCAGCGGTCCGCTCGTACGCGAATGCCCGGTTCTTCACGACGCGCGTGACGTCGTCGTAGAACTGCGTGTCGCGCATGCCGAGCGGCTCGAACATCCTGGTCTTCGCGTACGCGGCGAGCGGCGTCCCTGTCGCGCGCTCGACGATGTGCGAGAGCAGGACGTAGCCACTGTTCGAATACAGGTATTGTTCTCCCGGTGGAAAGTTCAGCGCGCGCTGCCGCGCGATGATGCCGAGGACGATTTGGTTGTCGAAGGCCTCGTCGTTGCGCCTGCCCGCGATGTCGAAGAGCGTGTTGTAGTCGCGGAGGCCGCTCGTGTGGTGCAGAAGATGGCCGACGTCCAGACGCGTGCCGTAGTCGGGCAGTTCAGGCAGCCATTTCCGCACGTCGTCGTCGATCGACAGCTTTCCTTCAGATGCCGCCAGCGCGACGGCGAACGCCGTGAACTGCTTCGACAGCGAGCCGACGTAGAACACGCTCGCCGGTGTGATCGGCACGTCGTGCTCGAGGTCGGCGATGCCGTAGCCGCGCTCGTACACGATGCGGCCGTCGCGATAGACAGCCATCGCACAGCCTGCGGCGCCGGGATCGGCGACGTCGGCAAAGATGGCGTCGGCCTGCGGCGCCCACGCCGGTGGGCGTTGCGCCGCCACGCCCGCGCCAAGCGCGAGCGCGAACGACAGGAGGACAAGAACTGTTCTTTTCATCTGCATGGCTCGAGGAGATCGCCAGATTCTACACCGCGTATGCTCGGCACAGGGCTCGACATCGGCTACCATCGCGTCTCATGAAGCGACTGATGCTCATCGGTGTCGCGACGGTGATGGCGGCCGGCGTGGCGTCACCTCAGACGTCTCGCACGCACGATTTGAAACTGCTCCCCGAGAATGTGCACTGGGGCTACTACGACGCCGCGCTGAAGCCGGTGTTACGCGTCGTCTCGGGCGACCGCGTCCGCGTCGAGACGATGGTTGCCGGAGGACTGCAGCGGCTGCGTCTGGCTGGCGTGACCGAGGCCGAGATCCCGGAATCGCTGAAGGCCGTCGAACAGCAGGTGAAGGAGCGCGGTCCCGGCGCGCATCCGATGAGCGGCCCGATCTTCGTCGAAGGCGCCGAGCCCGGCGACACGCTCGAAATCCGGATTGGCGCCATCGAGTTTCTGCATGCGTTCGGCGTGAACGCGTTCAGTCCGGGCGGCGGCACGCTGCCTGACGCCTATCCCTACGCTCAGCTTCGATTATTGCGATGGCGCCCTGGCGCCGATCGCGTCGAGTTCAAACCGGGCATCACCTTGTCGCTCGCGCCGTTCTTCGGGTCAATCGGCGTCGCGCCGCCGCCGCTCGTCGGCCGCATTTCGAGCCGGCCGCCCGGCTGGCACGGCGGCAACCTGGATAACAAAGACCTCGTCTCTGGATCGATTCTGTACCTGCCCGTGCACGTGCCCGGTGCGCTGCTCTCGATCGGCGACGGCCATGGCATGCAGGGCGATGGGGAAGTGACGGGGACGGCGCTCGAGACGTCACTCCGGGGGACGTTCGAGCTGCGCGTGCGAAAAGGACAGCGCCTGCGCTGGCCGCGCGCCGAGACGCCGACCGACTACATCGCGATGGGACTCGATCCCGATCTCGACGAGGCCGCCAGGCTGGCCACCCGGGAGATGGTGGACTTTCTGGTCACCGAACACAAGATGACCCGCGACGAGGCCTACATGCTGTGCTCGCTCGCCGCGGACCTTCACGTGACGCAGGTCGTGGATGCGACGAAAGGCGTGCACGCGATGCTTGCGAAGTCGATCTTCAGTCGGCAATAGAGCCTGTGAAGAAATCGCCTACGAGAGAGGTGCGATTTCTTCACAGGCTGAATAGCTGACGGTTGAGAGATGGCACCTACCGTTTTCCACCCGTGCGTCCGCCCTTGCGCATCGGCTCGTGGTTCTCTGGTTTTCCGTAACCGCTGCCGCCGGGCTTCTCGCCGCCGCCGTGGACTTTGTTCACGGTCGCCCACGCGCGCCGTTCAGCTTCTTCCTTCGATAAGCCCTTCTCTTCGTAGCCCTCCTCGATATGCTCCGCCTGACGCTTCTGTTTGTCGGTGTACTTGCGCTTGTCTCCTTGCGGCATGAGGTCCTCCGCATATTTTCGCGGGCAAGCGGAATGCCACGACGCGGAGCTCAGCACGTCGCGGTCCATGTCTAGTTCAACTAAACGCAGCCACGAAGGCACGAAGGCACGAAGAGAATGCTTTCTTGTACTAGAGCTTCTTCGTGTCTTCGAGCCTTCGTGGTTGCATTTTTCACCGAGAACTCGTTCGGAAGCGCTTCACATGCGCGTTCGAGATCGTCGGCGAGCGCATGGAGTGACTCGCAGCGCCGCTCGGGCTGCTTCTCGAGCACTACGGTGGGAGAAGCCCGCGGTCCCGCAACACGGTCATGAGGTTTTCGTGCGTCAGGTAGAACACAATCCTGAGCGCCTCGCCAGACCTGTGGACGATGAAGGTGGAGGGAAGCCTGACCTCTTCGAGGCCGTCGAGCCCGCGGTCGAATTGCATCCGCCATTCCGCCCTGACCATGACGTGGCGGTCGTCCATTTTGGTTTCATGCAATGACAGGAGGGTCGTGGACCGGCAGCCGAGGCTCGCGAAAAACTGTTGCCG
>MNEX01000077.1:11510-32995 GCA_001917905.1 Acidobacteria bacterium 13_1_40CM_65_14
CTGCCGCGTCACACGCGCGTCGAGCTGCCGGCGACAACAGCAACGCGAGAAGAGCTCCGTTCACAGCCATCGCACCGAGAATTGGCCACAGGGGTGCCTTAGGTGCTCGAAAAAACACGAGCCCGACCACGTAGTACCCCACGGTCACCGCACACATCACTGCGCCCGCGAGCAGCCCGATTCGCTGCAGCCGCCAGAGTTGAACGGCGGCGACGGGCCCAACCGAAAGCGTCATGAGCCAGCCCACAGCGGTCGCCAATCCGAGCGCGAGCGCACCCGAACGAACGAGCGCCATGAGCCGACCACTCATCCCGAGCTGAACGATCAACAACATAGTCAGGACGACCACGAGTCCCACGCCGACCGCGATGATTCTCAGGACGATTCTCATGGCGTCGCTGCGATGACGCTCTGCGGATTCTCCGCGCTGACCGTCGCGACCAGAAGCGTCTTCGCTCTATTTCTCAGACGGAGACAGCAGACGGCGCACGCTCGCCAGCACCTGCGGCCAGACGTCGGACTGGGGATCGACGAACACGAAATGGCCCGCCTCGGGTAGTAGGGTTGTGTGCACGGTGTCGCCACTTCGTTTGGTGGCGGTTTCGTACGGCGCGGCTTGCGCGGCGAACATCCGTCCTGCAAAGAATTCCTGACGGACGCCGAACGGCAGCAGCTCGATTGGCGACCCGTCGCGGTACCGCTCGGGACGTTCCTCGGGCGATCCGCCCATCAAATTCGTGATGACCGGAGTGCCGCAGATCGGCTGCTGGAGCGGCAGCGTCGCCTTCAGATCGGCCGGACCGTCGAGATCGACCACGCCGGTCAACCGCAGCGGATCCTCGATGTACAAATCGCTCGTCTTCGGGAGCTTCGAGCGCGCGGCCAGCCACAGCGCGAGATGGCCGCCGGCCGAATGACCGATCGCGATGACGCGCTGGAGATCGAGTTGATGATCGCGCGCCAGCGTGCGGACGAAGTCGGCCGCGTGCGCCACGTCCTGAAACGTACCGGGCCAGCCGCCGCCCGCGTTGCCGAGACGTCTGTACTCGACGTTCCAGGTCGCGATGCCGGCATCGGTCAGCGCGGCGGCGACCGGACGGATCATCTCCATCGACACAGCGCGCTCGTCCATGTTTCCGAGCTTGCCCACCCAGCATCCGCCGTGGACCACGATCGCGACGGGATGCGGGCCGTTCGTCGATGGCACGCGCAACTCGCCGAACTGCAGCGGCTCGCTTCCGTACGCGATCCGACGCGCGCCGGCCGGCACCGAGGCGTTCGCCAGATCGATCGGGCTTCTGCTCTGTGCGACGACACTGATGGTGAAGGCGAGTAGCGATAGCAAGAGGGGCGCACGAACCTTCATCGCGACCTCCGGGCGGCGGATGTGTCTCATGTGGTCTGACGATCGCGCGTAACCTGCGGCGCGCGCTCCCGAGGTCCTCATCACTCGGGCGTCCCTCGCCCGGGGCGATTCCCCGCCCCGCATTCACGGCGTGACGGCACCAATGGCCGTGGGCTCAAAACCTATTTCCAGGGCACGTCGACTTGAACGGTCTTGTTGTTCAGATCCTTGCCCGTCACACGAACCGTTTTCGGACGAACCACTCGCAGACTGAACGTCGTGCCGTCACGACCGAAGAAACTGCCTAACGCAAACTCACGCTTCTCCCCGTTCTCCAGACGGCCGGCGACCTTCGTGAACTGCGTGGCACCGCCGACTGGCACGATCGCCACTTCGACATCGACCAATGGCGTCCCGGTCTTGTTCTCGACGACGACCGAGAATTGGGAAGTCTCGACTCCGATCTGAGCCTGGTTCTGCGCAGACGGGTCGCTGCTGGAACACTTCACCAGCGCAAGGGCCGTCAGGCCCACGAAACAGAGGCTTCCGAGGAACCGGAGGCGGCGACGTGAGACGAGGTTGAAAAGGAATCCAAGCATGTGCGATCCCTCCTTTGCAGAGTGGTTGACACCGAATGAGCCGCGCGGCGCGGCGACATGATCGCACAGGACAGCGGGCGCGACGGCACCATTCGATGGAATGGACTCCTCCTGCCGATGCGGCATCATCGTGCCAGGTTGACCGGCGTTTTGCGAAAGGCCAAGGCAAGGAGGAGTCGACACGGAGCATACGACCATCGCTGTGGATCTCGCAAAGTCCGTTCAGATTGCGGCATATTACCCAATGACCAAATCTCGCTCCCTACTTTTCGGAAATCGGCCCCAGACCGAGTCGTTGCACCTGCTGGTTGAAGCGCGGCAGAAACGTCGTCAGCGCGCGCTGCAGACGATCGGTCTCCGCTTTCAACTCCGCTTTCAGATCGTTGAAGATCGGCCCGACGTTGCCCAGCGGCTTGCCGTCGCCGGTTTCGACCACGCGCAGCAGCGACGCGAGGCGATTGTTGGTCTTGATCGGGAAGTTGAGCGGATCCTGATTGCTCTGGTTCCGCACCTGATAGACGTCTTCCTCGACCGCCGTCAGCTCTTTCTGCAGCTGCTCGGCGATGGCTTTTACGTCGGCGTTCTTCGACTTGTCAACGCGATCCGCGAGCTCGCGCTTGATGCGGCGGATCTGGATGATCGCGTTGTTCGCTTCGTTCACGCTGTCGCGGATATGACTCGCGAGCTCGAACTGCTCCTGCAGATCGGCGTCGCTCACGTTTCTCCACGGATGCTTCTTCACAGCGAACGGCTGCGCGAGCGCTTTGCCGTCGACGGTCAGGCGCGCCTGATACGTCCCCGGCAACACCGTCGGTCCGTTGGTCGTCGCGCCCCACAGCACCATGCCCGGAAAATTGACGACGGGCTGCGATTGCAGATCCCAGGTGAAGCGCTGAACGCCGGGTGACATATTCGCCGTCTGTGGACGTCCGCGGCCGCCGCCCTCTTCGTCGGCTTCGTTTGGAGCGGCTTCGCCTTCGGCTCCGCCGCGGGTGTCGCCGCGCCCTCCCGCCTGTCCGGCCCCTCCCGCCTGTCCTGCCCTTCCTGCCTGTCCCGCCTCTCCCGCCTGTCCGGCCCCTCCTGCCCCTCCCGCCTCTCCTGCCCGTCCAGCCCCTCCCGCCCTTCCAGCCGGCGGGACTGCGCCGTTGATCGACCGTACGACCTGACCCTTGCTGTCGACGATGTCCAGCGTCATTTTTTGCGGCGGCTTCTTCAACCAGTACGTGATCGTCGAGCTCGTCGCCGATCGGATCGCGTCGGTCGGCTTGAACAGATACGTATCGCCTGAGCTCGTCACCTCGTTGCCGTACTGCCGCAGGGGTCCGACGTCGTCGAGGATGTAGAAGCTGCGTCCGTGTGCGGTGATCGCGACGTCGTTGCCCTCGACCCAGATATCGTGAATCGGCGTGTCCGGCAAATTCAGCGACAGCGATCGCCAGTGGTCGCCGTCGTCCATCGACAGGTAGAAGCCGTGCTGCGTCCCGGCGTAGAGCATGCCGCGGCGCACCGGATCTTCGCGCACGGCGTGCGTGTAGTCCTTCGCGGGAATGCCGTTGACGATCTTCGTCCACGTCCGCCCGTAATCGTGCGTGCGGAAGATGTACGGCGAGAAGTCGTTCAGCAGCGGCTTCTTCACCGCGACGTACGCGGTCCCGGCGTCGAACGACGATGCGTCGATCTGGCTCACGCGTCCGAGATCCGGCATGCCGCTCGGCGTCACCGTCGCCCAGTTCTTCCCGCCGTCGCGCGTGACGCTGACGACGCCGTCGTCGGAGCCGGCCCAGATGACGTTGACGTCGGTCTTGCCCGGCGCCAGCGAGTACACCGTCGCGTACACCTCGGGGCTGTTCATGTCGTGCGTGATCGGTCCGCCCGACTCGGTCATGGTCTTCGGATCGTGGCGCGTGAGGTCGCCGCTGATCTTGTCCCACGTCTGACCGCCGTTGGTCGTCTTCCACACGTGCTGCGACGAGGTGTAGAGGACGTTGGGATCGACCGGCGAGAAGATGATCGGATAGGTCCACTGCCAGCGCTCGACCAGCGCGCTCGCCGGCTCGCCGGAGAAGAAGCGCGGATACGGTCCGACTTCGCGGACTTCACCGGTGCGTCGATTGAGCCGCGTGAGAAACGATCCGTTGTTCGCGCCCGAGTAGAAGAGGTCGGGATCTCTCGGATCCGGTGCGATGTAGCCTGGCTCGCCGCCGCCGGCCTGATACGGATCCACGACGTTGCCGCGTCCGCCGCCGCCACCGCCGCCGCGCCCGAACGTCGTGTTGCTGCCGACGCAGAGCGTCGAGTTGTCCTGCTGCGCGCCGCACACGTGATACGGCGCGTGCTTCGTCGTGATGACGTGATACATCTGCGCGGTCGGAAAATCTTCGTCGGTCCACGCCGGCGGCGTCGTGGCGACGTTGTAGCTGATCGCGCCGCCGCCGTCGTTGCCGTCCATCACGTGCGAGGAGTCGTCTGGATCGATCCAGAAGTCGTGATGGTCGCCGTGCGTGCCGTTGCCGATGTTGGCGAGCGTCTTCCCGCCGTCGGTCGAGCGGAACGCGCTCGTGTTGAGCATGTAGACGGTGTCCTTGTTGTTCGGATCGGCGAACACGTGCGTGTAGTAGAACGCGCGCTGACGGATGTTGCGCCCCGCGTTCATCAGCTTCCACGTCGCGCCCGCATCGTCCGAGCTGAAGAGCCCGCCGTTTTCGTTTTCAATCAGCGCGTAGACGCGATTGGAATCGGCGCCCGAGATGCCGATGCTCACCTTGCCGACGAGGCCCGACGGCAGTCCCTGATGGCGCGTGATCTCGCGCCACGTCTCGCCGCCGTCGGTTGACTTGTAGAGTCCGCTGCCCGGGCCGCCGCTCGACATCTGATACTCGATGCGGTACGCCTCCCACAACGCCGCGAACATCACGTTCGGATTCTTACGATCGATCGCGACGTCGGCGGCGCCGGTCTTGTTGTCCTTGAACAGCACCTTCTTCCACGTCTTGCCGCCGTCGGCCGTCTTGAACACGCCGCGCTCGTCGCTCGGGACGCTGTACTTCCCGAAATCCGCGACGAAGACGATGTCCGGGTTGGTCGGGTGGATGCGGATTTTGGAGATCGCGTCGGAGTCGGCGAAGCCGACGTGCGTCCACGTCTTGCCTGCGTCGGTCGATTTGTAGACGCCGTCGCCCGGCATGATGTTGCCGCGGATGCACGACTCGCCCATGCCGATGAACACCGTGTCGGGATTCGATTCCGACACGGCGACGGCGCCGACCGACGCGCTCTTGATCTGACCGTCGGTCACCGGCGTCCAGTTCGCACCGCCGTCGGTCGTCTTCCACAATCCGCCGCCGACCGCGCCGAAGTACGCCTCTCTCGGGCGACCCTTCACGCCGGACACGGCAATCGATCGCCCGCCGCGCAGCGGGCCGATGCTGCGCCATTGAAACGCCTTCAGAACCGCCGCATCGATGTCGTCGGCAGACCTGAAGGTCCCGCCTCCGCTCGCTGGTTGTTCCGGCGAGCTACGGCGAGGCTCGCCGAAGCCTTGCGAAGGCGGCTGCGCGACGCCTGTGTCGGCGCGCGCGCCGAAGTTCCAGCCGGCGGACAGTGCCAGCAGCCCGGCGCCGATCCAGAACGTGTATCGTGGAGAAAAAGAGCGCCTGCGGCCATGCCGAGCCGAGGACAAGCAAATCCGAGGCGAGGCGTCAGCGACAGCTCGCGCTGGGGGTGGGGCCCCAGCGCCAGTGGAAAAAGTGTTCATGAAAAATCCTCCGATGACAATTGCGCAAGAAGTCTAACATTCCCCTATGCATCCTCGAACCCGGGAGCTCCTCGACTATCTCGACGCACAACGCGCCGCGTTGCGTGCCGCATTCGACGCCGTTCCACCAGACGCACGCGATCGGCCGCCCGCGCCAGGACAGTGGTCGGCGGCGGCCGTCGTCGAGCATCTGGCGATTGTCGACGCGCGCATCGCGAAGGTGCTGGCGAAGCGGGTCGCGGAGGGACGCGCGGCGGGCGTCGGTCCGGAAACCAGCACCGACCCGGTGCTGCCGACGATCGACACCGCCATGGTGCTCAATCGCGCGACGCGCGTGACCGCGCCGGAGGTGCTGCACCCGACCGGCCTCGACGCCAACGCGGCATGGGCGGCGCTCGAGCGCGCGACCGTCGACGTCCGTACCTCAATCGCGGAGGGCGACGGCCTTGCGCTCTCGACGATCACGCACCCGCATCCGTTGTTCGGACCGCTCTCGCTCTACTACTGGATCGCGTTCGTCGGCGCGCACGAAGCGCGCCACGCCGCGCAGATTCGCGAGAGCGTCGAGGCGCCGGCGTGACGCGGCGACATCTGTCGATCGCGCTCGCCGCGGTAGCCTCGCTGGCGGCGCAGCCGAGCACGGGAACGATCGAGATCAAGGCTCTGTCGGCGCGCGCCGATCGCGTGAGCGGCGGCGACGTCCTCGTCGAGATCGTCGCGCCGCCCTCGGCGAAGTCGAGACCCGTCGTGCGGCTGAACGGCCGCGACATCTCGTCGTCGTTCCATTCACAGCGCGGTTCGTTTCTCGGACTGGTGACGGGGCTCGCGATCGGAAAGAACGAGCTGACCGTCAGGGGACGGGGCGTCACGGATCAGCGGCTGGAGCTGACGAACTATCCGATCACGGGTCCGATCGTCTCAGGACCGCATCAGGATCCGTTCGTCTGCCAGACCGACACGTTCAAGCTGCCCGATGGTTCCACGCTCGGTGCGCCGCTCGACGCGAACTGCAGCGCGCGGACGACGATCCAGTACGTCTACATGCCGAGAGACGGAAAGGATCTCAAGCCGCTCACGAACATGAGCGCGCTGCCCGAGGATGTCGCGACGACGACGACCGTCAGCGGTAAGCGCGTGCCGTTCGTGGTCCGCGTCGAGACTGGCACGATGAACCGCGGCATCTATCAGAACGTCGTCCTGCACGATCCGACCAGGGATCCGGCGCCGACGCCGTTCGCGCCGCCGCCCGCGTGGAACCGCCGATTGATTGCCGTGCACGGCACCGGCTGCCCGAGCGGCTGGTACCGGCAGGGCGGCGTGATGGGCGTCAATCCACTCGCCGGTGCGAACATCACACGTCTCGGCGAAGGCTACGCCATCTTCACCAACACGCTGAACCATCCCACGAACAGCTGCAACGCGTTCCTGTCGGGTGAGACGGCGATGATGGGAAAAGAACACGTCATCGAGACGTTCGGCGTGCCCGACTTCACGGTCAGCATGGGATCGTCGGGCGGCGCGTACACCAGTCTGCAGATCGCCGACGCGTTTCCGGGGCTCTTCGACGGCATCCTTATTAATGCGACGTTCCCCGACGCGCTCTCGATTGCGCTCGCGGGCAGCGATGCGCGTTTGCTGGCGCACGACTTCGAGGTGACCGATCCAGCCGGCTTCACCGACGCGCAGAAGATCGCGGTGAGCGGCTACTCGGGCCTGCGGGCGTTCATCGATGCGGCGAATCAGAGTCAGCGGACCGATCCAGTGCCGGCTCGCGCCGACATCGCCGGCTACAACTCGGCTGTCTGGAACGCCGCGATTCCCACCGGACTTCGGTACGATCCGAAGATCCATCCGAAAGGTGCGAGGCCCACCGTGTTCGACGCGACGCGGAACATCTATGGCGTCGATCCAACGACCGGCTTCGCGCGGCGGCCGTTCGACAACGTGGGTGTCCAGTACGGCCTTGCGGCGCTGAACGCGGGCACGATCACGGTGAAGCAATTCCTCGATTTGAACGAGAAGATCGGCGGCTTCGATCACGACGCCAACTACATCGCGTCGCGCTCCGTCGGCGATGCCGGCGCGATCAAGCGCGCGTACGAGTCCGGCGTGACGCTTGGCGGCGGCGGCGGACTCGCGTCGATTCCGGTGTTCGACGATGGGGGGTATAACGACTCGGGTGGATATCACTATCAGTGGTTTCACTTTGCGATTCGCGAGCGGATCGCGAAACAGAACGGGAAGGCGGACAACCACGTGATGTGGCGCGGTCCTGCACTGAATATCCAGGCGGCGCGTGCGTGGGACGCGTTCATCACCTGGGTCGCGACCAAACACAAACCGGCCGAAGCGGTCGACGGCTGCTGGATCGTGGAGCAGAGCAAGCCGGCCGAATTCGTCGCCGAGCGCCAGACCTTCAGCAGCAAGCCCGATTCAAAGTGCAACGCCGCGTACCCGTCGTACTCCTTCACGCGACAGGTCGCCGGCGGTCCGCTCGACGCGAACACGCTCAAGTGTCAGCTGAAACCAATCGACGCGCACGATTACTCGGTCTCGCTGTCGGCGTCTGACCTCGATCGCCTGCGCGCGATGTTTCCGGGCGGCGTGTGTGACTGGTCGAAGGCCGGCGCGAATCAGGTGCGCGTCGTGCCGTGGTCCTCGTTCGGTCCGGCGCCGGGGAATCTCACGTCGACACGGTAAGCCATGACGCTGCACGTGCTGCTGCCGGCGGGCACGGGGATCGTGCTGATTCTTCTCGCGGTGCCGCTGTTGTTCCGGTGGATCGGACCGAACGGTCTGTACGGCTTGCGTATTCCGGCGACGTTCGCGGACGAGTGGGTGTGGTACGAGGCGAACGCGAAGAGCGCGCGCGACATGTGCATCCTCGGCGTCGTGCTGATTGTCCTGTCGATCGCCGAGTCGATTCCCGGCATCCCGCGGAACATGTACATCCCCATCGTCGGCGTCACCACGATCGGCGGTGTCGTCATCGTCGCGATCATCGGATGGCGGAGAGCGAACCGGCTCCTCGACGGCAGACGTCGCAGCAAGTCATAGCCACGAAACCACGAAACCACGAAACCACGAAAAGAAACCAAATTCTGTTCTTCGTGTTTCGTATTTTCGTGGTTTCGTGGTTTCGTGGTTTCGTGGTTTTGTAGTTTGTGTCTCGCCTCCTCGCTATCTGCTATTCACATCGCCCCTGCCAGTGCTAATGCACCTTTGATTCGATCCGCCGATCGGGCACCAGCCACATGAGCGCAACCGCGGCGTAGATGGCGTCCGAGATCGCTTGATGGACGAACGCCAGCGGAATCGCCGCCAGGTACAACACGATCGACAGCTTGCCCTTCACGTCGTTCTTCACCGCTTCCGCCAGCTTCGAGTGCGGCCCCTGATGCCGGATGATCGTCGCCTGCAGGGTGGTGTACGCGATCGCCGCGCACACGAGGACCGCGCCGTACACCGCCGTGGGCAGCGGCGCGAAGTGATTCTCGCCCATCCACGCCGTCACAAACGGCGTCAGCGACAGCCAGAACAATAGATGCAGATTGGCCCACATGATGGCGCCGGTGACGTCTTCGGTGACGTGCAGCATGTGGTGGTGATTGTTCCAGTAGATGCTGAGATAGACGAAGCTCAGCACGTAGGTGAGAAACACCGGCGTCAGCGGACGCAGCGCCTCCCAGTCGGTGCCGTGCGGCACTTTGAGCTCGAGCACCATGATGGTGATGATGACGGCGAAGACGCCGTCGCTGAACGCCTCGAGGCGCGTCGTCTTCACATGAATGGTCCTGGCAGCAATGATGCTGCATCAACCCGCATGAGATTCCTCGCGCGCGATCTGGAACCCGAGCTCGAGGTGGCGAGAAGCCGCGGCAGCTTCCTCGTCGATTCAGCGGGCAAGAAGTACATCGTACTCAATCAGCTCAGACGGTCCGCTAAGACGCGTCGCGAAGACGGGATTGGACATCCTCGAGAAATGCGTCGGATAATCTCGACGCATGCATCAACCTGTATCGAGGCGGAGGCTCCTCAAGACGATCGGGGCGGCCGCGGGCGCCGCCGTAGCCTCCCGCGGTCAGACTGAAGGTCAGACCTCCGGTCAGACTGGAGGTCAGACTCGCGGTCAGACTGAAGGTCAGACCTCGGGTCAGACTCCGCCGGGGCCGCCGAGCACGGTCACCGTGCCGCCGCGCGACTTCGGCCCCAACGCGCCGCCGACGACCTACTTCACCGATCCCGACATCATCACGGTCGATCCGCGGTTCGGCGCCTACATTCAAGCGAACACCCCCATCAAGCGACTGTGGACCGGTGCACTCTGGGCCGAGGGTCCGGCGTGGAGCTCGCAGGGACGGTATCTCGTGTGGAGCGACATCCCCAACGATCGACTCCTGCGCTGGCTCGAAGACGATGAGCGCGTGACGGTGTTCCGGAGCCCGTCGAACAACACCAACGGCAACACGTTCGATTTTCAGGGACGCCAGCTGTCGTGCGAGCACTTGACGCGCCGCGTCGTGCGCGTCGAGCACAACGGATCGATCACCGTCATCGCCGATTCGTTCACTGGCAAGCGCCTCAACTCGCCCAACGATGTCGTGCCGCATCCCGATGGCAGCTACTGGTTCACCGATCCGCCGTACGGCCGGAGCCTGTACGAAGGGAAACCGGAACAACGCGAGCTGCCGACCAGCGTGTATCGCGTTGACGCAAACGGCGCGATCACCTTAGTCGTGACCGAAGAGCAGGTGCCCGACCCAAATGGGCTGGCGTTCTCGCCCGACTATAAGAAGTTGTATGTGGTCAGCACCGGCCGCGGGCCGGGCGACAGCGGGCCGGGGGGCAAAGGCGACGTGCACGCGTTCGACGTCGGCGCCGACCGCAAGCTGTCGAATCAGAAACGCTTCGCCGATTTCGTGATCGACGGCGTGAAGTGCTCGCCTGACGGCGTGCGGTGCGACGTCGATGGCAACCTCTGGTGCTCGAGCAACGCGGGCCGCGCGGTCGGCTACAGCGGCGTGACCATCTGGACGCCCGACGGCCGCCTCATCGGACGCATCCGCCTGCCCGAAGTCTGCGGCAACGTCTGTTTTGGCGGGCCGAAACGCAATCGCCTGTTCATGGCCGCGAGCCAGTCGCTCTACGCGGTGTACGTCAACACGCAGGGCGCGGCGCCGGGATAGAGTCGCCGCGCATGCGGGGGCACGAAACCACGAAGTCTTGAAATCACGAAATGACGAACCACGAAATGAAAACGGTCTTGGTTTCGTGGTTTCGCGTTTTCGTGTTTTTGTGGCAACGCAAGTTGTGTAGGGGCGGAGCCATGTGTCCGCCCCGCAGCCGACACGATTCGAAAATGAGCCCGGCGTGATTCGTTTCGGTGACTTCGAGTTCGACGAGCGCGCGGGGGAGTTGCGCCGAAACGGCACGACCACGCGCCTCGAGCCGCAGCCGGCGCGGGTGCTCGCGCTGCTCGTCGAGCGCGCGGGTGAGGTCGTGACGCGCGCCGAGCTGCAGCAGCGCGTCTGGAGCGGCGACACGTTCGTCGATTTCGATCGCGGCCTGAACTACTGCATCGCGCAGATTCGCGAGGCGCTCGGCGATTCGGCGTCCGAGCCGCGATTCGTGGAGACGCTACCACGCCGCGGCTACCGTTTCATCGCGCCGGTTCACGAATCGCGGGACGGTCTCAAGACCGTCCCCCACCCGACAACGACCACAACACCGGTCGCCTCCACGACGTCGGTAGGCGACGGGCTTCCGCCTTCGCTCGAAGCTTCGGCGGACCGCCGTAGCCTTGGCAGAGGTGGTCAGCCCGTCCCGGACGCCGCGCAGCCACAAAACATTTCTCCGCTCGCAGCGTTCTCCGCGGTGGCGTTGGTGGTGGTGCTCATCGCCGGCGCCTCGATGCTGATGATTCGGCGTGACGCGACCAAGACGAAGCCCGACACGCGCGTGCGTCTCGCGGTCGTGCCGTTCGACAACGAGACCGGCGTCGCCGATTACGATCGTCTCGCGCAGACGCTCACCGATGCGACGGTCGCGCGCCTCGCGGCCGATCCGTATCGGCTCGCGGTCATCGGCAACGCGTCGGTGCTGCGCGTGCCGCGGTCCAAGCGCGACTTGCAGGCCATCGGCCGCTCGCTCGATGTCGGCCATGTGGTGCTCGGACAGGTCCAGCAGATTGACGGTCATCTGCGAATCACCGCCCATTTGATTCGCACCGGCGATCAGTCCCATCTCTGGGCCCAGCGCTTCGAGCCGTCACCGTCGGACACCGAACATTTGGATCGCGAAGTGTCGGAAGCCGTCGCCGGCGCCATCGCCAAGCGTTTATTGGGCGGCTGACCAATCATTACTAGTCTGGCAACAGCCTGACTTGAGCCCGACTTCAGCCTGCCTCGAGCCTGACTCGAGTCGGAGTCGAGTCGGAGTGGAGTCCGACTTCAACACGTACCGGAGTCTGACTTTGGGTACGTACTGGAGTCCGACTTCGGGGTTCCTCATCGTTTCCTGACCGATTCTTCATCGCGTTTGGTGTGGCTCCGGCGGGTGGTCGGTCGTCCAATGAGCCAGGACAAGGAGGTCCAGATGTCTGTGCTCTCGCGTCGTTTGTTTCTCCTGGCTGGCTCGGCCGTCGTGGCCCCCAAACTTGCGATGCCGGTGCACGCCGCATCCACCGAGCCCGCTGACACCTTTCCGACCCAGGATCCCGCGCTCGTGCGCGAGATGGTGGCGGTCGCGCACGGCAACGTGAAGCGCGTCAAGGAACTCGTCGACCGCCAGCAGACCCTCGCCAAGGCGACGTGGGACTGGGGCTTCGGCGACTGGGAATCGGCGCTCGGCGCCGCGTCGCACGTCGGCAATCGCGAAATCGCCGAGTATGTGATCGCGAACGGCGCACGTCCGTCGATCTTCTCCGCGACGATGCTCGGGCACCTCGACGTCGTGAAAGCGTTCATCGATGCGTCGCCCGGCGTGCAGCGCATCTACGGCCCGCACGGCATCACGCTGCTGGCGCACGCGCGCGCGGGCGGCGACCAGGCCAAGCCGGTGCTCGACTATCTGCAAAAGCTCGGCGACGCGGATCCGCGTCTCGACTCGCCGGCGCTCACCGATGCCGAGGCCGCGGCGCTCGCCGGCACCTACGCGTACGGATCCGCGCCCTCAGCGGTCGTCACGATCGATGCGACGAAAGGCCAGCTCGGATTCCTGCGCATCAACGGCACGAAGCGCGGACTCTCGCAGCGTGCGCCGCGCGAGTTCTCGCCCGCCGGCGCGCCCAACGTGCGGATCACGTTCCTCGTCGAAAACGGCAAAGCGACCGCGCTCACGGTCCACGATCCGGATCTCGTCTTGACCGCCCGCCGTGTGACAGACTGATCGTCGGTCAGCGGTGTCTGACACGTGTCAGACCGGTGTCAGACACGTGTCTGACACCACTTGTGACAGACTGACCGGGTGTCGAAGGTCCTCGCCTGGGGACTGATTGGCGCCGGTGACATCGCCCGCAAGCGTGTCGCGCCCGCGTTACGCGACGCGCCGGCGAGCACGCTGGTCGCGGTCAGCCGCGCGCGACCCGAGCTCGCCGAAGAGTTCGCGCACGCGTTCGGCGTGCCGCGCTGGTACTCGCACTGGCGGGACCTGATCGCGGATCGCGACGTCGGCGCCGTCTACATCGCGACGCCGGTCCGCGTCCACGCCGAGCAGGCGATCGCCGCCGCCGACGCCGGCAAGCACGTGCTCTGCGAAAAACCGATGGCGATGACGGTTGCCGAGTGCGATCGCATCATCGCCGCGTGCCGCGCGAACCGCGTCGCGCTCGGCGTCGCCTACTACCGCCGCTTCTATCCCGCCATCGCGCGCATCAAAGAGATCCTCGCATCGGGCGACCTCGGCGAGCCGGTGCTCGCGCAGATTGACGCGTTCGAGTTTTTCAACCCGCAGCCCGATCACCCGCGCGCGTGGCTCATCACGAAAAATGAAGCTGGCGGCGGCCCCATGATGGATTTTGGCTGCCATCGGCTCGAAGTGCTGCTGAACCTCTTTGGTCCCGTCCGGCGCGTCACCAGTCTCGTCTCGAACGTCGTCTTCACACGGGAGGTCGAAGACACCGCGGTCGCGCTGCTGCAGTTCGAGCGCGGCACATGCGCGACGGTGTCGGTCACGCACGCCGTGCAGGAGCCGCGCGATACGCTGAGCATCTTCGGCACACGCGGATCGATTCACGTGAACGCGTTGAACAAGGGGGACGTTCGGGTGACAACCGGCAGCGGGGAGAATCGCGAATCGCATCCGCCGGCCGCGAACATTCACCAGCCGCTCGTCGAGGATTTCGTCGAGGCGGTGTTGACCGGCCGCGAACCGGCCGTCGGCGGCGGTGTCGGCCGGGCGGTCGCTCACATAGAGGAGCAGATTTACGCCTGCGCTCATCTTCGATCTTGACGGCACCCTCGTCGACACCGTGTACGCGCACGTCTTCTCATGGCAGCGCGCGCTGGCGGAAGCGGGCATGGCCATCGACGGCTGGAAGATTCACCGCCGCATCGGGATGAGCGGTGGCCTCTTCACGCGCGCGGTCGCGCGCGAGCTCGGTCGCGAGCTGTCACAGGCCGAGGCCGACGCGCTGCAGAGGCGGCATGGAGAGCTCTTTCAGGAAATTCTTCCCGAGCGCCGCGCGCTCCCGGGCGCGCGCGAGCTGCTGCGCGCGCTCGGTGACGCCGGCGTGAAGTACGGCATCGCGACGTCGGGGCGGCGTCCCGAGATCGATCGCTCGCTCGACTGCCTTGGCATCGGCGGCGAGACGGTGGTCGTCGAACGGCGCGACGTCCAGCGCGCGAAGCCCGCGCCCGATCTCTTCCTGTACTGCCAGCAGCGGCTCGGCGTGTCGCCAGACGACTGCTACGTCGTTGGCGACGCCGTCTGGGATCTGCTCGCTGCGCGGCGCGCGAAGATGCTCTGCATCGGACTCTTGAGCGGCGGCTACGGCGAAGACGAGCTGACGCGCGCGGGCGCGTTTCGCGTGTACCGCGATCCCCAGGAGCTGCACGTCTCGCTCGATGAGCTCGGCGTCCTGCCGTGATGGTCCCGGCGCCGCGCGGGCGTGACTTATGGGAGCGGCGCATCGATCGCGCCGCGCAGCTTGCGGCGCAGGACGAATCCACGCGTCCGCTGCTGGTGTTCTACGGCCAGCTGCTCGGTGTGCAGCGCGACGGCTACGAAACGTTTCGCGTCGCGCGTCTGTCCGGATCGCTCGAGACCGATCTCGAGGTCGTGCGTCGTTGCGCGTCGGCGACGCTGAGCGCGGTGTCGGCGATTGGTCCGCGGCTGCTGACCGACGAAACCCAACAGATTCTCAGCGCCGGAGACTCGGCGATCGATCAGATGCTGCTCGAGTGGTGGCGCACACCATCCGACGAGCAGTTTTTCCCGAAAGTCATCGTGCAGCCGTACGCACAACGGCTCGCCGAGCTGTCGATTCGCCCGGCCGATCGTGAGACGCCTTCCGGCGAGCACGTCTGTCCGTTTTGTGGCGGCGCGCCGCAATTGTCGATACTGCAGGGCGGCGGCGATCTCGAAGGCGGCGGACGGATGCTGCTCTGCGCGACGTGCTTCACGTCGTGGCCGTTCCGACGCGTACGCTGCGCGCACTGTGGTGAGGAGGACGAACACCGGCTCTGTTACTTTCATTCGCCGGCGTTCGATCATCTGCGAGTGGACGCGTGCGACACGTGCAACAGGTACCTCAAGACGGTCGATCTCACGCGGCTCGGCGTCGCCGTACCGCTGGTCGACGAGGTCGCGGGCGCGCCGCTCGACGTCTGGGCGCGCGAGCGCGGCTACGAGAAGATTGAATTGAATCTTGTGGGGCTGTAACACGGCCGTGTCGGCAACCTCGCTACACGGAGGACATGGGGACACGGATGCGAGATGTATCTCCTGCAGGTTTGGACCTCCGGTCCTCCGTGTCCTCCGTGGTGGCGAGCTCGCGATCATGGCCTCGCAACCATTAGGGGCACATGTTCCTGCCCGACTTCGTCGTTCGCAGCCGCCGCGTGGTCACGCCGCTTGGCACGCGTCCTGCCGCCGTCCACATTCGCAGCGGAAAGATCATCGGCATCGTCGACGTCGGCGACGTGCCCGCGGGGTGCCCGATGGACGATGCGGGCGATGCCGCGTTGCTTCCGGGTCTCGTCGACACGCACGTGCACGTGTCAGATGGATTCGAGCGTGCGACGCAAGCCGCAGCGGCCGGCGGGATCACGACCATCATCGCGATGCCTGGTCACGGCGGGGCCGCGGAAGGGGCGTGTTCGGTCGACGTCGGATTCTGGGCTCGCGTGTCGGTTGACAACGTGCGCGAGATCGCCGAGCTCGCCGAAACCGGGGTGTTCGGCTTCGTCGGCGGTCATGTGCCCGAAGCCGACCTGCGGGTCATCATGCCGGCAGTCCGCCGGGTCGAATCCATCTTGCTGGTGTCAGACTGGTGTCAGACACGTGTCAGACACCAGTCTGACACCGTGATCCGGCTGTGTGGCGAGTTTCACACGCGCACACATCTCGCAGATTTCTCTCCGTCCACTGACTTGGCGCCGATTTTTCACGCCCGCGCCGCGCGATTGCCGATGACGGCCGAAACCTCGCCTCGTGATCTCTGCGTGGTCGCCAGCGAGGCCGACCGCGAAAACCGCGAGCTGCTCTGGGCGGCGCTGGCCGGCGGTGTGCTGCAGATGGTCGTGTCCGATCGTTCGCCGCTTCAGCTCAGCCTGCCGGCGACGTGGACGGAAGGGCGCGCCCGCGGCTACACGCTCGATCAGATGGCGCAGTGGATGTGTCAGGCGCCGGCGCGGCTCGCGGGCCTCGATCGCACGGGCGCGATCGAGGTCGGATACGACGCCGACCTCGTCGTCTTTGATCCAGATGCCGAGTTCAAGCCCGAGCTGACGCCGTATCTCGGCCGCCGTCTTCGGGGCCTCGTGCAACGAACGTACTTGCGGGGAACTCGAATTTATCAGAACGGCGCGCCGTTTCCGTCACCGTGTGGCAAACTCCTCCTACGGAGGCACTGATGGCGATTTCCAGACGAGCCTTCATTCAACGGTCGCTCATCGGAGGCGCGACGCTCTCGGCGTTCGGATTCGACGTCGGCCCGATTGTCGCGCAGTCGCGCACGCTCAAGATTGCGCGCACGAGCGAGACGCGCAGCACCTGCCCGTACTGCTCGGTGAGCTGCGGCGTCATCATCCACACGCTCGGCGACAAGGCGAAGAACGCGGTGCCGCAGGTGGTCCACGTCGAAGGCGACCCGGATCATCCGATCAACCGCGGCACGCTGTGCCCGAAGGGCGCCTCGCTCGAACAGGACATCCTCAACGAGCGGCGTCTGCTCAAGCCGCAGGTCCGGCGTCCTGGATCCGATCACTGGGAAGACATCGGCTGGGATCAGACGCTCGACGAGATCGGCCGCTGGGTGAAGAGGACGCGCGACGCGACGTTCGTCGAGAAGGACGCGCGCGGCCGTACCGTCAACCGCTGCGAAGGCATCGCCTGGACCGGCGGCTGCACCGACACCAACGAGTTCAACTATCTCGTCGTGAAGACGATGCGCAGCCTGGGGGTCTGCTACCTGGAAAACCAGGCCCGCGTTTGACACGGGCCCACGGTCTCCAGTTTGGGGCCCACATTCGGACGCGGCGCGATGACCAACGGCTGGATCGACATCAAGAACACCGACGTGATGTTGATCATGGGCGGCAACCCGGCGGAAAACCATCCGTGCGGGTTCAAGTGGCCGATTGAAGCGAAGCTGCAGCGCAACGCGAAGATGATCGTCGTCGATCCGCGGTTCACGCGGACGGCGGCCACTGCCGATCTGTTTCTGCAGATTCGCGCCGGCGCCGACATCGCATTTCTCGGCGGCGTGATCAACTACGCGATCCAGAACGGGCGGATCGCGCACGACTACGTCCTCAACTTCACGAACGCCGCCTTCATCGTCAAAGACGGATTCAAGCTGCCCGAGGACGGCTTGTACTCCGGCTTCGACGCGGAGAGTCAGCTCTACGATCAGTCGACGTGGAACTACGAGGCGGCCGGCCGATCGACTGAGCCAAAGACGCCGCCGGCGCTTCCGCCCAACGTGGCCTACGACCCGACGTTCCAGCATCCGCGGTGCGTGTTCCAGCTGCTCAAACAGCAGTACTCGCGCTACACGCCGGAGATGGTCGAACGCATCACGGGTATCCCGAAGGATCAGTTCCTCAAGGCTGCCGACCTGTTCACGTCGATTCGCAAGGACGGCGACCTCAAGAAAGTCGCGACGATCATCTACGCGGTCGGCTGGACGCAGCATACGTTCGGGACGCAGATCATCCGCACCGCGGCGATGCTGCAGCTGCTGCTCGGCAACGTCGGCCGCGCCGGCGGCGGCGTCAACGCGCTGCGCGGCCACTCGAACATTCAGGGCGCCACCGACATGGCGGGCGTCTTTGACATCCTGCCGGGCTACCTGAAGGTGCCGAACCCGAACGACGTCGATTACGCGACGTATCTCAAGCGCATCACGCCCACGTCTTCGAAGCCAGCCGAGTGGGAGTCGTTCAACTACTGGTCGAACACGCCGAAGTTCGCGGCGTCTTTTTTGAAGGCGATGTACGGCGACGCGGCGAACAAGGAGAACGACTTCGCGTTCCACTACCTGCCGAAGATCGATCGCAACTACGCGTGGACGCAGATCTGGGATGACATGTACGGCGGCACCGTCAAGGGCATCTTCGCGTTCGGGATGAACGGCGTCCAGATCGGTCCGAACTCGCGCAAGAACATCGAGGCGCTGAAGAAAGCCGACTGGCTCGTGGTCGGCGAGATCTATCCCGACGAGACGAGCGAGTTCTGGAAAGCGCCGGGCACGACACCCGACGAGATGAAAAAGATTCAGACGACGGTCTACCGTCTGCCGTGCGCGGGGTTCGCGGAGAAGGACGGCGCGTTCGTCAATTCCGCGCGCTGGCTGCAGTGGAAAAACGTTGCGCTTCCGCCGCCAGGCGATGCACGGCTGGATCAGGACATCCTCGCGCAGATCTTTTTGAGAGTTCGCGAGCTGTATCAGAAGGAGGGCGGAAGGTTTCCGGATCCAATTCTCAACGCGCGTTGGCCCTACACGCAGCCGGAGCATCCCGCGCTCGGTGAAGTCGCGCGCGAGATCAACGGTCAGGCACTCGCCGACATCACCGATGCGACCGGCCAGTCACTGAAGGCCGGCCAGCAGCTTCCCGGCTTCGCGTGGCTGAAAGACGACGGGACGACGCTGTGCGGCAACTGGTTGTACAGCGGATCGTGGACCGAAGCGGGCAACCAGATGGCGCGGCGCGGGACCGAAGATCCGTCTGGACTCGGCATCTATCCGAACTGGGCGTGGTCGTGGCCGGCGAATCGACGCGTCCTCTACAACCGTGCGTCGTGCGATCCATCCGGCAAGCCGTGGGACGCGGAGCGTCGGCAGGTCTGGTGGAACGAATCGACCGGCAGGTGGGTCGGCAACGACGTGCCCGACTTCAAAGTCGATTCGAAGCCGTCGGAGCAGCTCTCAGCGCTTGCCGACGGTCCGTTTCCCGAACACTACGAACCGATCGAAAGTCCCATCAGCAATCCGCTGCATCCGTCGCAGTCGAACAACCCGGTCGTCAGGAAGATGAAGACGCCGCTCGACACATACGGAGAGCCCGGACAGGGATTCACCGTCGTCTGCACCACGTACCGATTGACCGAGCACTATCACTATTGGACCAAGAACAATCCGATGAACGTCCAGCTCGTGCCCGAGCCGTTCATCGAGATTCCCGTCGAGCTCGCCGACGAGATGGGACTCAAAGGCGGAGAGCTCGTCAAGGTGTCGAGCGCGCGCGCGTCGCACGTGGCGAAGGCGATGGTCACGCGCCGGATCAAACCGATGGTGATCGACGGCAGGAAGACGTATCAGATCGGCGTCCCGATCCACGGGGGCTATCGCGGCATCGCCGAGGACGCGGGACGAACGTCGCTCACGTTCGCGAACCTGTTGTCGCCAACGGTGATCGATCCGAACGCGTATACGCCGGAGTTCAAGGGGTTCTTGGTGAAGATCGAAAGAGCCTAACGCGACAAACGACGGACCACGAGGGACGCGGGGGACACGGAGGATAAAACCTCCGCGTCCTCATGTCCTCCGTGGTGGAGAGAGTTTCATGGCGACCGGCATTCTTCAAGTCAAAGCTATCTCCGGCCACGCCGGCGCTCCACCGGGACGCGGTGTCCAGCGCGAAGAAGAGGTGTGCAAGTACATCGACGTGACGACGTGCATCGGCTGCAAGGCATGCGAGGTCGCGTGCGTCGAGTGGAACGACATGCCGTTCCAGCAGACGACGTTCGACAACACGTACCAGACGATGCCGTCGACGGCGTGGAACTACTGGAACCTGATCAAGTTCAACGAGTATCAGAAAGACGACGGGTCCTTGATGTGGCTCATGCGCAAGGACCAGTGCATGCACTGCGAGGATCCCGGCTGTCTCCGCGCGTGTCCCGCCGACGGCGCCATCGTCCAGTACACGAACGGCATCGTCGACTTCCAGCAGGAGAACTGCATCGGATGCCAGTACTGCGTGTCGGGATGTCCGTTCGACATTCCGAAATTCAACGGCACGACGAAGAAGGTCTACAAGTGCACGCTGTGTTCGGACCGCGTGGGGCAGGGGCTCGAGCCGGCGTGCATCAAGTCGTGTCCGACCGGCTGCCTGAAGTTCGGGACCAAGACCGACATGCGCGCGCTCGCCGACAAACGCGCGCAGCAGCTTCGCGAGCATTCCGGATTCCCGAATGCGGGCGTCTACGATCCGCCGTCGGTGAACGGCACGCACGTCATCTACGTCCTGCACGACATCACGCATCCGGAGCGGTACGGCGGGCTGCCGGCCAATCCGCAGATTCCCGTCACGTACACGTTGTGGAAGCGCGTCGCCAAGCCGATCGGTCTGCTGATGGCGCTGTTCGCGGCGCCGGTCGCGTTCTTCCACTACATCACGGAAGGGCCAAAAGAGGCACAGCCGCCTTCGCCAGGCTTCGGCGAGCCGAGACCCCCCGAAGGCGAGCGGCCGCAATGAGCACCGTCGTCCACACCGGCGAGCTGTTGCGACATCCGGTTTACACACGCGTGCTCCATTGGAGCGTCGCGATCTTCTTCATCTTGTCGCTGCTGTCGGGATTCGCGATCTACAGCCCCTGGCTCTTTCATGGCCTGACCGCGATCTTGGGCGGCGGTCCGATGACGCGGCTGCTCCATCCCTGGTTCAGCCTCGGGTTCGTGATCTCGTTTGCGCTGCAGATCCTCAACTGGATCGAGCCGATGACGTGGACCGCCGACGATCGCCGGTGGCTGCGGCGGCTGAAGGCGTACGTGTCGAACGAGGAGACGCTCGAGCCGGAGTACGTCGACTTCTTCAACGCGGGCCAGAAACTCTACTTCTGGGCGATCGTCGTCAGCGCGCTCGTCTTCTTCGTGTCGGGCATCCCGATGTGGTTTCCGCGCACGTTCGGGCGAACAGTCGTCGCCATCAGCTACGTGCTGCACGATCTGGCGGCGCTCGTGATGTTGATCGGCTTCATCATCCACGTGTACGAGGGCACGGCGGCGCAACCGGGCACATTCACATCGATGACGCGCGGAACCGTGGAAAAACGGTGGGCGTGGACGCATCATCCAGCATGGTACCGGCGCGTCACCGGCCGCGATCCGCGCGCGGACTATGAG
>MNEX01000174.1 GCA_001917905.1 Acidobacteria bacterium 13_1_40CM_65_14
CTTGTACCAGCGCGCGTTGATCTTCGGCGACAGGTGATGCCGTTTCGGATCGTCCTCGTCCGATCCGAGCTCAGCGTGATGATCGAGATGCCAGCGCGTGAACTGGCTCGCGGAAATCCCGCTGGGCACCGCGTACAGCCATCCGAGCAACCGCTCAGCGCCGGAACGCCGGCGGTCGAAAACCGTGTGATGCACGACCTCGTGCAGCAACACGGTGAAGTTGAAGACGGTGAAGCCCTGCACGAACGCCAGCGGGATCCACAGCAGCGGGTTCGACACCGCGATGAGCCCCCACGTCGCGAGCGCGAGGATGGCGAACTGGCGCGCCGCGACCACGAGATGTCGCGCCGCGCTTTTCGTGTGGAACACCTGCAGGTCGTCGCGCGAGATCGCCCGGCCGAGCTCGGTGCGCAGCGCGGCCGCGTGCTGACTGTAATGATGCGATTTCACTGAACTTACGCCGATTGTACTATGATCGCGCGGGAGGCTTCATGACGCGTGTCGCCGCGGTTACGGCTGTGCTGACGTTCCTGGTCGCGGCTCCGGCGCAGGCCGACGTGACTGTGTTTCTCGGCGCCAACATGACACCCGCCAACCGCGCCGTGCGCGGCGGCGCATTCGGCATCGGCGTGCTCGTCGTCGCCTTCGAGGCCGAGTACGCGTTCACGCCCGACGATCCGGCCGCGAAGGCGCCGGCGCTCACCACCGGCAGCGGCAATCTGCTGCTGCAGACGCCGTTTCCGATCTTCGGCTTCCAGCCGTACTTCACGACGGGCGGCGGGTTCTATCGCGAGACGCTCGACACACACCAGGACACGAGCTTCGCCCTCAACACCGGCGGCGGCGTGAAAGTGAATCTGATTGGCCCGCTGCGGCTGCGCGTGGACTACCGCGTGTTCAAGCTGGGAAGCGGTGCGCTGTATTCGCCAGCGCACCGCATCTACGCAGGACTGAACCTGAAGCTCTGATCTATTTCCCGAGGTCGGCCACGAGCGACAGATTGACGAAATTCTGTCCCGACGCGTACGCGCCGGCGTACTGTTTGTACAGCTCATTCACCTCGGCGGGCGGAAACGCTTCGGCGAGGATGTTCGACACGGTATAGTCCGCGTCCTTGATCGCCGGATCGATGATGAAGACGTAGAGCGCGTTTCCACCGGCGGCCGGCTCGGGCGACTTGAACACCTTCCAGCTTTTCGCCTGTTCCTTGCGGCCAGGCTTCTCGCTCTTGTTCAGCGCTTCTTTCAACTTCGCCATCACGTCCTCAAAGTCTTTCGTCTTATCGGGCTTGATGAAGTTGAGCACCATGCCGCCATCGCCCGCGAAGGAGCGTGTGGTCGGCGCGGCCGCGGCCTGCTGCGCGGGCGCCGCAGCGGGCTGCTGCGCGTGCATGATGGTCGCCGCTGACAGCGTGGCGACGAGAAGTCCAACAGCGATCCATGCCAGCCGGCTGCCGGCAACCGGCGCGGCGATTCGAAGCATCACGGCCTCCTCCTGCGAAAGGGCGTTACTTTAGCGTACTTGGGCTTAATTGCAGCTACACGAAAACCGTCATGACCTCGTGAGCAAGCAGCATTCCGGGACGGGTCAGCCACAGGCGGGTCCCCTCCCGGCGCAGGCAGCCCTGTTCGAGGAAGGGTTCCAGGTCGGCGCCGTACCGGCGCCAAAAATCGACGCCGTACCGCGCTTCTATTGCGGCAAGGTCGATCCCGTCGGCCAGCCGGAGGCCCGTAAACAGCGCATCCCCCAGGCGCTCGTCCGGCGTCAACCGGCGCTCGTCGACGACGGTGGTGGCGCCCTGCGAGACGCGGGCGACGTACTCCTGGGTGGACGACACATTCCTCCAGCGGACACCTGAACGGCTCGCGGCGCGGCCATCCGAATTCGGTACCGGCCGCTCCGTTGTCGCGGCCGGCCGACCGACGCCGAAGGCTTGTTGTGAATACCACTCAAACAGTTGATACCCTCCGAAAGAATGCGCGCCGCAGCCGAACCCAAGCCACTCTTCGTCGGTCCAGTACTTCACGTTGTGCCGCGACTGGCGTCCGGGCTTCGCCACGTTCGAGATTTCGTACTGAAAGTAGCCGGCCGCCTCCAACCGATCCATCGCCGTCAAATACATCGCCGCGGCGTCATCGTCTGGCGCCTGCGACCAGCGGGCGCGGGCCATGTCGTCCTTGAGCGGCGCGTTCGGATACACCTCGAGCAGATACAGCGAGAGATGCTCCGGCGCAAGCGTGATCGCGGCGTCCACCGACTCGAGCCACTCGCTGACTCGCTGCTCGGGCAGCCACATCATCAGGTCCAGGCTGACGTTGTCGAACCCCGCCGCGCGCGCCTCGGCCAGGGCCGCCCGCGCGCGGTCCGCGCTGTGCAGCCGCGAGAGCCGCCGCAGCTCCTCGTCGCGAAAGGATTGGACACCGAAACTGACGCGATTGATTCCCGCGTCGCGAAACGCCGCCAGCCGCGCCTCGGTGACGGTCTCCGGGTTGGCCTCGAGGGTCACCTCCCGGTCGGCGGCAACGTCGAACGATGCGTCGCAGGCTGCGATGATCCGCGCGATGTCGTCGGGTTCGAGGAGCGACGGCGTCCCGCCGCCGAAGTAAATCGTATCGGCCGCGGCCAGTGATGTAGGGAAGGACCCATGTGTCCGCCCCGGGCCGACCCTTCGACGCTCGTCCTGAGCCTGTCGAAGGACGAGCTCAGGGCAGGCACGTGGGTCGGGCCCTAGCAGCCCGATCTCAGTGACGAGCGCCTCGACGTAGCGCGTCTTCAGATCCGCGTCGAACAAACCGCGATTGAAGTTGCAGTAGTTGCAGATCGCGGAGCAGAAGGGAACGTGAACGTAAAGCCCTAACATCGGATGATCTCATGATAGGCGATCGGCGATCGATCGCGGATCACCCGCTCACCGATCGCCGATTCGTCAGCTGCCCGCCCGGCCTCCCGGCCACTTGAGGTCCGCGCGGCCGTCGCGAGCGACGGGCTCGCGGAGCTGCGCGCGCGCCTGACGGCCGTTGCGCGGCGACGGCAGGCCCGCCTGGCGACGCCTCTTCCACAACGTGATGAGATCGTCGACGCCGCCGTTGACCGGCAGCTCTCGATAATCGGCGCCGTCCATCTCGACGAAGTCGCACATCTCGTGCAGTCTCGACCGCATGCGGTGACCGATTCTGAAGATCAGGGAATTCGGCTCCGTGTCATCCGGAATATCAGGATAATTCGACGTGAAGATCGTCATCCGGCGCTCGTTATAGCGCGTGTTCACGATCAGGTTCATCGTTTCTTCGACCCACTCCGAGGTCTTTTCCGCGCCGAGATCGTCGAGCACCAGCAGATCCGCGGTCATGACCGGCCGCAGGATTTCGAGCTCCGTCGTGCGAATCGACGGGTCGTACGTGCTGCGAATGACGCGCAGCAGATCGCGCGTGTCGTAGAACAGTCCGCGTGCGCCGAACGTGACGATCACCTGCTTCAGCACGGCGACCGCGAGATGCGTCTTCCCGACGCCCGGCGGTCCTTCCATGAAGATGCCGCGTCCTTGCTGCTCGCGGGTCCGGGCTTCGGCAAAGCGCTCCGGCACGCGGCGCGCGCATTCCAACGCCCGCTCGAGCGATTCGTTGTAGACCGTGAAGTTCCCGAGCGTGCAGTGCAGATAACGCTTCGGGATGTTCGAATCGGCCAGGCGCTGCTGGCCCACCTGCTCACGCCAGCAGTCGCAACGGACGACGCGACGGACGGCCGCCTGCCCTGAGCTTGTCGAAGGGTTTTCTTCGACAGGCTTCCAGCCGGTATCGTCGCAGATTGGGCACGGCATCGCTGGATCGACTCAATTCAAATGGCTCCGCAGTTTTGCGGAGCGCCGGAGTTTTTCTTTCGCGCGCGACTCGATTTGCCGCACGCGCTCGCGGGAGAGGTGCAGACGGTCGCCGATCTCCTGCAGGGTGCACGGCTCGTCGTCTTCGAGCCCGAAGCGGAGG
The DNA here is from genome assembly GCA_001917905.1 of Acidobacteria bacterium 13_1_40CM_65_14. Classification (GTDB taxonomy): domain Bacteria; phylum Acidobacteriota; class Vicinamibacteria; order Vicinamibacterales; family CAVVIG01; genus QHWF01. Next base: position 3,981 of record MNEX01000174.1, read on the forward strand.
CGCACGACCTCCCGCTCCTTGCCGTCCAGATCGCGCAGCGCCTCGGCCAGCTCGTCGAGGTCGGACTGGTGGATCATCTCGTCCTCGATCGGGACCGCGTCTTGCGCGAGCACGTCCTCGAGCTGGCGGGACGGTCCGTCCTGACCGGTGCCGGCGATCGGCTCGTTCAGCGACACGTCCTCGTGGCGATTGTGCAGTACCGCGAACAGCTTGGGCGGGAACGAAAACGCCCGCGTCTGATCGGCGAGCACGTGCATCATCGCCTCGCGGATCCACCACACCGCGTAGGTGATGAACTTGACGTTGCGCGCCGGATCGAATCGCCGCGCCGCTTCGATCAGCCCGAGGTTGCCTTCGTGGATCAAATCGAGGAACGAGACGCCGAGGCCGCGATATCGCTTCGCGTAGGAGACGACGAAGCGCAGGTTGGCTTCGACGAGCCGCGTGAGCGCCGCTTCGTCCTGATCGTTTTGAATCGACGCGCCGAGCGATCGTTCCTCGTCGGCGCTGAGGCGCGGCAGCTTCGCGATCTCGCGCAGATACGCTGCAAGCGTGCCCGCATCGTCGTTGCTCGCCGCGTACCGCTTCGACACGCGCAAGAGCATACCACCACGCCGTCCGGATATTATTGTTTCTGACTCTTCACGAGATCGGTCGGAGAGGACTTGACGAGCGCGGTTGACAGTCGTTGCTCCCAGTCGTCGATGCCGCGTGCCATCTCGCGCTTGACGTACTCCATGAACTCGTTGACCTCGCCCTGCATCTGCTCGATCTTGCGGCGCATGTTGAGAATGATCTCGACCCCGGCGAGATTCACGCCGAGATCTCGGGTAAGTGACAAAATCGTTTCGAGCTGTTCGAGGTCCTCTTCCGAGTACAAACGGGTATTGCCTTCGGTGCGCGACGGCTTCAACAGCCCTTCGCGCTCGTACAGGCGCACCCGAGTTCCCGCCGGACATCTTCCGCGTTGTTGATGCGACCGAACTCGCGCAGGAGCTCCTTCGAACGCTCGTCGAGCATCTTCGGCAGCGCGAGCCGCACCTCGACCACGACGTCGCCGCGCCGGCCGTCGCGCGGCGAGGGGATGCCGCGCTCGCGCAGACGAAACCGCTGACCGGACTGCGTCCCCGGCGGCACGCGCAGGCGCGCGCGCCCATCGAGCGTCGGCACGTCGATCTTGGCGCCGAGCGCCGCCTCGTGTACCGCGAGCGGCATCGTCAGATGCAGATCGTCGCCTTCCCGGCGAAACAGTGGATGCGGCTGGACGTGCACCGTGACGTACAGGTCGCCGGTCTGGCCGCCGTTGTGGCCGGCGTGCCCCTTTTCCGGAATGCGGATGCGTGCGCCGTCGGCGAGGCCGGGCGGCACGTTGATCGTCAGCGCCTCGGTGCGCATCTCGACGCGCTCGCCGCCGCAGGCCGGACATCGCTCCTGTCGCTGGCGTCCCGATCCGCCGCAGTACGCACAGGCCTTCGAGAACACCATGTGCCCGCGCGCCGACTTCACCACGCCCGCGCCGTGGCAGTGCGTGCATCGCGTCTCGGCCACGTTCAGTCCGCCTTGTCCCTTGCAGGTGCGGCAGCGCTCCTGCCGCGTGACGGTCACGCCGCGCTGCCCGCCGCGCATCGCATCTTCGAAGCTGAGCGTCATCGATTGATGGAGATCGACGCCGCGCTCGGCGTCGCGCGTCGGCCGGCGCGCCTCGCGCTGGTGCCGCACGTCGGCGAACAGGTCGCCGAAGGTCGGCGCGTCGTTCCCGTGCACGCTGATCGTGAAGTCGAAGCCCTCGAAGCCGACCGTGGGTCCGCCGCTCGCCGGTGTCGACGCGCCGGTCGTATCGTAGTGCCGGCGGCGATCGGGATCGATCAGCGTCTCGTACGCCTCGGCAATCTGACGGAACTGCGCCGCCGCCATCCGATCGCCGGGATTGATGTCTGGATGGAACCGGCGGGCGAGACGCTTGTAAGCTCGCTTGACGTCGGCAAGCGTCGCGCCTCGCTCCAATCCGAGGATGACGTAGAAATCCATGATCACATTGCGGATTGAGGATTGCGGATTGCGGATTTATTGTGGATTCAATCCGCAATCAGCAATATTCAATCCTCATTAAATCCGCAATCCGCAATCCTCAATCCGCAATCTCAGGGTCACTGAGGCTTCCCCTCGTCGACGACTTCCGCGTCGATGACCTCTCCTGATTTCTGTTCGCCGCCAGGCGCCGACGAAGCGCGGCCTGCCGCGCCGTCGCCTCCGCCCGCCGGTCCTGAGCTCGACGCCCCCGCACCTGCGCCGGCCGCCTGCTGGCGATACAACGTTTCGGCGGCCTTGTGCTGCGCCGAGGTCAGCTCGTCGAGTGCGCGCTGAATCGCGTTGGCATCCGTGCCGGCCGTCGCCGCTTTCACCACCTCCATCGCGCTTTCGATCGCGGATCGGTCGGCACTCCCGAGCTTGTCGCCGGTGTCCTTCAACATCCGCTCCGCGCCGTACACGGCCTGATCGGCCTTGTTGCGCAGCTCGATCTCGTCCTTCCGTTTTTTGTCCTCGTCGGCGTGCGACTCGGCTTCCCTCATCATCCGATCGACCTCGTCCTTGCTGAGGCCGCTCGACGCCGTGATCGTGATCTTCTGTTCCTTGCCCGTGCCGAGATCTTTGGCCTGCACGTTGACGATGCCGTTGGCGTCGATGTCGAAGGTGACTTCGATTTGCGGCACGCCGCGCGGCGCCGGCGGCAGACCGACCAGATGAAACTTGCCGAGCGTCCGGTTGTCGCGCGCCATCGAGCGCTCGCCTTGCAGCACGTGGACTTCGACGCTCGTCTGGTTGTCCGACGCCGTCGAGAAGATCTCGCTCTTGCGCGTGGGAATCGTCGTGTTCCTCGGAATGAGCGTCGTCATCACGCCGCCCATCGTCTCGATGCCGAGCGACAGCGGCGTGACGTCGAGGAGCAGCAAATCCTTCACGTCGCCGGCGAGCACGCCCGCCTGAACGGCCGCGCCGACCGCGACCACCTCGTCGGGGTTGACGCCTTTGTGCGGCTCCTTGCTGAACAGCTCCTTGACGATCTGCTGCACCTTCGGGATGCGCGTCGATCCACCAACGAGCACGACCTCGTCGATCTTCGACGGATCGAGTCCCGCGTCGGCGAGCGCCTGTTTGGTGGGACCGACGGTCTTCTGCAGAAGATCGTCGACGAGCTGCTCGAACTTGGCCCGCGTCAGCTTCATCTGCAGATGCTTTGGGCCGGTCGCATCGGCGGTGATGAACGGCAGATTGATGTCGGTCTCCATCACTGTGGAGAGCTCCATCTTCGCCTTCTCCGCCGCTTCCTTCAGCCGCTGCAGCGCCATCCGGTCTTTCGTGAGGTCGATGCCGTCGCTCTTTTTGAACTCGCCGGCAATCCAGTCGATGATGCGTTGATCGAGGTTGTCGCCGCCGAGGTGCGTGTCGCCGTTGGTCGCTTTGACTTCGACCACACCTTCGCCGACTTCCAGAATCGAGATATCGAACGTGCCGCCGCCGAAGTCGTACACGGCGATCGTCTCGTCCTTTTTCTTGTCGAGCCCGTACGCGAGCGCGGCGGCTGTCGGCTCGTTGACGATGCGCATCACCTCGAGGCCGGCAATCTGCCCGGCGTCTTTGGTCGCCTGGCGCTGCGCGTCGTTGAAGTAGGCCGGCACGGTGATGACCGCCTTGCTGACCGTCGTGCCCAGGTACTCTTCCGCAGCCTGCTTCAGCTTCTGCAGAATCATCGCGGAGATTTCCGGCGGCGAGTACTCTTTGCCGTTCGCCATCACGCGCGCGTCGCCGTTGCTGGCACGCACGACCTGATACGGCACCATTTTCATTTCTTCGCTGACTTCGTCGTACTTGCGGCCCATGAACCGCTTGATCGAGAAGATGGTGTTCTCGGGATTGGTGACCGCTTGGCGCTTGGCGACCTGTCCCACGAGGCGCTCACCGGTCTTGGTGAACGCGACGACCGACGGCGTCAGCCGTCCGCCCTCGGGATTGGTAATCACCACCGGCTCGCCGCCTTCCATCACCGCGACGACGGAGTTCGTGGTACCCAGGTCGATTCCGATAATTTTGCTCATCGAATACCTCTGATAATGATCCAACTATAAAAGTTGAGTGGGTTACTGTCAAAACTCATCAACATTGAGTCTGCCCCGAGTCTGACTTTCAGTCTGACCTCAGGTCTGACCGGCAGTCTGACCTTAGGTCTGACCCGCAGTCTGACCTCAGGTCCGACCTCGAGTCTGACACCTGTTATACTGGCCGGGCCAGCCAGTCCTGCCCCCTCTTGATTGAGGCGGCTATGTTTCCCGTAGCGGTCGTCGGTCGCATCCTCCATCGATTTCTTTATGTCGTCGTGTGCCTTGCCGCGCTCGCGACCGGGGTCGCGCGCGCGCAGGAGGCGCCGCCGCCGGCCTACATCGCGCTGGTCGAGGGCGCCGCCACGCTCGAACGCGAAGGCGAGGTGACGCCTGCGGTGGTGAACATGCCGCTGATTCCCGGCGATCGTGTCCGCACGACGGCCGGGCGCGTCGAGATCCGCTTTCCCGACGGCACCGGGATCGAGGTTGCAGAGGACTCCGCGGTCGAGCTCATCACGCCGACGCGCGTCCGCCTCTTGGCCGGTACTCTCGATCGGCTCGAGCCGTTGCAGGCGAACGTCAACGCGGTGTCGGCGTCGTATCTGCCGCAAGATCTGAAGATGTACGGCGCGACCTTCGATCAGTACGGGACGTGGCGATACGCGCCCGACTATGGATACGTCTGGTATCCGATGGCTCCGCCAGACTGGCGTCCTTATTACTACGGCTACTGGGAACCGATTCGCCCGTACGGGTGGACGTGGATTGGCACTGATGTGTGGGCCTGGCCCACCCACCACTATGGGCGATGGGGCTTCTCGCGCGGCGCGTGGTTCTGGGCACCCGATCGCACCTTCGCGGCGGCGTGGGTATCTTGGGGCGCCGCGCCGGGGTACGTGAGCTGGTGCCCGCTTGGCTTCGACAACCGGCCGGTCTTCGCGCTGTCGACCGGCTACGGCGATCCGTGGTCAGGGTGGACCGTTCTGCCGCGCACCCATTTTGGTGGGCGCGGGTACTATGCGCATCGCTACGCCGTGGAGCCGCGACGTCTGCCGCAGCACACCGTGTTCGTGACGCAGTCGGTGCCGCCGGTCGCCGTGCCTCGTCATGTCACCAACAGCGCGCCTGGAGGCGCGGGCGTTGCGGTCCCGCGCAACGGCAGCACAACACGCGCTGGCGCAGTCGCGAGTCGTCCGTCACCAGTCAACTCTGAACCGTCCCCAATCGTCATTCCGCCAATCGTCACCGGTCAACCGACGAGAGCCGGTACGTGGCCGTCTCAAATGCAGCGACCACGTACAAGCGAACAACCAACGGTGAACGGTCCGTGGCCGGCGACGATGGACCGGCGACCAATGACCAACGACCAACGCCCATCGACTAACGACTACCGACCACCGACCAACGACCGACGACCACCAACCCACGACTATCGCGTCGCGGTCCCACGCGCCGGGACGGCGCCGTCCGCGCCACCGCCGCAGTCGTTGCCCGCTCCGTCGATGGCGATGCCGCGTGCGGGGGCGACGTCGCTTCCGTCGTCTCCTGCGCCGGCGGGAATCCCGCGCGCGTCACAAGCGCCACCTCCACCACCGCCATCACCTCCGCCGCAAGCGGCCCCACAGCGCAGCGCGCCCTCCGGCGGCGGACACGACCGCGCCGGCACACCCGCGCAGCCTCGCGGTGGCGACAACCAACCGCGCGGCGGCGAATCGCGGGCCGTGGAGCGGCGGCGCGGGTAAAATGGTTTCGTGACGCATGTTGTTATTCGAGTAGCTCGCAACGCCGGCATCGTCGCGCTGTTCATCCTCGCGGCGATGCTCGGCATCCTCAGCGGCGTGATGTTCGCATACGCCGGCGATCTCCCTCAGGTGTCCGCGCTCGACAACTACACGCCGAGCACCATCACGCGCATCTATTCGGCGAACGGCCAGGTGATTGGCGAGTTCGCCACGCAGCGGCGCGTGGTGGTCGCCTTCGACGACATCAATCCGGTGCTGCGGCAGGCGATCATCGCGACCGAGGACGCGTCGTTCGATTCCCATTTCGGCATCAACATCTGGCGCATCTTCGCCGCCGCGGCGGTCGATATCATCGAGCGGCGGCGCGACCAGGGCGCGAGCACGCTGACGCAACAGGTGGCGAGGAATCTCGATCAGTTCGGGCTGACCAAGCAGAAGCTGTTCGACCGCAAGATCCGCGAAATCATCCTCGCGATTCAAATCGAGAAGCGCTACACGAAGAAAGAGATCTTCGCGATCTACTGCAACCAGATGTATCTCGGCCACGGCGCGTACGGGATCGAGGCGGCGTCGCGGCTCTATTTCAACAAGACGAACAAGCAGCTGAATCTCGAGGAAGCGGCGCTCATCGCCGGCATCTTCCAGACGCCGGAGCGGCAAAGCCCGTTCGTCGACATGAAGCGCGCGGTCAATCGGCGCAACGTCGTGCTGCAGCGCATGGCCGACGAGCACTACATCACGCAGGCGCAGGCCGACGCCGCCAAAGCCAAGCCCATCGTCACGCGCGGTCAGCCGAATCAGCCGCCGGGCATCGCGCCGTTCTTCGTCGAGGAAGTCCGCAAGCATCTGGAGCGTCAGTACGGCGCGAAGACCCTGTACGAAAACGGTCTCTCGGTGACGACGACGCTCGATCCGAAGCTGCAGGAGCTGGCGAACAAGGCCATCGAGCACGGGCTGCGGCGGTACGACAAGCGCCACGGGTGGCGACAGCCGCGGCGGAACGTGCTGGCCGAGAAGCACACGCTCGAAGGCTTCAGAGACGATCGATGGAATCGTCCGATCGCGGTCGGGGACGTGGTGCCGGCCGTCGTCATCACCGCGCCGAAGACGGGCCCCGCCCGGCTGCACATCGGCCGCTACCACGCGGATCTCAGCAAGGACGGCTACGCGTGGACCGGCTCGCGAAAGACCGCCGCCGATTTGTTCAAGCCGGGCGATCTCGTCGACGTCGCCGTGACGAAGCTCGACGAAGCCACCGGCGCCGCGTCAGTCACGCTCGAGCAGACGCCGCTCGCCGAAGGCGCGCTCGTCGCCATCGAGAACCGCACCGGACAGATCAAGGCGATGGTCGGCGGCTGGAACTTCAACCGCAGCAAGTTCAATCGCGCCGTCCAGGCGTACCGCCAGCTCGGGTCGACGTTCAAGCCAATCGTGTACACGACCGCCATCGATCGCGGGTTCACGCCGACGTCGATTCTCATCGACGCCCCGGTGAGCTATCCGGCGGGCAACGGGCAGACCTATAGCCCGCACAACTACGATCACCAGTTCCAGGGTCCCATCACGCTGCGGTGGGCGCTCGAGGAGTCGCGCAACATTCCGGCGATCAAGCTGATGGACACGCTCGGTCCGAAAAACGTCCTCGAGGAAGCAAAGCGCTTCGGGTTCGAGGAGGACTTCCCGCCGTACCTGCCCATCGCGCTCGGCGCGGGCGATGCGACGCTGCTCGAGGTGACGAGCGCGTACACCGTCTTCCCCAACCAGGGCGTGCGGATGAAGCCGTTCGACGTGCTGGCCGTCAAGGATCGCGACGGCAATCTGCTCGAGGAGAATCGCGGCGATCCGAGCGACGTCATCCGCGCCGACACGGCATTCGTGATGACGAACATCCTCCGCGGCGTGCTGATTCGCGGGACGGCGCAATCGGCAGCGGGCCTCGCCGCCCAATGGCCGCTCGCGGGGAAGACCGGTACGGTCGACGACAACACCGACGCGTGGTTCATCGGGTTCGATCCCGACATCACGGTAGGCGTATGGATGGGGTTCGACGAGAAGAAATCGCTCGGCGGCGACGAGCAGGGCGCCAAGGCCGCGCTGCCCATGTGGCGGGAATTCATGGAGGGCTACATCGCCGGCCGGCCCGACAAGGATCACCCGCCGCAGTTCACCGCGCCGGGCAACATCGTGTTCCTGTCGGTCGACAAGTCGAACGGCGCGGTCATGCCGCCCGAGACCCCCGGATCGATCAACGAGGCGTTCATCTCCGGGACGCAGCCGGGCGCGAACTCGTTCAGCCGTCAACCGTAACGACATTCAACGCAGAACGCGCAGAACCCGCAGAATGAATAGTTTTTCTCTGCGAGTTCCGCGGTTTCTGCGTTGACCGTCGTGTTACTGCGTCGACGTCGTACGTTTGATCGTCACGCGCGCGATCTTGCCGACACCGCTCTCCGCGAGCCAAAGATTTCCCGCCTTGTCGATCTCCATGTTGCGGACCGTGCCGCCGCCGCTCGGGATGGGCCAGGTGAGGAACTTCTTCGTCTCCGGATTGAATCGCACCAGGATGTTTTTCGTCTCGTCGCCGGTTTCGACGTACCAGATCGCGCCGTCCGAGGTCACGTCGATCGCATAGGGCTTCGAGTCGGGCCCGCCTGGCGACTTGAACTCCTCGACCTTGCCCGTTTTCGGATCGAGGTGGCCAAGATATCCGCGCGCGTAGTCGCCGTACCACACCGTGTCGTCCTTGCCGATCGCGATCCGGCGCGGCCGCGCCGCCGGATCCGGCAGTGGATACTCCCTGATGATCAGGGTCTTCGGATCGGCGCTGGCGATCTTGTTCGAGTTGAATTCGTCGAAGTACGGCACGCCCTTCGAGTCGAGTCGCACGCCGTAGGGACGCGAATTCACCGTCGGCGATTCGACCAGTTTGATGGCGCCGTCGGGGGCTTTCGGATCGAGTGTGCCGATGAAGTTCCCGGCCTGCACGGTGAAGAAGATCCGTCCGTCGCGCAGGAACGCAATCGTGTGCGGATCCCGCGCTTTGGGGTTCGGCATCTTGTACTCGGTGACTTTCCCCGTCTTCGGATCGACTTTTCCGATCAGACCGGCGGCGTTGCCGGTGTACCAGATATTGCCGTCCTTGTCGGCCTGCAGTCCGTGCGGTCCTGAGTTCGGCGTCGTGAGCGTGTATTCCTTGAACTGCTGCGTCGCGGGGTCGAACCGCCCGATGACGTTGGCGCGTTGTCCCGTGTACCACACCGAACCGTCCGGCGCGACCGCCGGGTCGTGCGGATACGCCGGTTTGCTCGGCGTCAGCCACTCGTCGATCTTCACGTCGACGTTGTCGTCGATCGCGGGCCGTGCCGAGAGCGAAACCGACGCCGCGACGAGAGCAACCATCACCAGAGCTTTCGCGCGCATAATGTCCTCCAGATGCTGAGGATTGTAATCCCCGGAGCCGTCTTTCTGATCAGCCTGCCGCTTGCGGCGCTGGCCTTCAAGGAAGGACCGTATCCAAATGTCACCGGCGGCTTTGGCGAGCAGTCGTGTCACCTCTGCCATCTCGACAATCCGGTGAACGCGCCCGGCGGGACGCTCGCGCTGGCCGGCGTGCCCCAGAGCTACGTGCCGGGACAGACCTACGAGCTCACCGTGTCGCTCGCACGCGGCGGCATGCGCCGCGGCGGCTTCGAGATTGCCGCCCGCTTTGCCGGCGGGAAACAGAAAGGGAGACAGGCAGGGTCGTGGAAAGTACCCGACGCGCGGCTGCAGCTGATTCCGGGGGCTCCGGGCGCGAACGCGTGGACGATTGAATGGACCGCGCCTTCGGCGGCCGCTGGTCCCGTCCAGTTCAATATCGCCGCCAACGCGTCGAACGACGACGACTCCCCGCTCGGCGACTACATCTATCTGAAAATGATGCGCAGCGCGCCTCAGCGCTGATAACGTCGCTGAACGGTCACGCAGGGATGCGAGACGGCCAGGCGGCGCAACGGCGGTCTCGCCCTATTATTGGCGCTGCCCGGTCGGATCTATTGGGTCGCGCTGCCGTGAACGGCGAGCGTGTCAGGACTCCAAAGCAGTTGCGGTCGCCGCACTGCCGGCTGCAGGTTGGCCGTCCGCGACGAAGCGGCGATATACACTCGGGGCGCGGCGAAGAAGACGATTGGTAGATGCTCGCCGAAGGTCCGCTGCACGTCATCGTAGAGGCGCTTGCGTTCAACGCCCTCGGACGCCGCGATCTGCCGCGACATCAGCTCGTCGATGCGACGCTCCCACTCTGTCGCTGCAGAGCGCTCTGAAATGTTCCACACGTGAGCGCTGCCCCTACTGAACCAGAAGTCGAGGTTCATCGCGGGATCGGGGTCCGTCCTGAGGAATCTGAAGTACACGGCGTCGTATTTCCCTGAGAGAAAGCGCTGGACCACGGCTGACGGCTCGAGCGTGACGACGTCGACGAGCAAACCGACGCGTTTCAGTTCCTCGCGCAGCACTGCCGCGCCGCGCACGGTCGACGTGCTGGTGCCTGTAGTCAGCAGTGTGAAACGTCCTGGACGGTCGACGGTCACCCCGATCGATGACAGCAGCGCGCGAGCACCGGCCGGGTCATAGTGCGTTTGAGAGGCGGCGGCCGAGTACCAGCGGGTATTTGCCGGCGTCTCGACACCGCCGATCGGCAAGCCGGCACCCAGAAAGACCGTGTCCGCGAGCAGATTTCGATCGACAGCCATCGAGATGGCGCGCCTCAACTCGTCTCGCTGCAGCCACGTTGCGCGCGGGTCGGCTGCGAAGGCGCCCGGCTTCAGGTTGAACCAGAGTCCATCGGCGTCCATGCCGACGCCGAGATCGACGAGCCGCACGAGGCCGGCGTCGGCCGCGCGCTTGAGCGGCAGGTAATCCTCGGGTCGGATCTCGCTCGTGGTCATGTCGATCTGCCCCGCTTCGAGCCTCAGTAGCTCGGCGTTCTGGTCGGTCAGAATCTCGAGCGTCATACCATCGAGGTAAGGCAGTTGAGCTCCGTCCGCGTCCTTGCGCCAGTAGTACGGGTTGCGCGTGAACGTCAGCCGCTGGCCCGGCTGGTAGTCGCTGATGAGGAACGGCCCCAGTCCGACGACTTGGGAAGGCAGCGTCGTCACGCTCCAGGTCTCGGAGAAGCGACCTGCCATGAGCGACGCTTCGAGCTTGTGGCGCGGAAGGATCGGCAAATGGTCCAGGAGCCTCAGTCCAGCGGCGAATGGCGAAGGGAACGTGACGACCACGGTCAACGGATCGAGCGCGGCGACCTGCAGCTTCTTTCCGTCGACCAAGATCGACTCCCCAACCGGCCCGGCACTGCGTTCGTCGTACGCGGCTGCAAACGAAAACACCACGTCGTCGGCGCTGAAAGGCTCGCCATCCGAGAAGGCGATGTTGGGTCGCAGCTTCAGCGTGTAGCGGAGCCCATCATCCGAGCGAGTCCACGACGTGGCGAGCCACGGCTCGATGTCGTCAGTCACCCGATTCACCCGGACGAGCGTCGCTTGTGTGAGCGTTGCAAAGATCGCCGTTGTAATATCGCGCGCGAGATAGCAGTTGAACGTGCGCGGCTCGCTGCGAATCGACACGACGATTTCGCCGCCGCGGGTGTGACCATTGGTGTCGGCACGCGAATCGCGTCGCTCGGTCCGTGCGCCCATGACGGCGGCGACAGCGGCGATGCCCCCCAAAAAAAGGATAACGATACGGGTCGGCGACACCATCGTCAGTGGCGCGTGATCCCCTTCCGTCCGGCACTACCTGTGGTGAGTAGGGCTGGCTCGGAGAGCGGAGCCGCAGGTGGCCGAGTCGCCGCATCGCGTGCGCTGCGGCTCTCGAGCTCGAGCGCCGTCTGCAGGGTAGCAGCGATGTAAGGCGTCAGCAGCTGAATGACGCGAGCCTGGTCTTCGCTGAACGCGGCCGGTGAGGTCGAATACAGCGTCAGCACGCCGACGAGCGTCTCCGCCGCGAGCAGCGGCGTGCTCAAGCAGCTCTTGAAGACCGGATCGGTCACGCGCGCCTCGCCGAGATCCAGCGCCGCATCCGAGTTCACCATCGCCTGACGGTTGACTGCGACCCAGCCGGTCAGGCAGTGACCTGCCGGAATCCTCCGGCCCTGGAGGCCGACAGCCGGCGTTCCGGCGACGTGCCTCGCGACGAGATGATCGGTTGCCGGATCGAACGCGTAGAAAACACAGGTTGCATCCGGGATGATCCGCCGCACGTGCGTCCCAATCAGAAACGCGGCATCGGTAAACGTCCCCAGCGCGCCCACCCGCGACAGCGCGCACACGGCCAGCATTTCCTCCGTCGCCTCGAGGGCATTCTGATCGTTCGCCTGAACGGCGTCGTCGGCCCTGTGCGCCGACGATCGACTGATCTCGGCAAGGGCGCGATGATGACTTGGCGGTTCGAGATCCTCAGACAGAAGGTCTCGGTACACGGCGAGGAACGTATCGACGACCGTCGGATCGTACATCGTA
>MNEX01000179.1 GCA_001917905.1 Acidobacteria bacterium 13_1_40CM_65_14
GATCGACTGCGCATTGTCCGTCACCGGGCCGTAGGAATCAACGGCAATCGTCACCGGACCCATGCCGAGGAACCCGAACGCGACGAGACCAAACGCGAATACCGATGGCGCGATCATCAGGGCGCCGAGTCCGTACAAACTCACGTAATACGCGATCGTCATCAGCGTGACGATGCTCAGGCCCAGCCAGTACGCACTGAAGTTTCCGGCCACGAAGCCGGACAGGATATTCAGGGACGCGCCGCCTTCACGTGACGAGGTGACGATCTCCTTGACGTGACCCGATTCGACCGACGTGAACACTTTGACCAGTTCCGGGATGATCGCGCCGGCCAGCGTGCCGCACGTGATGATCGTCGAGAGTTTCCACCACAGCGTGCCGTCGCCAAGATTGGGGATCAGCAGGTAGGACACGATGTAGGTGATGGCCACCGACACCACCGAGGTGAGCCACACGAGCGAGGTGAGCGGGGCCTCGAAGTTCATCCGGTCGACGTTCGCGTACCGGCCGCGCGCGATCGCGTCGTTGAGGAAGTACGAGAGGCCGCTCGCGATGATCATCATGATGCGCATCACGAAGATCCAGACGAGCAGCTCCACCTGCACCCGCACGTTCGCGACCGCCAGCAGGATGAAGGTGATGAGCGCCACGCCGGTGACCCCGTAGGTTTCGAACCCGTCCGCGGTCGGTCCGACCGAGTCGCCGGCGTTGTCGCCCGTGCAATCCGCAATCACGCCCGGGTTCCGCGCGTCGTCTTCCTTGATGTTGAAGACGATCTTCATCAAGTCGGAGCCGATGTCGGCAATCTTCGTGAAGATGCCGCCGGCGATGCGCAGCGCGGCCGCGCCGAGCGACTCGCCGATCGCGAACCCGATGAAGCAGGGGCCGGCGTAGTCGCCGGGAATGAACAGCAGGATGCACAGCATCATGAAGAGCTCGACGCTGATGAGGAGCATCCCGACGCTCATGCCGGCGCGAAGCGGGATCGCGTAAATCGGGAATGGCTTGCCCCGCAGGCTCGCGAACGCGGCGCGCGAGTTCGCGAAGGTGTTCACGCGGATGCCGAACCACGCGACGCCGTAGCTGCCGGCGATGCCGATCAAGCTGAAGGTCAGAATGATCGGCACCGTCACGGCGATCGATTTGTCAGGGACGGGCACGAGCCACCCGTAGTACGCGGCGATGATCACCGCGATAAACGCCCACAGCAGCAGGATGAACCTGCCCTGGGTGACCAGATACGTCTTGCAGGTCTCGTAGATCAGCTCCGAGACCTCGCGCATCGATTCGTGCACCGGCAGGTTCTTGAGCTGCGTGAACGTCAGCACGCCGAAGCCGAAGCCGAGCGCGCAAATCACGAGGCCGCTCATCAGCAGCGTCCGGCCGTTCACGCCATGGAACGCGACGACCGACAGATCCGGCAGCACCAGGCTGGCTTCGCCGCCGGCGGCGGGCGAGGCCGCGCGCTCGGTCGCGACGGGCGGCTGCGCCGCGAGCACGGGCCGCGCCGCGGCAGCGAGAGTCAACACCACCGTGGCCGGGACGAAGACTCGCGCCAGCAGCGTCTGTACGGTCACGATCATTCCACCTCGCGCAAAAGCTGGGATTATATGCGTACCTTGGGCGGCAGCGCCATGCCGCCGGTCAGGAAAATGCGGATGCCGTCCTCGACGGAGATGTCGGGAAACGTCGCGCGCTCGCGCGGGCAGATCACGATGTCGCCGAGATAGAGATGATTGGTCGGCACGAACACCGCGATCAGCGCTTCGGGGCCGTGGCCGCGATCGACCGTGAACTCCCGCGTGAGAAAGCCGAGCGCGTAGCCTTTCCGCGGATCCTCGATCATGACGACGCGTTTGAATCCGTACTCATTGTCGGGGTTGAACGCGGCAATCAACTGCCGCACGGGCGCGTAGATCGTTCTGAACACCGGAACGCGCAGCAGCCACCCTTCCGTCCGCTGCAGGATGCGCCGGCCGATGACGTTCCTCGCGAACGCCCCGACGAGCACGAGCACGATCACGGTCGACACGAGGCCCAGACCCGGAATGCGCCGCCCGAGCAGGCGGTCGTACAGCGGCGTCGTGGTGCTGTCGACGACGTTGAAGATCCAGATGATCGCGGCCACGCTGATGAACAGCGGCACCGTGACGAAGAATCCGGTGATGAAGCTGCGGCGGAGCCAGCCCACCTGTCTTACATCCACTCGGCGGCGATCGCCGCGAAGATGGCGACACCAAGAACGATGCGGTACCACGCAAACGGGGCGAACCCGGCGCGCCGGACGAAGGCGAGAAACGGCCGGACGACCAGCAGCGACGCGATGAAGGCCATGACGAGGCCGACACCGATGTCGACCGCGCGGTCCGGCGAGAGATGATGCCGGACCTCGAGCAGATCGTGCGCGAACGCCGCGGTCATCGTCGGCATCGCGACGAAGAACGAGAACTCCGCGGCCGCCGGCCGATCCAGACCCACCGCCATCCCGCCGACAATCGTCGCGCCCGACCGCGACACGCCGGGCACGAGCGCGAGCATCTGACAGAGGCCGATGACGAACGCGAGCAGGAGCGGCGTCCGCTCTGCGTCGACGACGACCGGCGCGGGCCGCACACGCTCGACGATGAGCATCACGATGCCGCCGATGATGAACGCCGCGGCGAACACGCGCGCGCTCTCATAGAGGACGCTTTTCACGAACTTGGAGAAGAGCGCGCCGGCCACGAGCGCGGGGATCGTGGCGACGATGATCGCGAGCGCGAAATTCCGCGAGTCCGGCCGCGTCGTCAGACCGGACACGGCATCGACGATCTTCGCGCGATACAACCACATGATCGCGAGGATTGATCCGAGCTGGATCATCACCGTGAACACGCCGTCCGGATCCTGGTAGCCGAGCAGCCGCTCGCTCAGCCGCAGATGCGCGGTAGACGACACCGGCAGAAACTCGGTGAGTCCCTGGATAACCCCGAGGAGAGCCGCTTGAATGGTCGAGGGCATGAAGAAGTAAGAAGTCTGAAGTATGAAGTCTGATCGACCTGCTGTCAGACTTCAGACTTCAGACTTCAAACTTACGAAGCGCGAACCTTCCGCTGCGGCTTCTGCCGGCGTGGCGGCTGCACCGCAACGGCCGGCGCCGAGGGTGGCGTGGGTGCATGCGCCCCGGCTCGCGTCGGCCCCGTGCCGCGCCACAGGCTGACGATCGCGGCCGCGATGAACACGCTCGAGTACGTCCCGGTGATGATGCCGACGACCATGGTGAACGCGAAGCCGTGCAGCACTTCCCCGCCGAAGAAGAACAGCGCGAGCGCGGTCAGTAGCGCCGTGCCCGACACGATGACGGTCCGGCCCAGCGTCTGGTTGACCGACACGTTGATGACGTGATTGAGCGAATCGCGCCGCATCGACCGCAGGTTCTCGCGGATCCGATCGAAGATGACGATGGTGTCGTTGGTCGAATAGCCGGTCATCGTCAGCAGCGCGGCGATGACGTTCAGCGTCATGTCGTAGCGGAAGAACGCGAGGAACGCCAGCGTGATGAGCAGATCGTGAATCGTCGCGACGACGGCGCCGACGCCGAAGCTGAATTGAAACCGGAACGCGAGATACGCCAGGATCCCGACGAGCGACAGGACCGTCGCCAAGACGGCTTTGGTCGTCAGCTCGCGACCGACCGTCGGACCGACGATCTCCGTGCTCACTGTGCGGAAGTTGCCGAGATTGCTCTTCTTCAACGCGTCGTTGGCCTGCTGCGCGACGATGCTGAGCGACGCGCCTTGCTCCGCGCCGATAGACGGCACGCGGATCATCACTTGATGCTGCGACGGGTCGCCGTAGGCCTGAACGACCACGTTTTGACCGCCTTGGGGAAAATTGCGGTCGAGCGCTTCGCGCACTTGCTGCACCGAGACCGCCTGGTCGAACTCGTTGATCACGACGGTGCCGCCGGCGAACTCGACGCCCTTGGGGATCCCGTTCTTCGCGATTGCGAGGACGCCGACGATGATGATGACCCAGGACAGGGCAATCGCGTGCCACCGCCAGCGCAGGAAGTCGTAGTTCGTGTTCTTGAAAATATGCATAAAACCTAGATGCTCAAGGTCGCCACCTGCTGGCGGCGCGACAACACCATCTCAAACAACGTCTTCGACACGAAAATCGACGTGAACAGATTCGAGATCAGACCGATGGTCAGGGTCACGGCGAAGCCGCGAATCGGACCGGTGCCGAACTGGAACAGAAACGCGCACGAGATGAGCGCGGCCAGATGGGTGTCAACCAGCGTCCAGAACACGCGGGCAAACCCGGCGTTGATCGACGCGCGTACGCCGCGCTGCGCTTCCATTTCTTCCTTGATGCGCTCGAAGATCAGCACGTTCGAATCGACGCCGATCCCCATCGTCAGCACGAAGCCCGCGATGCCCGGCAGCGTCATCACGGCGCCCACATACGCCATGAGCCCCAACAGGATCACGAGGTTGAAGATGAGCGCCACCACCGCGTTCACACCCGACAGCTTGTAGTACACGAGCATGAAGGCGACGACGAGGAGCAGACCGACTACCGACGCCAGCACGCCGGAACGAATCGAGTCGGCGCCCAGGCTCGGACCGATCGTGCGCTCCTCGAGGTACGTGAGCGACGCGGGCAGCGCGCCGGAGCGCAGGATCAGCGACAGATTCTGCACTTCTTCCTGCGTGAAACTGCCGCTGATGCGCCCCTCGGTCGTGATGCGCGACTCGAGCGTCGGCGCCGACTGCACGCGGCCGTCGAGGATGATCGCGAGCTGACGGCCGATGTTCTCGCCGCTGACCTTCCCGAACTTGCGCCCGCCTTCGCTGTTCAGCGTGAAGCTGACCGCCGGCCGGTTGTTCTCGTCGAGCGACGGGCGCGCGTTGCGGAGGTCCCGGCCGGTGACGGCGGCGACCTTCTTGACCAGGTAATAGAGGTTGCCCGTATCGCCAGCCGTGCTGGTTCCAGGGACAATCTCCATGCCCTCCGGCACCCGCCCGTTCACCATCAACTCTTCCTTCGAGGCCGCGACGCGCTCGACGATCTTCAGCTCCAGCAGCCCGGGTGAGCCGATGATGCTCTTCGCCCGTTCCACGTCGGCGACACCGGGCAACTGCACCAGGATTTGATCGCCGCCCGCGCCTTGCTGCGCAATCTGCGGCTCGGTGACGCCCAGCTCGTTGACCCGGCGCTCGATGGTCTGCCGCGCCTGGACGACCGCCTCATCGCGCAGATTCACCTGGATATTCGGCCTCATCGTGAACGTGTAGGTGCCGTTGACCCCGGAGCTGCGGTCGAAGCTCGCCGACACCTCGTTGGCCGCCTGACGGAACGCCGAATCCTGTGCCGGCGGGATTCCCTCAACCTTGAACTGCGTCGGGCTGACGGCAGCAATGCTCGTGAACGGGATGTTGCGCGTCTTCAGCTCCTCGCGCAGCCGCTCGCTCTCGGTCTCGGTCTCCAGACGCAGCGCATCGTCGGTCTGCACGCGCAGCACGAGATGGACGCCGCCCTTGAGATCGAGCCCGAGCTTCAACTGTTTTTCCTTCAGCCAGGCGGGCGCGGGGAGTCCTTTCCAGGACGCGAGGATCGGATAGACGCCGACCGCGCTGAACACGATGAAGATGATGAGAATCGTGATGACTTTCCAGCGGAGATTCTGCATGGCTGTTACTGGTTCGCGGCCTCGACGACCTGCGGCTGGCCTTGATAGCCGCCGATGGCCGCCTTCGCCACATCAATGCGGACTTTGTCTGCGATTTGGAGCTGAACCTTCTGATCGTCCAAGCGTGTGATTTGACCGTAGATACCGCCGGTGGTGACGACGCGATCGTTCACCTTGAGGCTGTCGAGAAACTCCTGGACCTTCTGCTGCTTGCGCTTCATCGGCAGCAGAATGATGAAGTAGAAGATGCCCAGGACGAGCACGAAGGGTACGAGTTGCAGCCACGCGCTGCCGCCGTCTGGCGAAGCGCCGAGCGCGAACACGGGAGCGAGAGGCACCATCATGAATCGTGGGGCTGGCAGGACAAGCTCTGGTGGAACGCTAGCCTGAAACTTTCGAACCGCCCAAACACTATAGCGTCCCTAATCCTCCGCAGGGTGTCAAGGTAAAAGTTCAGGTTATGCAACGTGTTAAGGGTCGAAGCGTTGATCTCGCCCGCGAGAAACAGGTGCCGCAGATACGCGCGCGACGAGGTCCGGCACGTGTAGCAGGAACAGGCCGGGTCAGGCGGCCGGTCGTCTTCCGCGTACCGCGCGTTCTTGATATTGATGCGCCCTTCGCTCGTGAAGAGCTGCCCGTTGCGGGCGTTGCGGGTCGGCAGCACGCAGTCAAAGAGATCGATGCCTCGGGCGACCGCCTCGACGAGATCCGCGGGCGTCCCGGTCCCCATCAGATAGCGCGGACGATCCGCGGGAAGACAAGGCGTGGTTTGCGACACGATGTCGTACATCACATCGATCGGCTCGCCGACGCTCAGCCCGCCGATCGCGTACGCCTCGAACCCGACGTCGACCGTGTGGCGCGCGCTCTCTTCGCGCAGCTCAGGGAATACGCTGCCCTGCACGATGCCGAATTGCGCCTGACCGGGATTGCTGACGATGACGTCGGGCACGAGACCGTCGCGAAGCGCAAGAAACCGATCGCGCGCGCGACCGGCCCAGCGCAGCGTGCGCTGCATCGATTGCCGCGCCGCGGCAGCGTCCGATGGATGCGCGAGACATTCGTCGAGCACCATCGCGATGTCGGATCCCAGTTGCGCCTGGATGTCGGTCGCCTTTTCGGGCGTCAGCGAATGCGCCGAACCGTCGAGGTGGGATCGAAAGTGCGCGCCCTGGTCGTCGATCGTGCGGCGTGCGGCGAGGCTGAACACCTGATAGCCGCCGCTGTCGGTGAGGATCGGCCTGGTCCAGCCGATGAAGCGATGGAGTCCGCCGCGGCGGGCGATGAGATCGTCGCCGGGTCGCAAGTACAGATGATAGGTGTTGCTGAGCAGGATTTCGGCGCCGAGCGACTCGAGGTCGCGGTGCGTCACGCCTTTCACCGCGCCCTGCGTCCCGACCGGCATGAAGGCGGGTGTCTCGACTGCGCCGTGCGCGGTCGTCATCACGCCGCGCCGCGCGCCGCCGTCGTTGTGCGTCACGCGAAAACCGAAGGACACGTGCTAAGTTTAGCCTGTGAAACCTAGCCACCACGGTGGACACGGAGGACACAGAGGTCAAGACGTACAGGACTGTTCCCCCGTGTCCCCGGCGTCCTCTGTGGTGGAGAGCTTCGTCGCGTGAAAAAACTGCGGGTCGGCGTGATCTACGGCGGCCGGTCCGGCGAGCACGAAGTCTCGCTCGCGTCGGCGGCGGCGGTTTTTCAAAACCTCGATCCGGAGCGCTACGAGCCGATCGCGATTCGCATCGAGAAAGATGGCCGGTGGGCGCTGCCAGCGGAGCCGCCGAAGATGATGAAGGCGGCGGACACGATTGCTGACAGCCGAGGCGCACGGCTTCCAGCGGGCGAGGCCGACACTCGCGAAGCGCACCTCGTCGCCCATCCCGGAGGCGACACGCTCCTCACCATCGACCCTTCGACTCGCTCTGAAGAACTGTCCGCTCGCTCAGGGCAGGTCGCCGCCACCGTGTCGGGTCTGACCCTCGACGTCGTGTTCCCTGTGCTCCATGGACCGTACGGTGAAGACGGGACCGTGCAGGGACTGCTGGAGCTCGCCAACGTCCCGTACGTCGGCGCCGGCGTGCTGGCGTCCTCTGTCGGGATGGACAAGGCGGCGATGAAGCTGGTGTTCGCGGCGAAGGGACTGCCGATGTGCGACTACGAGGTCGTGCTGAAGCGCGATTGGCAGCGCGACGAGCGCGCGATCATGAACGCCGTCGTCAACAAGCTGGGCTTCCCGGTGTTCGTCAAACCGGCGAATCTCGGATCGAGCGTCGGCATTTCCAAGGCGAAGCACGCGACCGAGCTGCGGACGGCAATCAACCTCGCCGCCGAGTTCGACCGCAAGATCGTCGTCGAAGCGGCCGTGCCGCAGGCGCGCGAGATCGAGTGCGCGGTGCTCGGCAACGACGACCCGGAAGCGTCCGTGCCGGGCGAGATCATCCCGGGCCGCGAGTTCTACGACTACGAGGCGAAATACCTCGACGACACTTCTCGGACGGTCATTCCGGCCACGCTGACCGAGCGGCAGACCGAGGAAATCCGGAGACTGGCGATCGCCGCGTTCAGAGCGATCGACTGCGCCGGCATGGCGCGCGTCGACTTCCTGCTCGCCGGCGACAGCGGCGTCCTGTACCTGAACGAATTGAACACGATTCCCGGTTTTACGACGATCAGCATGTACTCGAAGATGTGGGAAGCCAGCGGCCTCTCGTACCCGAAGCTCGTCGACAAACTCATCGCCCTCGCGCTCGAGCGTCACGCGGAGAAACAGCAGCTACGAACCAGCATGTGATCAAGGGTTTCGGTGGGCTGCTGGCGGCTGCGTGCGTGCTCGCCTTGCCGGCCGCCGCCAGCAGCCTCACAGAGGTCGCGCGACTCGCCGCGATCTACGACGCAATCCTCGACGCCCAATTCGACCGAGCCGCCGAGCAACTGCGCACGGCCTGCCCGCCGGCACCCGAGGGCGCGTGCCAAGCGCTCGGGGCCGTGTCGCTTCAGTGGCAGATCCTGATCGACCCGCAAAACCGATCGCTCGATCAGCCGCTCAAGCAGGCGGCGGCCGGTGCGATCGCCGCCAATGCCGCCTGGACGGCACGCGAGCCCATGCGGGCGGAGGCGTGGTTTTATCTCGCCGGCGCCTACGCGCCGCTCGTGCAGGTGCGCGTGCTGCGCGGCGAGCGTCTGGCCGCCGCGCGGGACGGGAAAAAGATCAAAGACGCACTCGAGCGAGCTTTGCAGCTCGATCCGGCGCTCTACGACGCGTACTTCGGCATCGGCTTGTATCACTACTACGCCGACGTCGCGCCGATGTACGCGAAGCTGCTGCGCTGGCTGCTGCTCTTGCCGGGTGGCGATCGCGTCAAGGGCCTGCAGGAAATCATCCTGGCGCGCGAGCGCGGCGAGCTGCTGCGCGGCGAAGCCGATTTCCAGTTACATCAGCTTTACGTGTGGTACGAGCAGCGGCCCCACGACGCGTTGGCGCTGCTCAAATCGCTTGACGCGCGCTATCCAGCGAATCCGATCTTCCTCGAACGCATCGCCGACGTGTACGACACCTATCTGCATGACGCCGGCGCGACCGCGGATGCATGGCGGACGCTGCGCGATCGCGCGAGAGACGATCGCGTCGCCTTCGCGCGACTGATCGAAGCGCGCGCGGATCGAAAACTGCGCGAGCTCGCCGCGCGCCGCGCAAAAAAATGATCGCGCGCACCGATCGCGCGCAAACTTTTTTTGACTTTTTCTGCACATTGTGCTTGACACTGCGCTGAGACCGTCCATAATCTACATCTGGTATGAGGGTGGCCAACTCAGGCCAGCTCTTGTGAAGCTCGACACGATTGAGCTTCGACCAATGCGGCAGCGACGACGTCGGTGAGCGTGCCAGGCGGCAGCCACGAGCGATGTCGAGGCGCTCTCGCAAGTCATCCCACATGAAGGGGGGGATAACAGACAATGGCGAAGAAAGCCAAGGGCGGGAAGAAGAAGGCCGGCAAGAAACGGTAAGCTGACCTCGCCCGTCGATAAAAGGGGGCGGCCGTCGCCCCCTTTTCAATTGTACGGACCAACGACCAACGATCAACGATCAACGACCAACGACCAACGACCAACGACCAACGACTAACGACCACCACTCGTCATCGTCTGTCCGTCCCACACGCGTACCCGCCGAATCACATCCCACTGCTGAATCTGATCGACGATCTCCATTCCGCTGATCACGCGGCCGAACACCGTGTACTTCGCGTCGAGATGCGGCTGCGGTGAGTGCGTGATGAACCACTGGCTGCCGCCCGTGTCGGGCCAGGGGTCGAGCGCCATGCCGACCGTGCCGCGCAAGTACGGGCGCTCGTTGAACTCGTCGCGGATCGTGTAGCCCGGTCCGCCCTCGCCGTCGCCGCGCGGATCGCCGTCCTGGATG
Organism: Acidobacteria bacterium 13_1_40CM_65_14; assembly: GCA_001917905.1. Classification (GTDB taxonomy): domain Bacteria; phylum Acidobacteriota; class Vicinamibacteria; order Vicinamibacterales; family CAVVIG01; genus QHWF01. The sequence continues at coordinate 10,102 of MNEX01000179.1, forward strand.
ACGAAATCGGGGACCACGCGGTGTACGCCGAGGCCGTTGAAGTAGCCGCGGCGCGCCAGCGTGATGAAGTTCTCGACCGTCAGCGGCGCGTCGATGACCGCGAGCTCGATCTGAATCGATCCGCGATCGGTGTCGAGATACACCTGCGTCGACACCGGCGGGCTCACCAGCCGCGGCGCCTGATAGACCTCCGGCGGGAACGTCGTCGGCGCGGGTCGAATCGACGCGTCGATATCGCCGCCGATCCCATTGGGATCGAGCTGCTTGATCAACCCCGCCGCGCGGACGCGAAGGGTCCAGTCCTTGTCTGTCAGCGCGCTGTTCAGCACCGGCAGGGCGGCGGCGGCGCCATACTTCGCGAGGGCGGCCAGCGCGGCCGCGCGTGCCGTGTACATCGCATCGCGCTGCGCGAGCCGGTACGCGTCGGCAAGCGCCGGGGGGCCGTTCGCGGGTTTGAGCTCGCCGAGGCCGGTCGCCGCCGACGCCCGGACCACAGGGTCATCCGCTTTGAGGTGATCGAGCATCACCTGCGCCGCATCCGGGGCTTTCATCTTGACGAGCGCTTCGAGCACTGACGGAATCACGCGCTGATCGCTGTCGGTCAGCATCGCCTTCAAGCGCGGCAAGCCGATCTCGGGCGGCAGCGTGCCGAGCACCGCGGCAAGCGCCGCGCGAACGTTCCAGTGCGGATCCGGATCGAGGGCAGACAAAATCGTCACGAAGTTCTCCGGATCCATCGTCGCGATCGAGCGCAGGGCGGCCGCGCGAATCGCGGGGCCCGGATCGGTCAGCAGGTCGAGCAGCATGTCGTTGGCGCCGGGGAGCGCCGCCACGCCGCCGCGGAGGCCGCCGAGCGCGCTCACGGCCTCGAGCCGGACGTGCGGATCGATGCTTGCGTCGCGGATGAATTTCAGGAGCGGCTCGGCGGTGGACGGATCGCCAATCTTGCCGAGCGCGCGGATGGTTTCAATGAGCACCGATCGCTCGCCGCTCGTGAGGAGCGGCATCAGCGTTGGCAGCGCGCTCGGATCCTTGAGCGCCGCCAGACCTTTGACCGCGAACGCGCGCGTGTAGGGATGCGCATCCTTCGCCAGCGTCAGCAGCGCCGGCAGCGCGCGCTTGTCTTCGAGCCGCTGCAACGCGAACGCGACGGGCCACCAGCGGACGCGCGGTTGACCGCTCTCGTCGAGGACGACGGAGGCGAGCGTCGCGTACGCGTTCAATCGCACCAGCGCGTAGACGCCGAGCCGGAAGGCTGCCGCCGCGGTATCTCGTTTCATATCATCTTCATCGCCGGGCGGCTGCGCGAGCACACCTGACTGCAGGATCGACGACAGCATGCGCGCGATCGGATCCGCGGCCGTCGGCTCGGCCACGAGTCCCAGCGCTTCGGCCGCGCTCCCCTGCACGAGCGGCGACGGATCGGCCAGCGCGGTGACGAGTGGATCGCGGGCGGCCTTGTCGCCGAGCAGTCCGAGCGCGAACGCCGCCATCTGGCGCACTTCCGGATCGGTTTCGCTGGTGAGCATCGCCACGAGCGGCGGCACACCCTCCTTCAACCCCACGTGACCGATGGCGAGCGCCGCGCGCCGGCGGATGCGCGCCTCGTCGTCGCCGAGCATGCGTACGAGATCCGGCGGCGGTGGCACCGGCGGAGCGGCGACCGGCGCCTGCCCCCGGCGCGGCGGGACGACCACCGGCGGAGCAGGCGGGATGGGCGGCGCAGGATCGCGCAGCACCCGCTGATCCTCGAGGCGCAGGATCGACGCCATCTTTTGCTCGAACGTGGGACCGGTCGGAGCAGCGGGGGCAGGTGCGGGAGGCGCGCTGGCACAGGCCGCGCTGAGCAGGATGCAGAGGATCGAGACGCGCCGCATCGCACGTGTCAAGTCTGAAGTTTGAAGTCTGCCGGCACGTCAGACTTCAGACTTCCAACTTCAAACTTCGCGTACCGTCGCGTCGCGCGCTCGACGCGTTCATGGCGAATCGACACGCCGAGGCCTGGGCCGCTGGGGACCGCAATCGTGCCGTCCGCGGCCACTTCGATGGGCGGCTCGATGAGATCGGGGTCGAAGTACCGCTTGCTGCCGGCGATGTCGCCGGGCAGCGAGAAGTTCGGCAGCGTCGACACGTGAATGTTGGCCGCCCGGCCGATGCCCGATTCGAGCATCCCTCCGTGCCAGACCGGAATGCCGTGCTGCGCGCACAGGTCGTGCAGCCGGATCGATTCGCCGATTCCGCCGACGCGTCCCGGCTTGATGTTGATGATGCGGCACGCGCCTAAACCGATCGCCTCGCGCGCGTCCGCGAGGCTGTGAATCGACTCGTCGAGGCAGATCGGCGTCTTCAGCCGGCGCTGCAATGACGCGTGATCGGCGATATCGTCGTAGTCGAGCGGCTGCTCGATCATCATCAGGTCGTACTGATCGAGTTGCGCGAGATGGTCCGCATCGGCGAGCGTGTACGCGGCGTTCGCGTCCACCATCAGTGGAATCGATCCGAATCGCCGGCGGATCATGTCGACGGCGTCGACGTCCCAGCCCGGTTTGATCTTGATCTTGATCCGCCGGTATCCCACGGCGAGCTCGCGCTCGACCTTCGCCGCGAGATCGTCGAGTGAATCCTGAATGCCGATCGACACGCCCGAGGCGATGCGATCGCGAGAGCCGCCCCCGGGAGCCCCGGAGGCCCCGGAAGCAATAACGCGTGCGAGCGGCTCGCCCTGCTGGCGCGCGTAGAGATCCCACGCGGCCATCTCGACCGCCGCCTTCGCCATGTGATGACCGCGGATCGCTTTCAGCGCGGGAAACACGTCGCGCGGATGCGAGAACGGCGCGCCGAGCACGCGCGGCGCGATGAAGTCGGCGATGATGTGCCACGCGGTGTCGTTCGTCTCGGCGCTGTAGTACGGATCCCGCTCCGCGACGCACTCGCCGTAGCCCGACACGCCGCCGCCGTCGGCGCGCACGATGATGAAGTGTTTGTCGTAGATGCGGCCGAAGCTGGTTTCGAAGAAGTGTACGAGCGGGAGCTTCAGCAGACGCAGCTCCAGACGTTCGATCTTCACGGCGCGATGATATCATCGGCCCGCCTTGCAATTCCGCCACATCGCGATCGAAGGACCGATCGGCGCGGGCAAGACCGCTCTTGCGGAGCGTCTCGGTACGCGTCTCGATGCGACCGTCGTGCTGGAGGAAATGGAGAATCCGTTCCTCGCCGATTTCTACGCCGAACGGCCGGGCGCCGCGCTGCAGGCGCAGCTCTTCTATCTGCTCAATCGCCATCGACAACAGACCACGCTGCAGCAGGCCGATCTCTTCAGTCAGCTGACGATCTGCGATTACCTGTTCGACAAGGACAAGATCTTCGCGTATCTCAACCTCGACGACAACGAGCTGTTCATCTACCAGCGTCTTTTCGATCTGCTCGCGCGCGACGTGCCGCAGCCGGATCTCGTCGTGTACCTGCAGGCGCCGACCGACGTCCTGCTGCGACGCGTGCACAGCCGCCGCATGGACGCGGAAGCGGTCGCGCTGCAGCCAGACGACGAGTACTTGCGCGAGCTGAACGAGGCGTACCACCACTTCTTCTTTCACTACACCATCACGCCGCTCCTCGTCGTCGAAACCTCGCAGTTCGATTCCGACGCGAGCGACGAAGCGCTCGACGATCTGATCAAGCAAATCCGCGCGATGGGCCCCGGCACGCGCTATTACGTGCCCCGGACCAAGTGATAAGCTGAGCACCAATGGCGTGGTTCAAGAAGGCCCGCAAGCCGATCGCGGCTGCTCCGAAGGAAAAACCGAGCCGCGTGCCCGAAGGGTTGTGGGTGAAATGTCCCGGGTGCGCGCAGATCATCTACAACAAGGATCTCGCAACCAACCTCAACGTCTGCCCGAAGTGCGCGCATCATTTCCGCGTCAGCGCGTTCGACCGGCTGCGAATGCTCTTCGACGGCGACTGGGTGGAGTACGACAAAGGACTCGTCTCGACCGATCCGCTCACGTTCACCGACACCAAGCCCTACAAGGCCCGCCTGAAGTCGAGCATCGAAGCCACCGGGCTCAAGGACGCCGTGATCGTCGCGTCGGGCGCGATCGACGGCATCGACACCATCGTCGCGTCGATGGAGTACGGGTTCATCGGCGGCAGCATGGGCGTGGTGGTCGGCGAAAAGATCGCGCGCGCCATCGAGCGCGCCGTCGACACGCACCGGCCCGTCGTCATCGTCTGCAGCTCGGGCGGCGCGCGCATGATGGAAGGCGCGCTCTCGCTGATGCAGATGGCAAAAATCTGCGGCGCGCTGGCGCGCCTCGATCGCGCACGGGTGCCGTACATCGCGGTGCTCACCGATCCGACGACGGGAGGTGTGACGGCGAGCTTTGCGATGCTCGGTGACCTGAACATCGCCGAGCCGAAGGCGCTCATCGGCTTCGCCGGCCCGCGCGTCATCGAGCAGACGATCCGTCAGAAGCTGCCCGAAGGATTTCAGCGCAGCGAGTTCCTGCTCGACAAGGGCATGATCGACCTCGTCGTCGATCGTCGCGAGATGAAGGGCGTCATCGCCAACGCGATGCGCTTCATGGGCGCGACACGCGTCCAGCCGCTGCCTGCCGCCATCGCCATGCCCGAGGTGGAGTTGCCGGCGGAGCCCGCGCCGCAAAGCTGATTGGATCCGCTCACTTACCTGTTCTCGCTCGAGCAGTTCGGGATCAAGTTCGGCCTCGACAACATTTCCGCGCTCGTCGCGCGCCTCGGTCATCCCGAGCGCGCGTTTCAATCGGTCCACGTGGCGGGCACCAACGGCAAAGGATCGGTGACCGCGATGGTGGACGCGGCGCTGCGCGCCGCCGGACACCGCGCCGCACGCTTCACGTCGCCGCACCTCGTCGATCTCACTGAGCGGTTCGTCATCGACGGCCGTGCGGTGACGACCGGCGCGCTGACTGCCGCGGTCGCGGACGTTCGACAGGCGATCGACGATCTTCGCGCCGACGGCGGGTTGACCGTTCAGCCGACGTTCTTTGAAGTGACGACCGCTGTGGCCTTCGAGCTGTTCCGCCGGGCCGGCGTTGACGTGGCGGTCGTGGAAGTCGGCCTCGGCGGGCGTCTCGACGCGACCAATGTCCTGTCGCCCATTGCGACCGCGATCACGTCGATCGCCTTCGATCATCAGATGTATCTCGGGTCGACGCTCCGCGAAATCGCGTTCGAGAAAGCCGGCATCATCAAGCCTGGCGTGCCGGTAGTCGTCGGCGAGCTCGATCCCGAGGCGGCCGCGACGATCGACGAGGTCGCGCGCGATCGCGGCGCGGACGTGATCCACGCATCGGCGTCTGATGTTGACGGCTTCACCATCGGCCTTCGGGGAGCGCATCAACGGGTGAACGCGGCGGTCGCGCGAAAGCTGCTCGACACGGTGAACGCACGCGGTCTTCGAGTGCTGCCGGGCGCAATCGCGACCGCGCTCGCGACGGCCGAATGGCCGGGACGACTCGATTGGCGCCGGCTTCCGGACGGCCGTGACGTGCTGCTCGAT
>MNEX01000239.1:0-7584 GCA_001917905.1 Acidobacteria bacterium 13_1_40CM_65_14
GTCGTAGATGATCGTCGTCACGAAGACACGCTGTACGATCCTGTTTTCGGCTGCGCCCACCGAGTTCCCAAAATTTGGCCACATTCTTACGGAATCTATTTATTGCGGACCACAACCCGGCTAGACTGTGCCGTGGCAACGGAGAGCAGACTAATGGCGCGAATATTGAGATCACGACATGTCGTTGCAGCTGCGTGGCGCCCACTTACTTTTGCCCTGACGCTGCTGTTGAACTCGGCCTCGACGTTCGGGCAGTCGAGCACAGGCACAATTGTCGGCACCATCCGTGATTCGAGCGGTGCCGTTCTGCCGGGCGTGTCGGTCACCATCCGCAACGAGGGTACGAACAGTACGCGAGACGTGGTGACGGGCGCCAGCGGCGATTACAGCGCACCATTGCTCCCGCCCGGCAGCTACGAAGTGTCGGCCGCACTCACGGGTTTCGGTAAGAAGGTCGCGCGGAACATTCAACTGCAGGTGAATCAGACAGTTCGGATGGACTTCGCTCTGCCGGTCGCGACGTTGCAGGAGGATGTCCAGGTCTCGGCGACCGCCCCGCTGATCCAGACCGACACGTCTTCGATTGGACAGGTCGTCGGTCAGGTGCAGATCGAAAACCTGCCGCTGAACGAGCGCAACTTCGTGAACTTCGCCTATCTCGCGCCTGGCGTGCAGATAGACGCGGAGAACACGCTGGTTTCCAGCCAGGGGCTGGCGTTGAGCGCCAACGGCGCTCGGCAGATTTCGAACAACTTCCTTCTCGACGGGATTGACAACAACGATCTGGTCATCAACCAATACAGCGCCCTGCCGTCGGTGGATGCGATCCAGGAATTCAAAGTGCAGACCGGCATTTATTCAGCCGAGTACGGCCGCAGCTCAGGAGCGCAGATCAACGTCGTGCTCAAGAGCGGCAGCAACAAGGTCAGCGGCACCGCCTACGAGTACTTTCGCAACCGCCACCTCGATGCCAAGAACGCGTTCGACTTGCCCGGGGACATTCCCCGGCTGGATCGCAGCCAGTTCGGGGCGTCGTTCGGCGGTCCGCTCCGCCGCGACAAGACGTTCGTCTTCGGCTCGTTCGAATACCTGATCCTGCGCCAGGCCGACACCCGCATCGCGACGGTACCCTCCCAGGCGCAGAAAGCGGCTGCGCTGGCTGTGGTGCCGGCCGCTCAGCGCAATTCGGCAGGCCTCAATATCTTCAATCTCTATCCTGCGGCCAACGTCGGTGACCCGAACACATCCAACACCTATGTGTCCGCTCCCATCGTCGAACAGAACCTGCCGCTCTTCTCGGGGAAGATCGATCACGTGCTCACAGCGCACGACAACCTCGCCGGACACTACGCGCTCTCGTTCGGCCACAAGGTCAATCCATTCGACCCCTTGTCGCCCTACACACAGCTGCCCGGCTACGGCACGACCGTGGACACGGACGGTCAGAACGGCGGGTTCAACTGGAACCATATCTTCAGCACGAGCGTCCTCAATGAATTTCGTGGCGGTTTCAACGGTGAGCACGGTGTCTTCCTGCAGGCCGACAGGACCGACCACAACGCGCAGCTGGGTTTCCCGAACGTCCTGACGGCGCCGATCGACCTCGGGTGGCCGAACGTGTCCGTTGCCGGCTTCGACGGCATCGGTCAGCCGACCAACACACCCCAGGACCATCCGACGTATACGTTGCACCTGATGGACAATTTCGTCTGGAACCCGCGCTTCAACGGAGGCAAGCACCAGTTCAAACTGGGCGGTGAATTCCGGCGCTACTTCTATCATCTGCTGTTCGATACCAGCGCGCGTGGCATTTGGAACTTCAACGGTACGGCCAGCACTCCATCACTCGTGCAGTTGCTGCAGGGGATCCCCTCGAATGCACAGACTGTCAATTCCGAAGTCAACATGGACCTGTACGCGAACTCGTTCGGCATCTATTTACAGGACGACTTCCGGATCACCTCGTCGCTCACATTGAACCTAGGCCTGCGATACGAGTACTACGCGCCTGTCACGGAGGGTCACAACCAGTTGAGCGTTCCGGATCTCAGCCCGGCTTCCGCGACCTGCACGCCCAAGCCTGGATGTGAGTTCATTGTCGCGGGTACCCAAGGGATTCCTGACGCGACGTACCTGCCGGATCGCAACGATTTCGCGCCGCGCGTCGGGTTCGCGTGGCGTCCCCTCGCCTCTGACCGTTTCGTCGTTCGATCGGGTTTCGGCATCTACCACGACGAGTTGTTGTTGAACGCTCAGTTGAATGCCCGTCTGAATCCGCCTTTCCGCATCACGCAGACCATCGTCAACCCGGCCAACGCCACGATTCAGAATATTTTCGATCAGCCGGCGTCGCAGACACCTCCGGGTGGAACCTTCATGTCGATGAATTTCCGAGACCCGTATCAGCAGCAGTGGAATGTCGGCACCCAGGTCACGCCGGCCAAAGATCTTCTGCTCGACGCGAGCTACGTCGGAAGCCGAGGCGTGGATTTGGCTCGTTTCCGCCGAATCAACCAGCCGCAACCCGGGCAGCCTGTTCCCTACCCACAGTTCCAACCCACGCTGCAGACGGTCGACAACAGCGCAAGCAGCAGGTACGACGCGCTGCAGCTCAAAGCCGAGAAGCGCAGCGGATCCGGCTTGAACCTGCTCAGTTCCTATACGTGGTCGAAGTGCATCGACAACGGAAGCTTTTTCGGCTCGAACGCGTCCGGTGGGACGACTCCGCAAAACCCCAACAACCTCGATGCCGAGCGCGGCCGATGCCAGTACAACACCGACCACCGGTTTGTCACCAACATCGTCTACCGGTTGCCTTTCGGATCGGATCGCAAGGTGCTGACCACCGGCGTTCTGAGCAAGGTGTTTGGCGACTGGGACATCAGCGGAATTCTGACGCTCCAAAGCGGTCACCCGTTCACCGTCACGCGCGGCATTCCCCAGAGCGGAACCGTCCCCTCCGGCGGCTCCGACAGACCGGATCTGGTGGGTGACCCCAACGTCGCCGGACCGGTCGCCTCCAATCCCGGCTGCGTCGCGCCGGCCGAAATCCACACGGCGCTCAACTGGTTCAATCCCTGTGCCTTCATGGCCGCGCCAGGCCGCTTCGGCAACGGTCCACGAGGCAACATGATCGGCCCCCGCTTCGACAACCTTGACGTGTCGCTTCTGCGGGATCTTCCACTCTCGAAAGGCGCGCGTCGACTCCGCGCCGAGTTGCAGGTGTTCAACGTGCTCAACATCGACCACTACAACCTGCCCGTGGCCAACTTCGATTCGAGGAATTTCTCGAGGATCCTTCAGGCGAATGCCGGGCCTCCGCGCCAGATCCAGATTGGTGTGAAGTACGTCTTCTGAAGTGATCGGTGGAAGGACCGCATCGATGCGTAAGACTTTGATTGCCACGGTCTTGATTTCGATCTTGCTGGCGATGCCGGCCCTTCGCGCCGTGCCTGCGCACAATTCCGCCGGTAATTCCCAGAAATCGCCGGACGTCACTGCGATTCGGTTTGGCAAGCTCTGGGACGGCGCCAAGGTAATCACTGACGCCGTCGTCGTCGTCGAGGGCGAGCGGGTCAAGTCGGTCGGCAGCCGCAATTCAGCGGTGCCGTCCAATGTTCCTGTCGTTGACCTCTCGAGGTTGTACGGAATCCCCGGGATGATCGACAACCATACGCACATCACGTACTGGGCCGATCCGGAACCGCGCCCCGGTGTGCGGCCCTTGCAGACGAGCATGGGATTACCAACGGCCGTGCGTGTGTTCATGGCTCAGGAGAACGCCCGCAAATCGCTCGAGGCCGGTTTCACCACGGTTCGTGATCTCGGTGCGCAGGAATACGCCGATATCGCCATGCGGGATTTGATCAATCGTGGTGCCATGAAAGGACCACGGATCTTTGCGGCCGGGTATGGGTTGCACGTCACGAGCCGGACGCCGCGTCCGGGCGAGGTGCTGGTGCCCACCGGCGGCGAGGGGAATGGCCCTGCCGAGGTGATGAAGGCGGTACGCGAACAGATCGCGGCGGGCGCGGACGTCATCAAGATGTTCGGATCGGTTGGCGGCTTCGACAACGTCAACACCAATCAAACCTTCACGTTCGACGAGATGAAGGCCGCGGTGGACGTGGCGCACGCGTACGGCAAGAAAATCGCCATCCACTCGTATGGCGCGAGCGGCGCCCGCGACGCGGTGCGCGCCGGCGCCGATTCTCTCGAACATGCTGTCGACATCGACGACGCCACGCTACGCGAAATGGTCAATCGCGGAACCGTGTACATCCCTACCGTCGCGCACAATCAGAGCTACTGGGACAATGCCGACTGGTATGGCTTCGCCCCGGGGTACGCGGAGAAATTCAAGGATTACATCGAGCGCAACAAGGAAACGCTACGGCGGGCCATCAAGGCCGGAGTGCGTATCGGGATGGGGTCGGACGCGGTGTTCGTCATGTGGGGACAGAATGCCCTCGACCTGCCCATCTATGTGCAGTGCGGCATGACGCCCGAGCAGGCGCTGGCCTCCACGACAACCGTCAACGCCACGCTGCTGCCGGTGAACAAGGCATTGGGCGCGATCGCACCCGGGTACTACGCCGACATCGTCGGCCTGCAGGGCGATCCGCTAGCCGACATCAACGTCGTTCTGAAAAACGTTCGATGGGTGATGAAATCCGGCCAGGTGATGGTGAACAAGCTCGACGCCGTATCGACACCGTAATGTCCCATCAGTGGGCCGAGCCGTCGAATCCATGATCGTCCCGATCAGGCAGCACGATAGTAATAGTTGAGGAGCCCGCCGAGTCGCTCGCGGCGACGAACGCAACCTGTGCCTCGCCTTAGACGCGGGCGGCTCAACTCGGTTTCGCTGAGTCTGACCATTTCCTCTTCCCGTGGCACGGTCAACACCGGCGCCTCGATCCCACACGGCCGATGACATCGTGGCGCACCGCGTGGCGTTCACTCCGGAAAGCTGCCGGTCTGCCTCACGTGCGATTCCATGACGGGCGTCATACGGCGCTCACGAGGCTGGCGGAAAAAGGGCTCCCTGACTGGGTGATCCGGGCGCAGTTCGGCCACGTGTCGCCGGCGATGATGGCCGTCTACAGCCATGTGCGGCGGAAGGCCCTGGACGAAGCCGCGAACGCGCTCGAACCCGACCGTACGCCCACCGCACCGCCGCAGGCTCCCACGTCCGATGCGCCGGTTACGTCACAAGTGACGTCACGGTCGGGCTCCTCACGACGGAAGGTAATCGATTTTGTTCGGAAAAGTGGCGGGCCCAGCAGGACTCGAACCTGCGACCTCCTGGTTCGTAGGCTAATGCAGGTTGTCTATCTTGTTGGTTCTTCGTAGGTTTAGCCCTCACAAGAACCTGCTGTTCCCTGGTGTTCGTCAAGAAATTGTTCACAAATTGTTCACTGCGCACGTCGGCGCTGATTGGTATCGAATAGGCGCCGTAGAAGTAGCACATCTGAGTTCTCGGCCCGGACCGAATTCTGCGGAGTACAACGTGGCGTCCGGGCTTCAACCCTGGAACGCCACCCTTCGATCAATCCTCTCTCACTGATTCGTTGGCGCAACCGCGGGCGTCACACCCACATCGTTCGCGAGATGCGATTGAAAAAACCTACTACTGGCCTTTGGTCGGTACCGCCCTCGACGCCGGTACCGTCGACGCAGTGCTTGATGAGGCCGTCGTCGTGAACGGGTATCCCGGCGGCCCGTTCACATAGAACGCACCGAACGACGTGATCTTGTCCACGTCAGGATAGAGCACGCTAATCGCGGGCGCCCTGGAACTTCCACGCGGCGCAAACCAGATGGCGCCGTCCTTGGTGACCTGGATCTTCGGTGTATCAGCTGAGAACTGCGGCTTGGGATAAAAGGTGAACGTCTGATCCTTGGTGTTGAACTTGCCGATCATCGCGCTTCGATCCACGGTCGGCGAGTCGGGGAACCAGATGTTGCCGTCTAGGTCTGGGCACACATCGTACGGGTTCGCTGCCTGCTCCGGAATCGTGTACTCAGTGATCTTCCCAGTCGCCGTGTTCATCTTCGCCAACTTGCCAGGGCGGCTCGTGCCGGCAGCCCAGATCCCCCACCAGAGGTTGCCCTCATAGTCGAAGTTGAGGCGCCGAGTCTGATTGGGGTACGTGAGGGGCTGGTATTCGGTCCAGTTGTTTTGACGAGTATCGAACTTCAGGATCTTCCCGCCGCCCCAGTCCGCGACCCACATGTTGTCGTTCTTGTCCGACACGATGCCGTACGGAATGGCGTTGGTGCTGGGCATCGGAAAGACGGTGAGTTTCTTCGTGGCCGGATCGAACTTGGTGATCGCACCGCCAAAGATCCATCCGATGTAGAGATTGAACTTGGAGTCCATCGCAAACGACTGCATCCACTTGATGTCATTCCTGATCACATTGTCGGGATCACCGGCGAGGACGACATCCCATTTCTCGGTCTTTGGGTTGAACCCATTGATGTAGCTGATGCCGCCGCCTTCCGTGTGCTCCGGCACCCAGACCATTCCGTCGGCCGGATTAATCAGGACCTCGTGAATGTCGTTCTTGGGATGGGGCGTGAGCCACTCTTTCATCTCGCCGGTGCGGGGATTGAGCTTGACGAGCCGCCGTGGAGCGCCTCGGTCGGTTCCGTACACGTTGCCTTCCGCGTCGAACCGCACATCCTGAATGACCCGCCTGCCGGAAAATCCGAGCGCGCCGGCATACTCTTGAGAATGGATGCCCTGGCCGGGCGCATCCGCGGGGATGTAGTACTCCATGTACATCGCCTTGCCGAGCTTTGTCTCGTCGAGGGGCGTCTCTTTTACGGTGCGAACGTTGCGGGGTCTTGCGCCAGGGCCAAAATTTTTCACCAGGTACGCCACCAGCTCTTCACGATCCTTGAGCGACCAGTTCCTCGCCCACTGCGACCGGTAGCCGAGGAGGCCGTCAGCGTACGACTGGGCTGGGCGGTTGTGAAGCTCCTTGCCAACCATCCTGTCGATACGGGTGTTCCACACTTCCGCGCGCGCGGGCTGGGACGACAGGAAGTTCTCGCCGTGGCACATCATGCACGTGCTCTCGGCGATCTCGCGTCCGCGTCCAGGCGGGTACACGTTGTCGTAGGCGTCGAGCGTCACGAGAACGCGGTTCGACGCGGTGCCCTCGAGATTCTGGGCAACGTCGGTTTCAGATTCGATGTCTGTTGGGATGTCCGTGAGCGCGAACCTGAGACTGGGCGCGTCGCCGGCTTTGATGGCCAGCCGCTGAATGTCGGACTTCAAGCCTCTTGCTGTCACACTGACTTCGTAGTTCCCCTGGAACAGCCCGCGAGCGCGGAATTGGCCCGCATTCGTGTAGACCATGTACAGAATGCGTTTGTCGGTATTCCGGATGTACACCTGGGCGGCCTTGAAGGGCTTTCCAGCTGTGACTGAACCGGTCATGGTCGCCATTCCGGTTAAGCCGGTGGCTCGTGCAGGGCGCTGCGGTACCGACGTCTTCTCTTGCGCGGCGATGCCGCTGACCTGAAGGACCACAGCGCCTGACAAGAGGCCGGCCAATGCGATCGCCACTG
>MNEX01000239.1:7706-8048 GCA_001917905.1 Acidobacteria bacterium 13_1_40CM_65_14
GGAAGACGCCTTCTCGGATCCTCGCCGCCCTCCCGGCATCGGCTGGGACACTCCGTGCACACAGCGCTCCCTCGACACAGCGCTGATTATCGCTCCCGCGACAGACAGGGCAAGGGCTTTTCTTTATCTGGGAGGCTGTGCGTACTGAAAGTCCGTTCTTGTTGCGGCGGTTGACGTTGCGGCCGACGATGGCTACGCGTCTGGCGATGATGTCGGCCCTTGTGGTCCGCAAATATCGTTCATCGGATTCAGGCCGCCTTTCGCTCGAAACGACACTTGTCATGCAAGCCGCCGAGGATCGGCGTCGCGGCGACTCGGTAGCCATCCGGAAACCGATGCCCC
>MNEX01000170.1:0-6288 GCA_001917905.1 Acidobacteria bacterium 13_1_40CM_65_14
CGGTGTGCATGTGTACGTGATTGATAGCGGCGTGCGCCGCAGTCATCGCGAGTTCGACAACCGTGTCGAGTGGATCGGAGATTTCGTCAGCGGCAACCCGGGAAGCCATCAGGCCGGCGACTGCGATCCGCCGCCTTCGCCGGGACACGGCACGCACGTCGCCAGCATTCTGGCAGGACGCACGTTCGGCGTGGCGCCGGCCGCCCGGATCCATGCGCTGCGCATCCTCGCGTGCAGCGGCACAACGCGCACCGACCTCGCGGCGGCGATTCGCGCGGTCGACTGGATCACGGCGCACGGTATCAAGCCGGCGGTGGTCAACATCAGCCCGGCGCGATGGCAAACGCCGGAGACGGCGCTCGACGAGGCGATTCGTCGATCGATCCGCGCCGGCTTCGTCTACGTGCTGTCGGCGGGCGGTGTGGGCGACCTCGGCGCGTTCACGCCGCAGCGCGTCGACGAAGCGATCACGGTCGCGTCGACGACGCCGGCGGACCAGACCGCGAACAGTGAATACGGCCCGCGCCTGACGATCTTCGCGCCAGGCGTCGGCATGCCGGGCGCCGGCAACGCCAGCGACACGGCGATGTTCACCGCCGACGGCGATTCCTACGCGGCGCCGATCGTCGCCGGCGTCGCCGCGCTGTATCTGCAGACGCATCCCCACGCCGCGCCCGACGAAGTAAAGCGCGCGATCGTCGCCGCCGCGACGCGCGGCGTTCTCAGCCACACCGGCCAATCGCCGAACCTGCTGGTGCATCTCGTTCAATAGGGTCAGGGTTTGAACGTCGAACCCCCGAGCCCCGAACCCGTTCGAATGTCATACTGTCGCCGAGAACTTCGGTGGCTGACCAGCACACCCTCGAAGCAACCGTCGCGCTGCTCGAGGCGACGCTCGATGCGACGCACGACGGCATTCTCGTCGTCGATCTCGACCGCCGCATCATGCGCTACAACCGGCAGTTTCTGGAGATGTTCCGCTTCACGGCGGAGGCCCTGGAGCGCGGCGGAATCGACGGCGTGATTGCGGCGGTGGCGGCACAGCTCGAAGACGGCCAGGCGCTCCTCGACAAGTCGCGCGAGATTTGGTCGCATCCCGATCGCGAGGTCTTCGACCTCCTCCGCTTTAGAGACGGCCGCGTGTTCGAGCGGTACATCGCGCCGCATCGCATCGGATCGGAGATCGTCGGCCTCGTCGGCAGCTTTCGCGACGTGAGCCAGTCGGCGCGGGCCGAACAAGCGCTCGACGAGCATCGCGCCTTTCTGGAGAAGGCGCAGGAGGTCGCGCACATCGGCAGTTGGGTCGCCGACTTCGACGACGATCACGTGGGGTGGTCGCGCGAGACGCATCTGATCTTCGGCGTGCCGGTCGGCCGGTTCGCCGGGTTCATCGAGGCGTTCTTCTCGATGGTGCATCCCGACGATCGCGAGGCGGTGCGGGCCGCGAGCGACGCGGCGCAGCACGATCGCGTGCCGTACGACATCGAGCATCGGATCGTCCGCGGTGACGGCACGATCCGCTGGGTCCACGAGCAGGCCGACGTCATCCGCGATTCAGAAGGCCGCGCCGTACGCATGGTCGGTACCGTGCAGGACATCACCGAGCGTCGGCTGCTCGAGGAGCAGCTGCGCCAGTCGCAGAAGATGGAGGCGATCGGCCGGCTGGCCGGCGGCATCGCGCACGATCTGAACAACGCGCTCACCGCCATTGCCGGCTACGCCGAGCTCGCGCTCGGCCAGTTCGGCGACGACCATCCGGCGCGCTCGGACGTTCAGGAAATCCGCCGCGCCGCCGAGCGGGCCGGATCCGTCACGAAGCAGCTCCTGGCGTTCAGCCGCAAGCAGCTGCTCGAGCCGCGCGTGTTCAGCCTGAACGACACCGTCTTGGCCCTCGGGCGGCTGCTGGGACGCCTGCTGGGATCGGACATCCAGGTGAATTCGAGGATCGGCTCGGCGGTGCCGCCCGTCCTCGGCGATCCGGGTCAGGTGGAACAAGCCATCATCAATCTCGCCGTGAACGCGCGTGACGCGATGCCGAGCGGCGGCCGGTTGACGCTCGAGACGTCGATCGTGGAGGTCGATGACGCGTTCGCGCGCACGCACGTGCCGATGACGCCGGGACGCTACGTGGTGCTGCGCGTGACCGACACCGGCCACGGGATGTCGCGCGACACGCAGAACCGGATCTTCGAACCGTTTTTCACGACCAAGGACGTCGGCAAAGGCACCGGCCTCGGCCTGTCGATGGTGTACGGCACGCTGAAACAGATTGGCGGGTTCATCTTCGTGGACAGCGAGGTCGGCCGCGGTACGACGTTCTCGCTGTACTTTCCGCCGGCGTCGACCCACGCGATCGTGTCGCCGCCCGCGCCCACGGCCACGGCCGACAGCGACCGCAGCGGTCGCGAAACGCTGCTCGTCGTCGAAGACGAGACCGCCGTGCGCAATCTCGTCGCCTCGTCTTTGCGCAACGACGGGTATCGGCTCCTGCTCGCCTCGTCGGCTGAGGAAGCGCTGCAGATCATCGACACGCACGACGGCGCCATCGATCTGCTGCTGACGGACGCGATCATGCCGGGGCGGAGCGGCGTCGATCTCGCGCGCGAGCTGGTCGCGCGCAAGCCGGGGCTCCCGGTGATTCTGATGTCGGGCTACCCCGAGGACACCCTGCCGGTCGGCGACCTCGAGCCGGCGATCACGCTGCTGCAGAAACCGTTCACGCCGCGTGACCTGCGGCAGCGCATCCGGGCGATCCTCGATCGGTGAGCCGCGAGCTCTCGACCATCAATCTCTCCACCATCGAGCTCTCCACCACGGGGGACAGGAGGACACGGAGGGAAATCCTGAGGGAGATCCGTTTCGTACAAAAACGGGATTTAACCTCCGTGTCCCCCGTGTCCCCCGTGGTGGAGAGTTTCGGGCATTCACCGCGGAAATGGCGCCAGCGCCGGCTTCGCGCCGCCTGGCAGCGGCGTGCGCGCCGTGTTGAGCACCATCGCCAGCATCGTGTAGTAGCCGGTGATGCCGAGCGTGTCGATGACGCCCTGCTCGCCGAACTTGCCGACAGCGCGCGCGTACGTCGCATCGCTCACGCTGTGATTCCTCGCGAGCTCGTCGCAGAACGTGTACAGGATCTCTTCGTCCTCGGCCATGCGCTCCGGACGCCGGCCTTCGGCGATCGCTGTGACGATGTCGGGGTTCAGCCCGCCCTGGCGCGCGAGCGGCTCGTGCGCATTCCACTCGTAGCTCTGCGTCCACTGCCGCGAGGTTATCAAGATGACGAACTCGCTCAGGCGCGGCGGCAGCACGCTGCGAAAGCGGACATAATCGCCCATCGCGCGGGCGCGGCTCATGACTTCCGGGCTGCGCAGCAGCGGAATGAACGGACCCGAGAGCTCCGCCGATCGCGCCGCCTTGAACTCCTCGATCGCTTTTTTCTGCGCGTCGGTCAGCTTGTCGGCGGGAATCGGCGGCATGCGATCCTGCGCCTGCGCCAGCGTGGAGAACAAGCAGATTCCGATCGCCGCGGCGATGATGGTTGAACGCATGATCTCCTCTCGAAGCTCACTAAACGCAACCACGAAGGCACGAGGGCACGAAGAGAATGCTTTCTTGTGCCAGAGGTTCTTCGTGTCTTCGAGTCTCTTCGTGGTTGCATTTTTCACCGAGAAGTCTCTAGAACGACGGGCCGGTGCGGCCCGCCGCGAAGCGCGGGCGAGCGGCTGTTTGGGTGCGGCTCGGACGCGCTATCGTCCGTATCCTATAATTTCACGCGCCGCTGTGAATGACCCCGTCAGAATTGCGCTCATCGGATTCGGCTACTGGGGTCCCAACTACGCCCGCGTCGTCAACGAGCTGCCCGACGCAGAGCTGTCGGTCGTCTGCGATCGGAGTCCGGAACGGCTGACCCTCGTGCGCGACCGCTATCGGGCCGTGCCGACCTGCGGTCGCGTCGAGGAGGTGTTCGCGCGCGACGACATCGACGCGGTCGTGATTGCGACGCCCGCGTCGACGCACGCCGCGCTTGTCCGCGCGTCGCTGGAGCACGGCCGCCACGTGCTCGTCGAGAAGCCGATGGCGCTCGACGTGGCCGCGTGCGAAGCGCTGTGCGAGCTGGCCACGTCTCGGAACCGCGTGTTGATGGTCGGCTACACCTTCCTGTACAACGCCGGCGTGCGCAAGATGAAGGAGTACATGGGACCGGAGCCGTTCGGCCAGATGTATTACCTGCACGCAACGCGCACGAACCTCGGTCCGATTCGCCAGGACGTGAACGCGGTGTGGGACCTCGCGCCCCACGATATCGCGATTTTCAATTACCTGCTGGACGAACAGCCGGTCTGGGCCTCGGCGATCGGGACGCGCGTGCTGCGCACGAATCGCGACGACATCGCCTTCGCGACGCTCGGGTACAAGAACGACGTGGTCGGCAACATCCACGTGAGCTGGGCCGACCCGAACAAGGTGCGCGAAGTGGTCGCCGTCGGCAGCCGCCGGCGCATCGTCTTCAACGATCTGAACGACTTCGAGCGCGTCCGCGTGTTCGAGCGCGGCGTGTCGGTCGGGGACGCGATCGCGGACTCCTACGGTGAGTTCAAGCTGCTCGTCCGCGACGGCGACATCATCAGCCCCAAGGTCGAACCGAGCGAGCCGTTGAAGAACCAATGCGCCGATTTCGTCGCTGCCGTGCGGGGCGGCGAGCCGCCGGTCGCGAGCTGTCACTTCGGTCTGGGTGTCATTCGTACGCTGGCGGCGATCGACGAATCGATGCGGTCGCGGGGGGCTGCTGTGGAAGTATGAAGTCTGAAGTACGAAGTATGAAGTCTGACGTGCCGGGTTCCGTTGATGTGCAGCTCGGGGCCGAGTCGGTGATCGATCCCGGTGTCCTGCTCGGCTACCCATCAGGCCGGGCGGGTGTGATCGGGCGCACGCGCATCGGGCGCGCCGCGAGGATTCGCGCGGGAACGATCATCTACGCCGCCGTCGACATCGGCGAGGACTTCGAGACGGGACATCACGCCGTCGTGCGGGAAGAGAACAAGATTGGCCGTCACTGCACGCTGTGGAACAACTCGACGATCGACTACGCGTGCGTGATCGGCGACCGCGTCAAGATTCATTGCAACGTCTACGTCGCGCAGTTCACCATCCTCGAAGACGACGTGTTTCTCGCGCCGGGCGTGACGATCGCCAACGACCCGCATCCGATCTGCACCAAGTGCATGCAGGGGCCGACGATCAAGAAGGGCGCGCGCATCGGCGTCAACGTCACGCTGCTGCCGCTCATCACCATCGGCGAGAACGCGCTCGTCGGCGCCGGCAGCGTCGTCACGGCCGACGTGCCGGCCGGCATGTTCGCCGCCGGCAATCCCGCGCGAGTGATGGGTCCCGTCGATTCGCTCGAATGCCCGTTCGGAATCGTGATTCCGTACGTGGATGGCGTCGACGTCCGCCGCCGTCCGGAGTGGACCGACGTACCGGCATTGACGCGTCCGATCACCAAGCCGCTCAAGCATCGTTGAACATGCCACCACGAAACCACGAAAGCACGAAACCACGAAAAAGAACCTTGGTATGTTCAGGTTTTCGTGCTTTCGGGTTTTCGTGTTTTCGTGTCTTCGTGTTTGCGTGTTGACACATCGGATGCGCGTCCTCGCTGCGACCTTCGCGTACAACGAAGGGGAGAAGATTCGCCGCACGATCGCGCGTCATCCCGACGACCGCTCGTACGATCTGCTCGTGTTCGACGACGGATCCACCGACGGCGCGCTGGACGAGGTGGATCGCACGCGCGTGAGCGTGCTGCGAAACGAGACGAATCAGGGCATCGGGTCGGCGATGAAGCGGGTGTTCGAGTATTCGCTCGAGCACGGGTACGACGTGCTCGTCATCCAGGCGGGCAACGACAAGGACGATCCGCTGCAGATTCCGTCGCTGCTGGCCCCGATCGAGTCGGGCGCGGCCGATTTCGTCCAAGGGTCGCGGTATCTCGGCGGCGGCGGCTTCGGGAACATGCCGAAGTACCGCGTGCTCGGCACGCGCGTCGTTCATCCGCTCGTGTTCTCGCTCGCGTCCGGCAAGCGCGTGACCGAAAGCACGAACGGGTTTCGCGCGTTCAAGACGGCCGTGCTGCGCGATGCCCGGATCAACTGGCGCCAGGATTGGCTGGATCGGTACGAGCTCGAGCCGTACTTGATGCTGAAAGCCATCAAGCTGGGCTATCGACACTGCGAGGTGCCCGTGACGAAGATCTATCCGCGTCACGAGCTGGGATATACGAAAATGCGG
>MNEX01000170.1:6478-9323 GCA_001917905.1 Acidobacteria bacterium 13_1_40CM_65_14
GAGATGACGACGACGATTCAGGTCCCCTTCGTCGATCTGCGGGCGCAGCACGACGCGCTGGCGCCGGAGATCGATCGCGCCGTGCGGCAGGTGTTCGAGCGCGGCGACTTCATTCTCGGCGCCGCCGTCGAGAAATTCGAAGGCGAGTTCGCCGCCTATCACGACGTGCGCCACGCGATCGGCGTGGGCACCGGCCTCGACGCGATCGAAATCGCCCTGCGCGCCCATGGCATCGGCCCCGGCGACGAAGTCATCACCGCCGCCAACACGTTCATCGCGACCGTGCTGGCGATTCTCGCGGTCGGCGCGCGCCCGGTGCTCGTCGACGCCGACGCCGAGCGCTACACGATCGATCCGGGGGCGCTGTCGGCGGCGATCACCTCGCGCACTCGCGCGATTGTGCCGGTGCATCTGTTCGGGCAGCCGGTCGACGTGGACGGTGTGCTCGCGATCGCGCGCCGCTACAATCTCCTCGTCGTCGAAGACGCCGCGCAGGCGCACGGCGCGCGCTACAACGGCCAGCGCGTCGGCGGGTTCGGTCACGCGGCGGCGTTCAGCTTCTACCCGTCGAAGAATCTCGGCGCGTACGGCGACGGCGGCATGATCGTCACCAACGACAGTGAGACGGCCCAGAAGCTGCGGCTGCTGCGCAACTATGGTCAGCGCGCGAAGTACGCCCATTCGATCGCCGGCACCAACTCGCGCCTCGACACCGTGCAGGCGGCCATCCTGCGCGTCAAACTGCCGCATCTCGACGAGTGGAACGCGGCGCGGCGGCGTCACGCCGACGCGTACGGCGAGCGGCTGCCCGCGCGCGTGCAGACGCCTTCGTCTGCGGCCGGCGTCGAGCACGTGTATCACCTGTACGTCATCGAGACCGATCACCGCGACACGGTGCAGCAACAGCTTCGCGCGAAAGAGATCGCCACTGGCATCCACTATCCGGTCCCCGTTCATCTGCAGGAAGCCTGTGCCGACCTCGGCTACCGCGCGGGAGATTTCCCGGTGACGGAGCGTGCAGCCGAGCGTATGCTGTCGCTGCCGATGTACCCCGAGCTGACGCCGGCGCAGATCGAGTACGTGTCCGATGCGGTAACGGAGGCGGTGAAGCGTGCTGGGTGATCTTCGCTACGCGGTACGGTCCCTCTTGCGGCAGCCGACGTTCACGGCCGTCGCGGTCCTCACGCTGGTGCTCGGCATCGGCACGAACACCGCCATCTTCAGCGTCATCAAAGCGGTGCTGCTCAATCAGCTTCCCTATCAGGATCCGTCGCGGCTCGTCGTCGTCTGGGAGCAGAACCCTGACGGCAACAAGGATCTCGTCGCGCCGCTCACGTACAAAGATTGGCAGACCGAGAGCCGCTCGATTCAATCGCTCGCCGCGTTCCGCCAGCTCCGCTACGCATTCGCGGGAGCAGGCGAGCCGCTCGACGTGCCGAGCGTCCGTGCGACACCGAACCTCTTCACGAACGTGCTTCGCGCCAACGCGATCCTCGGCCGCACGTTCCTTTCCGAGGAAGGACAGCCTGGCGCGGATCGCGTGGCGATCCTGAGCCGATCGTTCTGGGAGCGTCACTACGGCGGATCGCCCGGCGTGATCGGCCGCACGATTCAACTCGACGCACAGCCCTACACCGTCGTCGGCGTGATGCCGGCGGCGTTCGACTTCCCGCCGAGCGGATCGATCGACGTGTGGACGCCGCTCAGTTTCGATCCGAACGACGGCCACGGTCGATCGCGCAAGGCGCGCTCGCTGAACGTCGTCGGCCGGCTCGCCGACGGCGTGACGCCCGAGCAGGCGCAGCGTGAGATGACGGTCGTCGCCAGCCGGCTCGCGACGACGTATCCCGACAGCAACGCGGGGTGGGGTGCGCGCGTGATTGCCGCGCAGGAACAGCTCGTCACGACCGTGCGGCCCGCGCTGCTGCTGATTTCTGCCGCCGTCGGCTTCCTGCTGCTCATCGTCTGCGCGAACGTCGCGAACCTGATCCTCGCGCGGCTCTCGACTCGGCGGACCGAGATCGCCATGCGCGCCGCGCTGGGCGCCAGCCGCTGGCGGCTCGCGCGTCAGGTGATCGCGGAGAGCGTCGTGCTGGCGGGCGCCGGCTGCGCCATCGGACTGTTCGTTGCGTGGGCCGGCGTGAGGTTCGTGCACGCGCTGCCCGAAGGCAGTCTGCCGCGCATGGACGACGTGCGCCTCGACGGCGGCGTGCTGCTGTTCGCGATCGGCATCTCCGCGTTCACGGCGCTCGTCTTCGGCCTCGTCCCCGCGCTGCACGCGGCGCGCGCCGGCCTGCGCGACACGACGAACGCGTTCTCGGGCACCACGCGTGCTTCGAGCGCGCGTCTGCTCAGCGCGCTCGTCGTCGTCGAAGTCGCGCTCGCGCTGCTGCTGCTCGTCGGCGCCGGCCTCATGATGCGCAGCTTCGCGGAGTTGATGCGCGTGTCGCCCGGCTTCGAGCCGCGCAATCTCCTCGCGGTCCAGATCTATTTGCCGCAGGCGAAGTACAAGAGCGCCGGCGACCGCATGCGCTTCTACATGGATGCGCTGCATCGCGTGGGACGGCTGCCTGGCGTTCAGCAAGCCGCCGCCGTCAGCGCGCTGCCGATGTATCCGGTCGGCATCGACTTCGCGCTGCCCTTCACCATCGAAGGCCAGGCGCCGCCGGCCAACGGCGAAGAGCCGCGCGCCGACATTCGCATCGCCTCGCCCGGCTACTTCGAGACGATGAAGATGGCGCTCGTCCGCGGACGCGCGATCGACGAGCGCGATCGCATGGGCGCGCCGGGCGCGATGGTGATCAACGAGACGATGGCGCGGCGCTATTTCAGCGGGAGGGACCCG
>MNEX01000300.1 GCA_001917905.1 Acidobacteria bacterium 13_1_40CM_65_14
GCTTCGAGCTGATTTACATCCTGGTGTCGATCGCGCACCGCCGCCGCGTCCGGCTGAAAGTGCGGCTGCACGGCAACGACGCGCGCGTGGCGACGGTCAGCGACGTGTGGCCCGCGGCCAACTGGCTCGAGCGAGAAGTGTGGGATCTGTTCGGCATCGTGTTCGATGCCCATCCGGATCCCCGTCGCCTGCTGATGCCCGAGGACTGGGACGGCTATCCGCTGCGGAAGGACTATCCGGTCCAGATCCTGAAGACGCCGCAGACGGCCGAGCCGCTGCAGGTGACGGAAGCCGAGTTCCGGTTGAGCGTGCAGAAAGACAGGTTGAGCCGCGGATGAAACCGCTGCTCGAGACTCTCCACTACGGGGGACGCGGAGGACACGGGGGAACAAATCTGTTGGCTGTGTACGTTTTAACCTCCGTGTCCCCCGTGTCCTCCGTGGTGGAGAGGCCGGCGATTGTGGTGGAGAGGTCGGCGATTGTGTGAGCGCCGACCTTGTTCGCGCGACGCTCTCCGACACGATTGCCCTGCACGAGCGCGTGAAAGCCGCCGACCCGCAACCGATCGTCGACGCGGCCGCGGCCATCAGCGAGACGATGAGGCGCGGCGGCACGCTGCTCATTTTCGGCAACGGCGGCAGCGCCTCCGACGCACAGCACGTGGCGGCGGAGTTTGTCGGCCGCTTCCAGCGCGAGCGCCGCGCGCTGGCGGCGATCGCATTGACGGCCGATACGAGCGTGCTGACAGCGATCGGCAACGACTACACGTTCGATCGCGTGTTCGCGCGGCAGGTCGAAGCGCTCGGGAAACGCGGTGACGTGGCGTTCGGCATCAGCACCAGCGGGAGGTCCCCGAACATCGTCGCCGCGCTCGAGACGGCGCGGGCGCGCGGTCTACAGACGATCGCGCTGACGGGCCGAGACGGCGGTGCAGTCGGCCGCGCGGCGGCCATTCACATCAACGTGCCGTCGGATGCGACGGCGCGCGTGCAGGAGGTGCACAGGACGGTGCTGCACATCATCTGCGACATCGTGGAGAGAGCGTTCGCGTGACGATGACGCTGGCGCAGCTAAAGATCTTCCTTTGTGTCCTTTGTGTCCTTTGTGTTGATTCAGCGTTGGAGCCGGCCTGATGGCGGACATCAGAACGGAAACGATGACCGTCAACATGGGGCCCCAGCACCCCAGCACGCACGGCGTGCTGCGCCTCGTCCTCGAGCTCGACGGCGAGACGGTGCGGTCGGCAGCGCCCACCATCGGCTACCTCCACACCGGCATCGAGAAGACCGCGGAGCAGAAAAAATGGCAGCAGGTCATCCCGCTCGTCGAGCGCATGGATTACCTGAGCGCGCAGTCGAACTCGATGGCGTTCTGCATGTCGGCGGAGACGCTCCTCGGCATTGACGTCCCCGAGCGCGTGAAGAACATTCGCGTGCTCATTGCGGAGCTGCAGCGCATCAACAGTCACCTGGTGTGGCTCGGCACGCACGGCATGGAAGTCGGCGCGGTGTCGGTGATGCTCTACTGCTTTCGCGAGCGCGAGCTGCTGCTCAACATCAACGAGCTCCTCGCGGGCTTCCGCATGTTTCCGAGCTACATGCGCGTCGGCGGCCTTCGCGAGGATCTGCCGCGCGGATTCCACGATGCGGTCCGTGCGTTTCTGGATCGCTTTCCGCCGAAGCTCGACGAGTACGAGGATCTCCTGACGAGGAACGAGATCTACTTGAAGCGGACGCAGAACGTGGGCGTCATCAGTCAAGACGATGCGGTCGCGTACGGCCTGGTCGGCCCGATTGCGCGGGCGGCGGGCATGGACTACGACGTTCGCAAGTACTTTCCGTATCTCGGGTATGACACGTACGACTTTCAGGTGCCGACTCAGACGGCCGGCGACGCCTACGCGCGGTATCAAGTGCGGGTGGCGGAGATGCGCGAGAGCGTGAAGCTGTGTCGTCAGGCGCTCGAGCGGATCTCGCCGACGGGCGCATTCGCGGTCGACGATCCGCGCATCACGCCGCCGCCAAAGGATCGCGTCTACACCGAGATGGAAGCGCTCATCCAGCATTTCCTGATCTATTCGCAAGGCTTCACGGTGCCGGAGGGTGAGGCGTACGTGCCGGTCGAAGGGCCGCGCGGCGAGCACGGATTCTCGATTGTGTCGGACGGGTCGAACCGGCCGTGGCGCGTGAAGTCGCGCGCGCCGTCGCTCATGGCGTGCCAGGCGCTCGAGAGGATGATCGTCGGCGGTCTCATCGCCGACGTCATCGCGGTGATCGGATCGATTGACGTCGTGATGGGAGACGTGGACCGGTGAGCTTTCATCCGAAGATGGCGTACGACGCCACTTTCCACAAGTCGGCGCGGACGCTCGACGAAACTGACAAGGGAGCCGGGCCGCCGTTCGCGTACACAGCGGAGAATCGTGCGCGCTTCGACCAGATCGTCAAGCGCTATCCGCCGGACCGCCGTCGATCGGCGGTGCTCCCGGCGCTCTATCTCGCGCAGTACCAGCAGGGCTACATCACCGCGAACGCGATCCGCCACGTGGCCGAGCTCCTCGGCATCACGCGCGCGGACGTCGAGGACGTCGTGTCGTTCTACACGATGTTCTACACGAAGCCGGTGGGCACGTTCGTCGTGCAAGTGTGCCGCACGCTGTCGTGCGCGCTGAACGGCGCGGAGCGTGTGACCGAAGAGCTGACCGCGAAGCTGGGCATCACACCGGGCCAGACCGACGCGAGCGGGACGTTCACGCTCGTCGAAGTCGAGTGCCTCGGCGCGTGCGACCGCGCGCCCGTCGTCATGGTCAACGACGGCTGGCACGAGTGCCTGAAGCCGGAGGACGCGTCGCGCCTCGTGGACGATCTGCGCGCGCGAGGTGAGTCAGTGCTCAGCGGCTGTCATCACGTTGTGGAACTGAAGAAGAAGGCGGGATAGGCAGGATGGGCAGGGCACGCACCCAGACGGCAGCGCCTGCGGCCACGCCGAGCCGAGGGAATCCGAGGCGAGGCGTCAGCGAAAGCTCGCGGCGGGGGTGGGGCCCCGCCGCCAGTGCAAAAAAGTAAACGAGAGGCGCGACAGGCGCTGGGGCCCCAGCGCAAAGTCAAAAATGGATCCGATCCTCACGAAGTACGTTCGAGAACCGAATTCCTTCACCCTGGATTTCTACGTCGAGCA
This sequence comes from Acidobacteria bacterium 13_1_40CM_65_14, assembly GCA_001917905.1. GTDB lineage: Bacteria > Acidobacteriota > Vicinamibacteria > Vicinamibacterales > CAVVIG01 > QHWF01. The sequence goes on from MNEX01000300.1 coordinate 3,178, forward strand.
CGAGGGCTACGCTGCGCTGAAGGCCGCCCTGACGAAGAAACCCGACGAGATCATCGAGATGGTCAAGGCGTCCGGGCTGCGCGGGCGCGGCGGCGCGGGGTTCCCGACCGGAATGAAGTGGCAGTTCGTCGACAAGAAGGTCGAGCCGCGCTATATCGCCTGTAACGCCGACGAGAGCGAGCCGGGGACGTTCAAGGACCACCTGCTGATGGAGCGCAATCCGCACCTCTTAATAGAAGGATGCGCGATTGGCTGCTATGCGATAGGGGCGAAGGTCGCCTACATCTATATACGCGGCGAATTCCTCCACGTGCAGGGCATCCTCGAGCGGGCGATCGCGGACGCGTACGCGCGCGGCTTCCTCGGCAAGAACATCCTGGGATCCGGCTTCGACTGCGACGTCTACATGCATCGCGGCGCCGGCGCGTACGAAGCGGGTGAAGAGACGGCGCTCCTCGAATCGCTCGAAGGCAAGCGCGCGCAGCCGCGGAACAAGCCGCCGTTTCCGGCGCTCGTCGGTCTCTACAACAAGCCGACCGCCGTCAACAACGTCGAGACGCTCTGCAACGTGCCGCTCATCGTCTCGAAGGGCGCCGAGTGGTTCGCGGGACTCGGTCCCGAGAAAAACGGCGGCCCGAAGTTGTACTGCGTCAGCGGTCACGTCAAGCGCCCGGGCGTGTACGAAACCGACATGAAGATCACGCTGCGTGAGCTGATTGACGGCCACGCCGGCGGCGTGCGCGATGGCCGGACGCTCAAAGCCGTGATTCCCGGCGGCTCGTCGGTGCCCGTCCTGATGCCCGATCAGCTCGACACGCAGGCGAGCTTCGACGCGATTCAGAAGGCCGGTTCACTCCTCGGTTCCGCGGCGATCATCGTCCTCGACGACACGACCTGCATGGTGTGGCTGGCGGAGAACCTGCTGCACTTCTATCGCCACGAGTCGTGCGGCAAGTGCACGCCGTGCCGCGAGGGCACCGACTGGCTCCACAAGATTCTCCGCCGCATCGAGCGTGGTGAAGGGCAGATGCAGGACCTCGATCTGCTCTCGAGCGTCTCGGCGAACATCGCGGGCAAGACGCTCTGCGCGTTCGGCGACGCCGCGGTTACGCCGGTGACGACGACGCTGAAGCATTTCAGGCACGAGTACGAGGCGCACATCAAAGAAGGACGCTGCACGCTGACGGCGGACTGGCGGGCGAGACACACGGTAGGAGCTCACGCGTGAAGCCCTCACGCCGCAACGCCATCAGCGCACGAAACCACGAAAGCACGAAACCACGAAACGAAAACCAACTACGGGTTTCGTGTTTTCGCGTTTTCGTGTTTTCGTGGCATCGTGCGGCTGTCTTGTCGCGCTGTGGTGGTTCGGCGGCTATATGACCCCGCTGCTTGTCGCCCAAATCGGCCTGACGCTCTTCGTCTTCGTGATGCTGCTGAACTCGGCGGCCGTGATGGTGTACGTCGAGCGCAAGGTCGCGGCGTTCCTGCAGCAGCGGCTCGGTCCGTATCGCGTCGGCTGGCAAGGCGTGCTTCAACCGCTCGCCGACATCGTCAAGCTGATGTTCAAAGAGGAGCTCCGGCCGAAGGCGGCCGACGCGTTCCTCTTCGCGCTCGCGCCAATCATCGCCGCCACGTGTGCCTTCGCCGCGTTCGCGGTCGTTCCCTTCGGCGCCGAGACGACGTTCGGCGGATGGCTGCCGGAAGGGCTGCGGCTGCAGGTCGCCGACGTCAACGTCGCGATCCTCGTCGTGTTCGCCGTCGCGTCGATGAGCGTGTACGGGATCGTGCTGGCGGGCTGGAGCTCGAACAGCAAGTACTCGCTGCTCGGCGGCCTTCGATCGTCGGCACAGATGATTAGCTACGAGCTGTCCTACGGCCTCGCGCTCGCGGGCGTCCTCATCATCGGCAACTCGCTGTCGCTGACCGACATCGTGAATCGGCAGGCGGGGACGTGGCTGGGATTCATCCCGAAATGGTTCGTCTTTCTGCAGCCAATCGGATTCCTGATCTACATGACGGCGGGGATCGCGGAAACGAACCGCGCGCCGTTTGATTTTCCGGAGGCGGAGCAGGAGCTCGTCGCCGGCTATCACACCGAGTACAGCAGCATGAGCTTCGCGATGTTCTTCCTCGCGGAGTACGTGAACATGGTCACCGTGTCGGCGGTGGCGACCGATCTGTTTCTCGGCGGCTGGCACGGACCGTTTCTGCCGGAGTCGCTCGGCTGGATCTGGTTCCTCGTCAAGGTCGGCGCGATTCTGTTCTTCTACGTGTGGATGCGGTGGACGCTGCCGCGCTATCGCTACGACCAGTTGATGCGCTTCGGCTGGAAGGTGCTGCTGCCGGTGGCCGTGATCAATCTGCTCGTCACCGCGGCCGGCGTGTTGTATTTCGAGTTGTGAGGTGATGGCGTTTTACGTGTTCGCGGTGATTGCGGTGGTGGCGTCGGTTCTCGTCATCGCGCAGCGCAATCCCATCTACAGCGTGCTGCTGCTCATCGCGTCGTTCGGCGCGCTGTCCGGCTTGTACGTGCTGCTCGAGGCGCCGTTTGTCGCCGTCATCCAGATCATCGTCTACGCCGGCGCCATCATGGTGCTCTTCCTCTTCGTCGTCATGCTGCTGAACGCGCCGCACGAGGAGACGGATTACGACGAGCGGATCCACGCATACGAAGCGGAGCGGGGCGCAGGGGTCCCCGCGGAGCGTGTCCGGGGGGCAGGGGCCCCGGGAGTGAACAAAGTTCCCATGCGCTTCGGAGGATTTCTCGCCGCGGCGCTGGCCGTCGAGCTCGTGTGGGTGCTGACCAAGGGCGGCGAGTCGGGCGCGTTTCCGTCCGGCGCGATCAGTTCGGTGAAGACCATCGGTCAACTGCTGTTCACCGACTACGCGTTCGCATTCGAAGTGACCTCGGTGTTGATTCTGGTCGCGATGGTCGGCGCGGTCGTCCTCGCGAGGCGAGAGTCATGAAGCGCCGACCAGCGCGGCGGAGCGGGGCCTTCGGGGCCCCCGCGAAGCGGGACCGGGGGGTAGGGGCCCCCGGATTAGTAATGTCTGGGGCCGTGGTGCTCGCGCCACGGGAGTCGCGCTGATGGTGTCGTTGAATCATTATCTCGTGCTCTCGGCGATTCTGTTCGCCATCGGCACGGCTGGTGTGTTCGTCCGGCGGAACCTGATCACGATTCTCCTGTCGATCGAGATCATGTTGAATGCGGTGAACCTCACGTTCGTCGCGTTCGGCCGCGCGCTCGGCGCCGCGGACGGTCAGATCATCGTCTTCTTCGTCATGACCGTGGCTGCGGCCGAAGCGGCGGTCGGTCTCGCGATCGTCATCGCGCTCTTCCGGCACCGCGAGTCGTTGAACCCGGATTCGTGGACGGCGTTGAAATGGTGACGCAACCCGGACGAAGCAACCGCGGAGCACGCCAAGCACGCAGAGGATTCATTTGCTCTGCGATCTCTGCGAGCTCTGCGGTTGCCTTGGTTTTCGTGGCGCCATGCTGCTGCTGATTCCGCTCCTCCCGTTCCTCGGCTTCCTGATCAACGCCAGCTTCGGCCGGCGCGTGACCAAGGCCGTGTCGGGCGCGGTCGCGTGCGGCGCGATGATCGCGTCCTTCGTCGTCTCGTGCGCCGCCCTCGTCCGCCTCGTGTCGCTCGAGCCTGAATCGCGCGCGATCGTCAATCAGGTGTACACGTGGCTCACGTCAGGCGACCTGACAGTCGGCCTGACGCTGCGGCTCGATCCGTTGTCGGCGGTCATGATCCTCGTCGTCACCGGCATCGGGTCGCTGATTCACATCTACTCGACCGCGTACATGCACGAGGAGCGCGATTCCGAGTACGCGCGCTACTTCTCGTACCTGAATCTGTTCGCGACGTTCATGCTCGTGCTCGTCCTTGGCGCGAACTTCCTCGTCATGTTCGTCGGCTGGGAAGGCGTCGGCCTCTGCTCGTACCTGCTGATCGGCTTCTGGTTCCAGAAAAAGTCCGCGTCCGATGCCGGCAAGAAGGCGTTCATCGTCAACCGCATCGGCGACTACGGGTTCATCCTCGGCGTGCTGCTCGTCTTCACGCGCTTTGGCACGCTCGATTTCCAGGAGGTCGCGCGCGCGGTCTCCGGTCTCAGTCCCGAGACGACGTTCGGTACGGTCTCGCTCATCACGCTGCTGCTGTTCATCGGCGCCACGGGCAAATCGGCGCAGATTCCGCTCTTCGTCTGGCTGCCGGACGCCATGGAAGGGCCGACGCCGGTGTCCGCCCTCATCCACGCGGCGACGATGGTGACGGCGGGCGTGTACATGATTGGGCGGAACGCGGTGCTGTTCAGCCACGCGCCGGAGACCCTGACGATCGTCGCCGTCATCGGCACCGCCACCGCGCTGATGGCCGGCACGATCGGTCTGGTCCAGAACGACATCAAGCGCGTGCTCGCGTACTCGACCGTCTCGCAACTCGGCTACATGTTCCTCGCGATGGGAGTCGGCGCGTATGCCGCCGGCATCTTCCATCTGTATACGCACGCGTTCTTCAAGGCGCTGCTGTTCCTCGGATCGGGCGCCGTGATTCACGCGCTGGCGGGCGAGCAGGATCTGCGCCGCATGGGCGGGCTGAAGAAGGAGCTGCCGATCACGTACTGGACGTTCCTCATCGGCGCGCTCGCGATCGCCGGCGTCCCGGGCCTCGCGGGATTCTTCAGCAAGGACGAGATCCTCGCGCGCACGTTCGAGAGCGGCCACACAATCCTCTGGGCCGTTGGGCTGCTCACGGCGCTCCTCACCGCGACGTACATGTTCCGGCTGGTCTTTCTTGCGTTTCATGGCGATCGCACGCCGGAAGCGGTTTCGCCGGAGCATCCGAAAGAACAAGAACCGGCGGCACAGCACCCGACACCAACCCGTCCTGCAGGGCACCAGCCACCAAGCACGGGGCACCAGGCACCTCACGGCCACCTGCATGACGCGCCTCCGGCCATGACCTTCGTGCTGATCGTGCTCGCGATCGGATCCGTTGTGGCCGGATGGGTCGGCCTGGGCGGGCGGTTCGAGCACTTCCTCGAGCCGAGTTTCGCGCCGGAGTCCGTTCACGCGGTGGCCGACTCGAGCGCCGAGATCCCGCTGATGATCGTGTCGATTGTCGTCGCGTTTGCCGGCATCGGTCTCGCGACGTACTACTTCCTGAAAAGCCGGCGCGCCGCCGATGCGATGGCCGCGCGATTCGCCGGTCTCTATCGGCTGCTCCTGAACAAGTACTACGTCGACGAAATCTACGACGCGGCGATCGTCCAGCCGATTCGGATCACGTCGGAAGACGGGTTGTGGAAGGTAGTCGACGTGCGCGTGATCGACGGCGCGGTGAACGGCGCGGGCGAAATCATCGGCGGCTCGAGCGAGCTGCTGCGCCGGCTGCAAACCGGGTCGGTCCGCGCCTATGCGGCGTCGTTGTTCGTGGGAGTGGTGCTGATTCTGGGGTACTACTTGTGGCTATAACGCTCTACGCCGGCACGACACTCTCCACCACGGAGGACACGGGGGACAGGAGGATCGAACCTGCTTTCGTACACGCTTTTTCCCTCCGTGTCCCCCGTGTCCCCAGTGGTGGAGAGGTTTGCCGTGGAGAGGTTTGCGGTCGGTAGGCCTTAATGAACTTCCCGATCCTGACCTCTCTGATCGCGCTCCCGATTGCCGGCGCCGTCCTGCTGCTCTTCATTCGTGACGAGGAGCGCAATGAGCCGCTCATCCGGAACATCGCCCTCATCGTGTCGGTGCTGGTCTTCGCCGAGACGCTGCTGTTGTGGACCCGCTTCAATCCCGCGTCAGCCGACTTCCAGTTCGTCGAGCGACACGCGTGGATTCCCGCGTTCGGCATCGACTATTTCGTCGGCGTCGACGGCATCAGCCTGCTGCTGCTCGTGCTGACCGGCTTTCTGACGCCGATCGCGCTCCTCAGCTCGTGGGAGTCGGTGCACAAGCGGCTCAAGATGTTCTGCGTCTTCATCCTGCTGCTCGAGAGCGCGATGATGGGCGTCTTCGTCTCGCTCGATCTGTTCCTGTTCTACGTGTTCTGGGACGCGATGCTGGTGCCGATGTACTTCCTCATCGGCATCTGGGGCTACGACCGCCGCATCTACGCCGCCGTCAAGTTCATCCTCTATACGATGGCCGGCAGCGTGCTGATGCTGCTCGCGATTCTCGGCCTCGCCTACCTGCACAGCCAGGGGACGACCGGTGAGTACACCTTCGACCTCCTGAAGCTGTACGCGATGGACGTACCGCGGAGCCAGCAGTTCTGGTTCTTCCTCGCGTTCGCGCTCGCGTTCGCCATCAAGGTGCCGCTGTTCCCGTTTCACACGTGGCTGCCCGACGCGCACGTCGAGGCACCGACGGCCGGCTCGGTCATCCTCGCGGGCGTGCTGCTGAAGATGGGCACGTACGGTCTCGTGCGCTTCGCCTTCCCGCTGTTCCCGGAAGCCGCGTCGTTCTTCGCGCCGTATCTCGCCGGTCTCGCCGTCATCGGCATCATCTACGGCGCGCTCGTCGCGATGGTGCAGCCCGACATGAAGAAGCTGGTCGCGTACTCGAGCGTCAGCCATCTCGGGTTCGTCGTCCTCGGCATCGCCGCGATGAACACGCAGGGTGTGCAGGGCGCCGTGTATCAGATGCTCAACCACGGCGTCAGCACCGGCGGACTCTTCCTCATCGTCGGCATGCTCTCGGATCGGCGGCACACGCGGCTGATCTCGGAGTACGGCGGCTTGAAGAACGTGGTCCCGCGCCTGGTCGCCGTCTTTTTCCTCATCACGCTGTCGTCGATCGGCCTGCCGGGACTCAACGGCTTCGTCGGCGAATTCCTGATCCTGCTCGGTGCGTTCCGGTGGGATCCGCGACTGGCGGCGCTCGCCGCGACCGGCGTGATCCTGTCGGCCACCTACATGCTCTGGATGTTCCAGCGCGTGAACTACGGGCCGGTGACCGACGAGAAAAACGCGAAGCTCCCCGATCTGCAGCCGCGCGAGTGGCTCGTCATCGCCCCGATTGTCGCGATCGCCATCCTGATGGGCATCTTCCCGAACCTGTTTCTGAAGCCGATCGAGCCATCGGTCAATCGGCTGATCGGCCAGGTGAGTCAGCGCTCGTCGCAGCGACTCCAGGCAGGCAATTCGGAATTACGAATTCCAAATTGATGTCTTCATTCAACGCGATCGTGCCCATGTCCTGCGTGACCGCGGCGGCCATCGCCGCCATGATCGCCGAGGCGTTCCGCGCGCCCGGCGAGCGGATGCCGATCGGTCCGCTTGGCGCCATCGGCCTCGCCGGCGCCGCCATCTCGTCGGTGCTGCTCTGGAAAGACGGCGCGTCGAGCTTCGGCGTCGTCGTCGCCGACAAGTTCGGGCTGTTCGTCACCTTCATCCTGATCATCGTCGGCGTGCTGTCGCTGGCGATCTCCGAGCCGACCATCGATCGCGAGCGGCTGCCGCGCGGGGAGTACTACGCGTTGATGCTCTTCGCCCTTGCGGGCATGATGCTGATGGCCACGGCGACCGACCTGCTCATCATCTTTCTCGCGCTCGAAGTGCTGTCGCTCGCGGTCTACGTGCTGACCGGCATCCGCCGCGATCACGCGCTGGCGTCCGAAGGCGCGCTCAAGTACTTCCTGCTCGGCGCGTTCTCGAGCGCGTTCTTTCTCTACGGCATCGCGTTCACGTATGGCCTGACCGGCAGCACGCGGCTCGATCGGATCGGCAGCCTCATGGCGGCGCAGGCGATGGCGCCGACGCCGATGCAGCTGCTCGCCGTCGGCCTGCTGCTCGTCGGCTTCGCGTTCAAGGTGTCGGCCGTGCCGTTTCACATGTGGACGCCCGATGCGTACGAAGCCGCGCCGCCGGCGATCACCGGTTTCATGTCGACCGGCGTGAAGGCGGCCGCGTTCGCCGCGTTCGTGCGGGTGTTCCTCGCGGCGTTCGAGCCGCTGCGCCCCAGTTGGAGCCCGATTCTGTGGATCGTCGCCGCCGCGACGATGATCGTCGGCACCGTGGTCGGCGTGTCGCAGTCGAGCGTCAAGCGCATGCTGGCCTACTCGAGCATCGCGCACGGCGGGTACCTGCTGCTGGCGCTCTTGGCGGCGAACGACGTCGGGAAAGCAGCCGTGCTGTTCTATCTGCTGACGTATGCGGTGACCAACATCGGCGCGTTCGGTGTGATCTCGGTGCTCGAGAATACCGATCAGCCCAACGATCGCGTGCGCGACTACGCCGGTCTCTGGTACACGCATCCCGCGCTCGCCGCGCTGATGACGATCTTCCTGCTGTCGCTCGGAGGGTTCCCGCCGATGGCGGGCTTCATCGCGAAGTGGTACGTGTTCAGCGCGGCGGTGAAGCGTGGCTACACGGGGCTCGCGATCATCGGCGTGCTGACCAGCGTCGTCTCGGTCTTCTTCTACCTGCGCATCATCGTCATGATGTACATGACGACGACCGACACGCCCGCGCGCGTGCCGCCGATTCCGCGTATGGCCGGCCTCGCGCTCATCGTGTCGGCGATCCTCGTCTTCTACCTCGGCATTCTGCCGACGCGCGTTCTCGACTGGGCCGCCGCGTCGATCGCGACCATCTTCTAAAACCCGACGCCCGTGTAGGAAAACCGGTCACGGATTTACCTTTCTACATGGCCGAAATCCGGCGAACCCCGCATTTTTTCCAGACATTTGTGACTCCCCGAACGGCCCAGCTCTTGGACTAACACTGCCTGTCGGCGACTCGGGAGCTTCCGCATGCTGAGCCGGTTTTCGGGCGTCATGAGGAAAGTGGTCATGACTCCATGCGTTCTCGCCGTTGATGACGATCGCCAAGTCCTCGACTTTGTCGCACGCGTGCTGCGCCCTGAGTTCCAAGTCGTCACCGCAGACGATCCCTTCGAGGCGATGGTGCTCGCCAAAAAACTCGAACACTTGGATCTCGTGATCGCCGACTACGCCATGCCCTTGATGAACGGCGACGCGATGGTCGCGCTCATCCGTCAGATCTGGCCGCACGTCGAAGTGCTGTACCTCACCGGACACCCTGAGGCTGACCTCGACGACGATCGTCCGGCCCAAGTCTGTCTGGACAAGCCGGTGACTCCGCTTCTCCTCCGCACCATGGTGGCCATGCTGCTGTTCGGGGACCTGGAACCCAGAAACAACGCCTGATCGAATTCAGCCGCCGCGAGCGCGACGTGCTGGATGACGTCGTGCCGAGCCGTCAGGTACACTCGCGCGTACATGCGGCGTGTTGTTCTTGCCGCGGTGTTCTGCCTGACCGGCGCGGTCGCCATCGCCGCCGAGCCGCCGGTGTCCCGCATCGACCGCGTCGAGCAGTGGCTGAAGGCGATCCTGAATCACGAGCCGGGAACGGCCGACGTGGCCCTCCACAATGTCGCGCCTTGGTCGGCTCACGCCGTGCGGACGTTGTGGATCGACGTCAACAACCTCGCGTTGTTGATGCGCGATCCGCGCATCGCCCGGTTCGACATCCGTGAACCCGGGCAGCGCACATCGCAGCAGATTCGGTACACGCCCAACGAGCTTCGCCGCTTGAAGGTGCTCGCGTGCGCCGCGGCCGGCATCGTGCAGCAGCGCGAGTGTCTCGCCGTCAAGGCGCCGACCGAGATCGACGCGGATCTTCTCCGGCTGGCGCGCCTTGCCGCCGACGCGAGACTCCACGGCGACGACAACTACGTCCTGCGGCGCGGCGCGCTGCTGCACACGGACGTCGCGATGACGACGAGGGGCGCGACCGAGCCGATCGAAGCGCCTGGATCTGCCGGTCCGCAGCGGCTGCGAATGACCATTGCCGACGGCGTCGGAATCGATCTCGGCCAGAGCGCCGTGCACTGGGAGCTGGCCCGCATGCTGCTCGACCACGTGCAGCCGCCCGGATCCGACAGACCCGAACCGCGCCGCGACGAAATGGTCAGGCAGTGGTATCGCGCGACCGCGGCGTGGATGCAGTCGCGTGAAAACTACGAGACGGTGCACCTCGATCGCGCGCGTGAGATCTTTCCGGCCGATCCCGACATCCTCTTTCTGAACGGCTGCCTCCACGAAACCTACGCGGGTCCGCGCATTCAGAGTGCGGTACGCTCCGCGCCGCTGCCCACAGGCGTGAGCTTCGATCTCGGCTCGAACCAGGCGGAGCTGCGCCAGGCCGAGAGTTTTCTCCGGCGCGCGGTCACGCTGAAACCGGATTTCGCCGAGGCGCGCCTGCGCCTCGGGCGCGTCCTGCTGATGCTCGGCAAGCCCGCGGACGCCGCGAGCGAGCTGACGCAGGCGCTCGCGTCGACCGGCGACGAGCTGCTGCACTACTACGGCGAGCTGTTCCTCGGCGCGGCGCGGGACGCACTCGGCGAGTTTGACGCAGCCCGCGCGTCGTACACGCGCGCCGCGGAGCTGCAGCCGGCGGCGCAATCCCCTCACCTGGCGTTGAGCGCGCTCGCGCGGCGCCGCGGCGATCGCGGCGGCGCGCTGCGGGAAATCCGGCGCGTGTTCGAGCTCGCCTCGAACGATGCCGACGACGATCCGTGGTGGACCTATCACGTCGCGCAGGCTCGGAACGCCGACGATCTGTTCGCCGAGCTGATTTGGCCGTTTGTGTCAGGCGCCGATCGATGAAAGCGGGGCTGGCGTTCACTGCGGCAATCATCGCGACGTCGGCCCTCGCGGTCCGCGCGCAGAATGCCGCGTTTTCGGCGAAGGTCGAGGCCGTTCGCGTCGACGTGCTCGTCACCGACAGGGGACAGCCGGTCCGCGGTCTCGGGCCGGCCGACTTCGACATCTTCGACAACGGCGTCCCGCAGAAAGTCGATCTCGTCAGCTTCGAGCAGATCCCGCTCAACGTCATCCTTGCGCTCGACATGAGCGACAGCGTCGCGGGTGAACGGCTTGACAACCTGAGGGCGGCCGGGTACGCGCTGCTGAACGGGTTGAAGAAAGAGGATCAGGCGGCGCTGGTGACGTTCCGCCGCGAGGTCACGCTCGACGCCGATCTCACGTCGAACGCTCGCACCGTGCGCGAGGCGCTCGACGAAGCGGAGCCTGCCGGCGACACCGCGCTCGTCGACGGCAGCTATGCCGCGATGGTCGTCGGCGAGTCCGACGTGGGACGCGCGCTGCTGATCGTGTTCAGCGACGGCCTCGATACCTCGAGCTGGCTGCTGCCCGACTCGGTGCTCGAGACAGCCAAACGATCCGATGTCGTCGCCTACGCCGTCTCGGTCGGCCGCGTGAAGGCGGAATTTCTTCGTGACCTGACGTCGTTCACCGGCGGACGTCTCTTCGAGATCGAAAAGACCGGCAATCTCAGCGCGATTTTCCTGAGCGTGCTCGAGGAGTTCCGCCAGCGGTATCTCGTGAGCTACACGCCGCGCGGCGTGGCGAAGGACGGTTGGCATCGTCTGACGGTGAGAGTCACACGCGGCGGCGCGACGGTCAAAGCGCGGCCCGGATACCTTGCGGGATCTTGAGTTCGTGTTTTTGGTCGCGACGAATTTCTAACGACCTTCTTATCCTTTCCTGCTGAAGAGCGCCGTGAACGCGATGCTATAGTCGCGCCCTCTCTCGCGTTTTCCGAGCTGACCAACGGTTCATCCAGGAGGTTCACGATGAACACTTGTCTCGGTCGTTCGGCGTCGGTGCTTGCCTTCATTCTTGTCGTCACGTCAGGCGTCCTGGCTCAAGGTCAATCCTCCGCCGTGCAAGGGCATGTCATCGACGAGTCCGGGGCCGCGCTTCCCGGCGTGGTCGTCGTCGTGACGCACCAGGGAAGCGGCGTGTTTCGCCAGGTCGTCAGCAATGCTGACGGCTCGTACTTCGTGACCGGTATCGTGCCGGGCCCATATCGAATTACCGCCGAGCTGACGGGGTTCAGGAAATACGAACGCCCCGATGTCGTGCTCCAGATCGGAAACACGGCGACGCTCGACATCACGCTGGCGGTGGGCGGAATCGAGGAGAGCGTGACGGTGAACGCTGAGTCGCCGCTCGTCGACGTCACCTCGAAGCAGATCGGCGCCAACATCGGCCAGGCCGAGCTCAGCGCCTTGCCCATCATGAACAAAGACTGGATGTACGCCGTCGGTCTGGCGCCCGGCATTCAGGTCGCTTCGTCGACCGCGTCGTTCGCCTGCGAGTCGTTGATCGTCGGCGGCGGCAGCAACCGGAGCGGCAACTTTTCAATCGACGGCGGCGGGAACAACGACGACTATCTCGGTTCGTCGTGCGGCAGCCAGGTGCGCCCGGCGATCGAGGCGGTGCAGGAGTTCCAGGTGTTGACCAACCAGTACGATGCCGAGTTCGGCCGCAACAAGTACGCGGCAAAGGACTTCTTCGTCGCCCAGAACAACCTCGCCAAGCCGCAGACGGCCCAGAAGGACTGGGGCGGCACGCTCGGCGGACCCATCGTCAAGAACAAGGCCCATTTTTTCTACAGCCTCGACCGCATCGTCTACGACGAAGGCCGCAGCGCCGTGTTCGTCAACCGGCCGGAGCTGAACTACGCGAACACGCAGAGCATGCACCTGGTCAACCACATGGCGCGCTTCGACCAGCAGCTCAACCCGAACAACACGTGGACCTTCCGGTACCTGGTCGAGTACTCGCCGACTTACGGCCGTCTCGCCCGCACGGAGACGCCGGCAGGACGCGATCAGGAGTTCGACATCGATCGGACGACCGGAGGCAAATGGAACTGGGTTGCCGGCAACTCGCGCGTCAACGAGCTCCGCGTTGGCTACACGCACGAAAAGAACGGCTTTACCGCGCCTGAAGTGCAGGATGGCATTCCGTTGGCCACTCTGGCTCCGACCCTCCAGATGCTCTCATCCTGGTTCGATGGGCCGAACAACGGCGCGCTGTTCCGAATCGACAATGCCTATGAGGTCACCGAGGCGTACTCCTGGTTCCTCCCGAAATGGGCCGGCGGCGATCACGATCTCAAGTTCGGCGGCCAGTTCATCTACTCGCAGATCGAGCTCCCGGATCAGACGGACATGAACGGAAGGTTCTCCTTCTCCACCGACAAAGCGTTCAACAAAAACGACCCTTCGACGTATCCCGAGCGTCTGTTCATCCGAGCGCCCGACGCGAGCGACATCACCGTGCCGACGAACGTCTTCGTGCTGTTCGCGCAGGACAAATGGCACAGGCAGAACGTCACGATGAATCTGGGCGTGCGCTATGACCTCGAGGTCGCGCCGCTGAACTACGCATTCAACCCGCTCGTCACGGGGGGCAACCACGTAGTCGACAGGAATAACATCTCGCCACGGCTTGGCTTCACCTGGAATCCGAGTGGCACTGGCAAGTCGCTGGTCCGGGGCGGGTACGGGATCTACTACGACAAAATCACGCTTCAGACGATCACGCCATTTGTGTCACAGGCCATCTACAGCTCGTCGTTCACGGCCTCGTTTCCCAACAGCGCGGCAGACCCGGGTCCGAGCCGAGGACTCCTTCCAACCGATCCGATGCTCGTCAACGGACCCGTCGTCAACCGCGGGCTGCTCAATTCGCTGATCCCATCCGGCACCCTGGGCCGCAACACCGGCGTGGTCTTCCTCGACAATCCCGATCGCCTGGTGCCGAATACGCATCAGATCTCGCTCGGCTACGAGCGGCAGCTTGGAAGCCAGACAGCCGCGACCGTCGACTACATTCACAGTTGGAACCGCGATCAGCTCATCACCCACGGACCTCCGCGGCATCGCCCCGCAATTGGGGATTACCGCGTTCAACAACCAGGTGCTGACGCGCACCAACGCCGGCTCCTCGCAGTTCGACGGGGTGAACGTCTCGCTCGAAAAGCGGTACAGCCGGAACTGGGCCGCCCGCGTGTCCTATGCGATCGGCTACGCGCGCGGAAACTCGGAGGCCAACCAGACCGACACCGACAACTTCCAACTGCTCAACGATCCGCGGCTCGACATGAACTTTGGACCGCTCAACGCCGACCGGAAGCAGAACCTCGTCGTCAGCGGGCGCGTCGAGATTCCGCGCACGCATGGACTGACCGTCAGCGGTGCGTCGCGGTACATGACCGGGACGCCGATCACGTTGATCAATTCCGGCGTGGATGCGGATCGAAATGGCCTGTTGTTCGATCGGCTGCCGGCGGGCAACT
>MNEX01000098.1 GCA_001917905.1 Acidobacteria bacterium 13_1_40CM_65_14
AATGGGTGCTGCAGGCACAGGTGTTCGGCGCGTGGCAGTCGACGCCGCTCGTCGTCGACGGGATCATGTACGTCACGCAGCGGCCGAATGACGTGGTCGCGCTCGACGCGAAAACGGGTCGGGTCTTCTGGATCTACCGGCACACGCCGTCACCGGATCAGCGCGTCTGTTGCGGCAGCAACAATCGTGGGGTCGCGATCGGCGGCGACACGCTCGACATCCTCTTCATGGGCACGCTCGACGCGCACTTGATCGCCATCGATGCGAAGAGTGGCAAGCCCCTCTGGAACATCGCCGTCGCCGACGCGAAGCTCGCGTATTCGATCACGCTCGCGCCGCTCGTCGTGAAGGACAAGGTGATCGTCGGCGTGGGCGGCGGCGAGTTCGGCATCCGCGGCTTCATCGCGGCGTACGACGCGAAGACGGGGAAGGAAGCGTGGCGCTTCAATACGATTCCTGGTCCGGGAGAACCGGGTCACGAGACGTGGAAGGGCGACGCGTGGAAGTACGGCGGCGGTTCTGTGTGGGTGACCGGATCCTACGATCCGGCGCTCAACCTCACGTACTGGGGTGTCGGCAATCCCGGACCGGATTGGAATAACGATCAGCGCCCGGGCGACAACCTCTATACCGACTCGGTCGTCGCCCTCGACGCCGACACCGGCACGCTCAAATGGCATTTTCAGTTCACGCCGAACGACCCCTACGACTACGACTCGGTCCAGGTCCCGGTGCTCGTCGACATGAACTGGCGCGGACCTGTGGACAACGTCGCGAAGCTGCTGGTCTGGGCCAATCGCAACGGATTCTTTTACGCCCTCGATCGAGCGACGGGCCGTTTCCTCTCCGGCAACCCGTTCGTGAAGGTCAACTGGGCCAGCCGTCTCGACGAGCGCGGACGGCCGATGCAAACGCCGCAGCCCGCCGGTTCCCCGACGTGGCCGGGCAACCAGGGCGGGACCAATTGGTACTCGCCGTCGTACAGCCCGCGGACCGAGCTCTTCTACGTGTCGGCGTGGGAAGGCTACGCCACGATCTATCGAAAAGAAACATCCGTCTATCAGCCCGGCCGAAACTTCTCCGGCGGCGGCTTCACCGTGCTGACGCCGGTACCGGGCGCACCCGCCATCGGCGTCGGCCGTCGAAGTCCGATCAACAACTGGACCGATGCGGTGGGGCACGGCGCGGTCCTCGCGATCGATCCGCGCTCAGGTGAGCAGAAGTGGAAGTTCGAACAGTTCGACGTCTCGGACAGCGGCATCCTGACGACCGCGTCCGACCTGCTTTTCACCGGCGGACGTGAGGGGTACTTCCACGCGCTCGATGCGCGCACCGGCACGCTATTGTGGAAGGCGAGCCTCGGAGGCCAGATCGTCAACGGTCCGATGAGCTATGAAGTCGATGGCAAGCAGTACGTCGCGGTGATCGCCGGTCACTCGCTCGTGACGTTCGCGCTCCGGAATTAGCAGCGACTAGGGCCGTGTGGGCGCTGGTCGTTTTCTCGTCCGCGTTGTTTGCCGCGATCTACGTTCCCGCGATCACACGATTCTCGAGAAGTCTGGCGTCGCCTTACGCCAAGGCCGACGTTGGACGAAGAGTCGCCGCCGCCGCCGTCGACGGCCTGCTGGTCGTCACCTGTGTGGGTCTCTACACGGACTTGCAGTCCCCGATGTTTCTGGCGGCGGGAGCCGCGTACTTGCTGCTGCGCGACGCCGTCGGAGGCCAAAGCGTCGGGAAGTTTCTCTTCAGTCTGACCGTCATCAGGCTCGCGACCGGCCGGCCGTGCAATTTCTCGAGCTCTGCTCAGCGCAACGCGGTGTTTCTCATCCCCGGCGCGAACCTCGTGGCGGTGTTCCTCGAGGCGTTGACGATCAAGCGCGATCCTCTCGGCCAGCGCCTCGGCGATCGCATCGCGCAGACGCAGGTCGTCGAGGGCCTGGGCGCGAGAGAGGTGATCAAAGCCCTTCAGTTGGGACGCCGACCGGACCCGCGTTTACAACGATCTCCATCACTGCCATAGGAAGAGCAACAGGTCGCGAAGCGTTTCAAGGCAGGGGAACCCGTTCCCGCGATCGCGCGCGCCCACAAGCGATCGCCGCGGGCGATCGAGTGGCGGCGGCAGCGCATGGGCCTGCTTCCCGTCGAATAATCAGTTCATCACGAGCGTGAGCTCGTCACCGCTCTCGCCGTCGCCGCCTGGGTCATCTTCGCCGGCCGTCGTGTACGTCACCACCGGAATCGTGGACGTTGCGCTGTCCAACTTCAGCATCGAGAGCACGTGGCAGCTATCCGGGTCGTCGAGGTCCAGATACAGGACGACCAGGGTAGGAACGACCCGCTTGATGTGCGAGTACGCGCGGGCGGTGGATTCCACGATGACGACATCGTAATTCCCGGCATCCGCGACCGTCTCGAGCACGCGCTGATGCGGCTGGTTGCCGACAACCATGATCTTTCGCAGCGGGCGCGGCGTCGGAACGGTGTGGCGATTGTCGGTGTGAGTCATCATGGCCAAGGTGATGGCAAGGATGGTGCCGCCGCAAATGTCGTGGAAATCAGCCGAATCGAGGCGGATGTCTGCGGGGAGGTGGACCGAAATCGCCAAACTGTACGCGCCTGAACACCTTGCTGGATCCGGCTGTTACGTGTTGAAGCGGGCCGGCCGATACGGCGCCAGTGGTTCGGCGTCCACACCGTCGAGAATCTCGATGGCCGCGAGGTGCGCGACAAGCGGCGACAGCGTGACGCCGCTGTGCATCACGGTGATGTAGACGTCGCGCCGCGTCGCCGGAAACCCGATGATCGGGAACTCGTCCTGCGGCAGCGGGCGCCATCCGAGCGTCACCTTCTCGACGCCGGTCCTGGCAAACGCCGGGAGCACCTGGCTCGCCGTCTTCAGGAAGCGCTCGGCCGACTCGCGGCTCGTCTCGGTGGTCGGCGATCCGCCGAACCCCGCGCCCGTCACGATTCGGCCGTCGGGTTTCTGTTTCATGTGCGCGATCGGCGACAGCACCACGCGCTCGAGCAGCCGCGGCTGCGGCGGCGTGTGCACGAGGATGCCGGGCGAATCCTTCAACGGCACGCGGACGCCAGCCATCGCAGCGACGCGCGGGGTGTCGGTGCCGCACGCGACGACCAGCACGTCGCTCTCCACGTCGCCGGCCGACGTGCGCACGGCGCGCAGTCGTCCGTTCCGTTCATCGAGACCGGTGACTTCGCCAGGATAGATGACGCGGGCGCCCTCGCGGTGCGCGCGCTCGATCAGGACTTCCGTGACGCGCACAGGATCGACGCTGCCTTCGATTTCGGCGTGCGCGACGGCGGCGATCGCGCCCGGCTCGATGCGCGGCTCGAGCGCGCGCAGCGCCGCTTCGTCCATCAAATGTGCCGGATATCCCCACGCCTGGTGATGCCGGATCTCCTCGCGGAACCGCGCGGCGCGCGTCTCGTCGCCGTACCACTCGACGCTGCCGCCCCAACGTAATGGCAGCTCGCCGGGCAGCTCGCGATCCAGGTGCTGCCACGCTTCGATCCCGAGACGGTTCAAATGGAAGTACGCGAACGGCTGCTTGGAATAGGTCGAGTTGATCCACGCGAACGAGTTCGCGGTGGCGCCGCTCGCTGGCCGAGTGCGCTCGAGGAGCGTCACCGCCGCGCCGCGCTTCGCGAGCCGGTACGCGAGGTTCGCGCCGACGATGCCGCCTCCGGCGATGACGATCCGTTGGCGGGGCGCCGCCGACAGGCGCGGCACGGCCGCGGACGCGACGCCGCCGAAAAGCCGAAGGAGGGTCCGCCGATCGAAGCCGTGCGACGTCATTGTTGCCGGATCTTCTCCGAGACGGCGCCTTCTGACAAGCCTTTCGCGTCATCGAAGGGCTGGCGGCCAGGCTCCGTCAGGCATCGGGACCAGCGTCAACTTCGCCGGATCGATGACGACGTGCTTGATGCGCTGGCGTTTCCAGGTGTAGGTGATGTGCACGAGGCCGTCGGCACTCTGAATCACTGCCGGATACGAGTATTCACCGGGCTCGCGTTCGAGGACGAGCGCGGCTTCCCACGTCGCGCCATCGCGCGACAGCGCGACGTTCAACGGCGATCGGCCTTCGGTGGTGTGGTTATAAACGATGAGGTGACGGCCGTCGCCGAGCGT
Source organism: Acidobacteria bacterium 13_1_40CM_65_14 (assembly GCA_001917905.1). Classification (GTDB taxonomy): domain Bacteria; phylum Acidobacteriota; class Vicinamibacteria; order Vicinamibacterales; family CAVVIG01; genus QHWF01. The sequence continues at coordinate 4,151 of MNEX01000098.1, forward strand.
CACCGCGTCGATGCCGGAGTTCGGATTCGGCAGAACGGTCAGTGTCATCGGCGTCCACGTTTTCCCGCGGTCGCTCGACCACGTTTCGAAAATGCGCCGCGATCGCGTGCGACCGACCGCCTGCAGCCGGCCATCTGAATGAATGAGGATGCTCGGCTGGATCGCGTGGATCTCGCGTCCTTCGTCGAACGCCGGAGGAGCCATCGCCGTCCACGTCCGGCCCGCGTCGGCGCTGCGCTCGAAGTGGATGCGCCACGTGCTCGGGCGATCGGGCGATTCGGTGCTGCTTGGACTGATCATCGTTCCGTCAGAGAGCCGCACCGGCTTGTTCTTGATCGGACCGAGGATGCCGTCCGGCAGACGCCGCGCGTCGGACCACGTCCGCCCGTGGTCGCGTGAGGTTCGAACCATGCCCCACCAGCGCTGCGGACTGGGACCAACCTTATAGAAGAGCGACAGGGTTGGGTCCGGCATCTCGTCCCTCGACGCGGCTCGGGACGATCCTGAGCCTGCCGAAGGGTCGAACAGCACCGGGTTCCAGCACGGATACCGCGCGCCGTCCGGTTGGACGCCGTTCGCGACTTCGACCGGAGGTGTCCATTTGTTCTCTGCGCGCCGCGAGAGCCAGATGCCGACATCGTCCGCACCTTCGCGCGTGCCGCCAAACCACGCGGCGACGAGTCCGTCGCGCGTCTCGACGAGGGTCGACGCGTGCGCGCTCGCGAACGGCGCGGTCTCGAACACGAACTCAGATGTTCGGATGGCTGACGGATCAGCGCCGGACGTGTGGGTCATGCCAAGGACCGTCACGACCAGAAGCAGCAATAGCAGTCGCGCGGCGCGTCCTTTTCGGCGTGGAGCGAAGCTTGTCTGCGTGTTCACACCGTGGTAATACTACGGTATGAAAGTGGCGTTGTCGATTCCCGACGAGCTTTTTGATTCCGCCGAAACACTTGGAAAACGCCTCGGTGTCTCTCGGAGCCGCCTCTACGCGACGGCCTTGGCCGATTTTGTCGCCAAACACCAGAGCCGCAAAGTCACGGAACGCCTCAATGCTGTCCACGCGGCCGAGGACAGCCGTCTCGACCGGCGGATCCGGCGCGTGCAGGCGCGCTCGCTCCCGCGCGACTCGTGGTAATCGAACGCGGCGAGGTGTGGTGGGCCGATCTCGGTGAACCTGACGGCTCAGAGCCCGGATACCGACGGCCCGTCCTGATCGTGCAAAGCGATGCCTTCAATCGCAGCCGCGTGCGGACCGTCATCGCGATTGTCTTGATGTCCAACATCCGCCTCGTCGAGGCTCCCGGCAACGTTCTCCTGCCGGCGAAAATCACCGGGCTTCCGAAAGACTCCGTCGCCAACGTCTCTCAGATCGTCACCGTCGACCGCGATTTCCTCGGGGATCGCGCCGGGCGTATCCGTGGCCAGTCGCTGAAGGATGTTGAGAACGGGCTACGCCTCGTCCTGGGGTTGTGATCGGTCCATCCTGACGCCGCAAAGCAGACCGCTCCGACCTCGCAACGATGTCGAACTCGACTTTCACCTCGTCTTTCACTTTCACGGTGCCGCCGACGATGCTGATCGGTTGGATCCCGAAGTCACGCTGCTTCAGCACCGCGGTGCCACGATAGTGCCCATCCCGGCGCGCGACCGCGAACGTCGCCGGCCGCGTCTGTCCGTGAATCGTGAGCCGGCCGGTGACCGTCCATCGATCCGCGCCCGCCGGCTCAATCGCCGTCGAGGTGAACGTGATGTCGGGATATCTCGCGCTGTCGAGCACCTCTGGTCCGAGCATGCGAGCCTGCACGTCGGCGCGTTTGTCCGCCGCCAGTTTCGGGTCGAGCGCTTTCAGCGTCCCGGATCGCACGGTGACTTGCACAGATAGCGGCGCTTCAGTGGAGATCGATCCGCTGGCGATCGGCGCCCGAATGATGTGATCGTCGGCGAACGCCGAGAACAGCCCGGACTTGTAGACAAACACCGTCAGCGTTGAACGCTCTGTGTCGATCGGACTGGAGTCGGCGCCAAGCGCCGCCGTCGTCGCGACGATCAAGATCGCCAGCGCGAGTAACGACCCGGCCATTCGCTCGGCTAACGAGCCTGTGAAAAAACACGACGTTTGAACGCAGAGCTCGCAGAGCACGCTGAAAAATTCTTGGATTTTTCTTCTCTGCGGGCTCCGCGGTCTCTGCGTCGAACCTGATTTGTTCACAATCTCTTCAGCCGAGCGAGACGAGACGGCGCGAGTCCCGAACCATCGCAGCACGTCGCTAGAACGAAATCTGCGCGCCGAGTTTCAGGTATCGCCCCTGCAGGATGTTGAACGGCTTCAGCCACTCGGTCGACGTGGGCGAATAGGTCGTGTTGATCGCGGGCGGCGGTTCGCCGGCCTGCGAGGTGGCGCCGACCGCCGCGTTCGAGTTGAACGCGTTGAAGATGTCGACCATCGTCTGGAGGCGTCTCGTGTCTTTCAGGCGGAACGTCTTCCCAAGCCGCAGATCGACCTGCGTACGGCGCGGCGTGTACATCGTGCCTGGCTCGATGAGATTCAGCGTGCGCGATGATGCGCCGGTCAACGCCCGGCCGAGCGACGGCCGCGCTTCGGTACTCGTGAAGTTCCACGCGGCGAGAATCGGCTGTCCGGGCAGATTCTGCAGCACGGCGCCGAGCTGAATGTCCTGCCACGGCAGCGTGTACGACCCCGACGCTTTGATCTGTGTGAGCCAGCCGGTGTGCGTGTCGCAGAAGTTGTCGAGCGTTGTGCCGCCCACGCGCTGGCTCGCATTGTCGACCCGTGCCGCGCACTCATTGGCGTGAATGTCGCCGCTCGCGACGCCGCCGTTCACGAACAATCCTCTGCGGATTCGCGCGTTCACCGACATGTCGACGCCGGTGAACACCTCGCTCTGCTTCCCGTAGTTGCTGGCGAAGGTGACCAGGCTGTCCACGTTGGGCACGCGCGCGAACGACGCGGGCGTCTGATCGTACAGACCGCAAATCTGAGTGCCGCTCACATTCGACGGCAGACGCGAGTCGGTGGGCGCCGTGACGCAGAAGGTCTCGAAATCGCCCGGCGCGACGACTTTGTTGTCGGTGACCTGGAAGTGCCCTTGCGCGCGACGGAAATAGGCCACTTCGGCCGACACGTTCGGCCGCAGCTCCTGCGTGAGGCTCGTAGACACTTCCCAGTTGTTGCGCCGCTTGCCCCAGCCCGTCACGAGATCGGGATCGAAACGCGTCGTCGTGATCGTGGTGCCAAAGCTGTTGTTGGCCGGCGGTCCCAGTTCACTGGCCTGAGGAATGCCGTCGCCGTTGGCGTCGGCAATCCAGTTGCGCGTTGTCGAGTTGTTGATCAGGACTGGGTTCACCTGCCGCGCGAAGCCGACAGTGGTGGTCTGCAGGTAGCGGCTCAGTGTGGCTTTGACAGCGGTCTTCCCGTTGCCAAACAGGTCGTAGGCGACGCCGAGCCGCGGCCCGATGTCCTTCCAGTTCGGCACGCTTGTGATTTCGTCAAAATGACGCGGACCAATCCACGTGCCACCCTGCACATCCTGCGCGGGCACCTTGTTGTTCAGATAGTCGAAGCGCACGCCAAGGTTGAAGGTCACACGTTTCAGCGTCCAGGTGTCCTGCCCGTACACGCCGAGATCCGCGACGAGCCGCTCGAGGTTCGTGTACGGCGTCGTGCGGACCGTCACCTGAAACGGCTGCGCCTGCCGCAAGATGAGCGCCGTGTCGTACGTCGTCCACACGTTGGTCCGGCTCGGGCCTTCCTGCATGTTGAAGCCGAACTTGAAGGCGTGGGAACCCGTGACGTACGAGAGCGAGCTCCGGTAGGAGCGGACCGACGTGATGTTGTGCGAGTAGTTGCCGTTATACGCGCGGAAGTTCACGCCGGTCGTCTGCTCCGTGACCGGATACATCAACGAGGTCGTCGATTCGGGATTGGGTTCGCGTGTCCAGTCTTCGGTGAGGTTGCCCATGCCCGCCTCGAACAACATCCGGTTGCTGAGCGTCGATCGGAACGTGACCGTCTCGAAATGATTGGGGTTGACGCGCTGCAGCTGCGCGGCGTCGGCTTGGGTCGTCCGGCTCAAATTCCAGAGGTTGGTTTGACGCGGCGCGAAGTTGTAGTACGCCGAGAGCTTGTTCTTCGGCGTCATCTGCCACGTCAGGCGGATGTCGTCGCTGATGTTCGGCTGGCTGTCGGCCCCGGGATGACTCAGGTCGGGCTCGTACCGGAAATCGAGCGGGTTGATTTCGTAGTACGCGTCGGTCCGGAAAATCTTGTAGCCCCAGTAGCGGTGCGCGGTCCAGAACCACAGCTTGTCTTTCTTGAGCGGTCCGCCGAACGCAAAGCTCGTGTCGTACAGGTGATCGATCGTGTCGGTCGACGTCACGCCGCGCTGCCTGAGATCGTTGGTGAGGTTGTTGGCCTGCCACTGGTGGGTCGCGAAGTTGACGAACGCCGAGCCGCTGAAGATGTTGCCCCCCTCTTTCGGGATGATGTTGACGCGCACGCCGCCACCGCCGGTCTCAGCGGAGATGGCGCCGACTTCGTAACTGAGCTCCTGCGTGGAGGCGTCGTTGGTCGACACGCCGACGCACGAATAGTTGCACGCCATGTTGGAGATCATCAGCCCATCGAGCTGGATCAGACGATCGTTGAAAGAGCCGCCGTGCGCCTTGAGCTGATTCTGGTGCTCGCCGGCGGTGCCGCCCACATCGCTTTGATTGCTGCTGACGCCGACCGTCATCACGCCGATCGTCGACCAGTTCTTCGAGGTCGGCATCGCGTCGATGGTGTCTTTCGTCACGACCGCGCGCCGCACCACGCTCTGCGTGTCGACGACGGGCGAGGCGCCCAAGACGGTGACGGTCTCTTCAATTTGTCCGACGCGCAGATCGGCGTTGACCGGCGCGGTGAAGGCGGCGGTCAGCTCGATGCCTTCGCGTTTGACGGTGCTGAAGCCGGGAAGGGCGAACGTGACCGTGTAGATGCCCGGTCGCAAGTCGACGATCTTGTATTGCCCGCGTTCGTCGGTGGTGACCGATCGCACGCGCTCGATCAGCGCGGGACTCGTGGCCTCGACGGTGACGCCGGGCAGCACGGCGCCGGTCGTGTCCTTGACGACTCCGGCAATCGCGCTCGCCTGCGCGTATACGACGTGCGGCAGCGCCAGACCGAGCGCGCACACAATCAGCAGCCCGCTCGCCATCTTCCGCATAACGCCTCCGGTCTTCGTCGTGTCCATGCCCAGCCCAAGCGCAAGCGCGAAGGCTGGCAGCCGGATCGGCTGATGTATGAACGGAGACTATACTCTTGCGCGGGTCGCTCGTGATTTTCATCCACTGGCGCTGGGGCCCCACCCCCAGCGCGAACTCACGCTGATGCCTCGCCTCGGATTCACATGTCCTCGGCTCGGCATGGCCGCGGGCACTTTTTCCGTTCTCTTGCAATTGCCCGCTCCGACCGTCGAGCGCGTCACGTTCACGCGCGACATCGCGCCGATCCTTTTTACGCGCTGCGCGGCGTGCCACCATCCCGACGGCCCTGCTCCCTTCAGTCTGCTGACGTTCAGCGACACGAAGCCGCGTGCCTCCCTGATCGCGACGGTCACCAAACAGCGGTACATGCCACCGTGGAAGCCGGAGCCCGGGTACGGCGACTTCGCCGGCGCTCGCGCTCTGACGGATCACGAGATCGATCTCATCGAGCGGTGGGTGAATGACGGCGTCCTCGAAGGCGATGCCGCCGACCTGCCGGCCACGCCGCGCGGGAACGGCGGCTGGCAGCTCGGGACGCCGGATCTCATCGTGGCGCTGCCCGAGTACACGCTTCGAGCCGGCGGCGCCGACGTCTTCCGCAATTTCGTGGTCGCGGTTCCCGTCGCGTTCGCGCGACAGGTTCGCGGCCTCGAGTTCAGGCCGGGCAGTCGCGCGGTCCATCACGCAAACATCCGAATCGATCGGACGCTCGCATCTCGCCGGCTGGATGAGAACGATCCAGCGCCCGGGTACGAGGGCGTGATTCTGCGATCGGCTGACTATCCCGATGGACATTTTCTCGGCTGGACGCCGGGCCAGGTTGCGCCGCTCGCGCCGGCCGGCCTCGCGTGGACGCTCGAACCCGGATCAGATCTCGTTGTTCAGTTGCACCTGCGGCCGACGGGCAAACCCGAAAAGATTCAGCCGGCCATCGGCCTGTACCTCACCGACGAGGCGCGAACCCAATCGCCTGCGATCCTGCGACTCGGGCGTCAAAGTATCGACATCGCGCCGGGCGTCTCCGAGTACCGCATCACCGATTCGTATGTGGTACCGGTCGACGTGCAGGTCCACGCCGTGCAACCGCACGCACACTATCGCGCACGCGAGGTCCGCGCGTGGGCGACGCTGCCCGACGGCACGCGCCAGTGGCTGCTGCGCATCGCGACGTGGGATTTCAACTGGCAGGATCAATATCGGTACCGCGCGCCGTTCTGGTTGCCGGCCGGGACGAAGATCGACGCAGAGTTCGTGTTCGACAACTCCGACATGAACCCGCGCAATCCGGATCATCCGCCGGTGCGCGTGTCCTGGGGCTGGCGATCGTCGGACGAGATGGCCGACGTCTGGCTGCAGG
>MNEX01000242.1 GCA_001917905.1 Acidobacteria bacterium 13_1_40CM_65_14
CGTCAGGGACACAGAAGTGGCAAGTTTCAAGCGACGGGGGCGACCAACCGATCTGGCGCGCGCACAAAGAATACCCTCGTCTATCTCGATGCGTCGGGTATGCTGACCGAGGTCACCATCACAGCCGCGGGGCCGAAGGCGGGTACAACGCGACGCTTGTTCGTCGTAGCCGGTGCCGGCACTCTCGAAATTCCTGCAACGTTTTTGTACGACGTCTCACCGGACGGCGAACGATTCATCATCAACGCGGGCATACCAGCGCCGGAGCCCGCGGCCATCGCCGTTACGCTCAACTGGTCGTCAGCGTTGCGCAAGTGACACGGTTGCGCCTCTGCTCGCCATCATTTCGAGCGGTCGGGCATCTCACATAAGCCAGGCGCGACCCGCGCACGAATGTGCGATACGGATCGTGATCCATCTACTCACCTTCTCCAACGGCGATGGTGAACCCTGGGCCGCGGCTCGGGTGCGTCCCTGGATGCGCCATCAGTGCTTCGCCGGAGCCTTTCGACACACCTCGCCGCTATATCGGAAGACAGTCTGGCCGCGACCCAGATCGGCAGCGGCGAACGCGGCAAGCGCGCCGGTGGCGCTGTCGAACCTCCCGGTCCCGCCCAAACAAGTACTGGCGTTCCTGCGGTTTCACCCGCGGCACTGAAACCTCGACGGTGGAAGCCACACGACCCGACACTTCGGCGATGTCTGCTTCAGCCGGCTCCGGCGTGTCGCAACGACGTACGCAAAGCCGACAGGCGATCGTCCGGCGCGTGACATTTCAACGGACGCACTGCGGCACGGCGGCTGCCTCTGAGGTGCGTCCTGTAAGCGGTCGTCGTACTGAGCCGCAACAAATCGCAACGAGCAGTCGCGAAGTGAGGAGTCGCCCGATCGTGCAATGGCAGGGCTGCGACGACCGGCCAGCGACGGTTGTACTGGCACAACTATTGGTTGCCCGACCGTTTTGTTCATTGAGGTGCGTTCCGAGGGACATCCACTCCCGGTGCGAGGAGGGGAAGATGAAAAGAGCCTTCATAGTTGTGGTCTCGATCGCCATCGTTCACGTCGCGATGCGAAGCAGTGCGCCTTGGCTGTTTGCGGCGACGCCAGCCGCCGCCGCGATTTCGCCGGATTCGCCGACGATCACGTGGACCGGACGGGCATGGACCGCTCCGAATCCGATCAGTTGCTTCAGGGTCAGTGGAATCGATCCGACGTGCGATCGATTCGCGCTCACAATCACGCCGCCCCAGAAGGATTTCGCGGTCACGATCCGCGTGACGGCGGCGAACGCCACGGACGCGGCGCCGCCGACCGACGACATCGATTTGTTCGTCCGCGATCCGAGCGGTAACACGATCGCGACCTCCGGCACAGCGGGCGGCATCGAAGAACTCGTGCTGAACAATCCCCCTGCCGGAACCTACACGGTGGTCGTGCAGCCGTTTCTCGTCGTGCCGGGCGGAACCTACACGGGCTTCGCCGCCATCGGCGATCCACCGCGCGACCGGCGCTCCAACTCGTACAACGGCGTCCCGTACACGGCGAACTTCGTTGGGGTGCCGAGCAGCACGCCCACCACTTCGGCGCCGTTGGTCGCGGACCTCAAGGTGAGCTTCAACGACGTCGGCCGGCAGGCGGCGGAACCGACGATCGGCGTCAACCGGAACAACAACGCGTTCTTCGCCGCATCGACGTTCGATTTCCCGTCATCGACCTTTCCCGCGCGCCTGGCGCGCACGCTCGTGATGCGGTCGACCGACAAGGGCGCGACCTGGCAGGCCGTCTCTCCCTCTTTGACAGCAGGCCTGGCAGACGAGGAGGAGCGCGCGTCGTTTCCACCGTCGTCACTCGACCCATACGTTTACGTCGATCCGATCGGGCTGAATCCGTCGAGCAGGGCGGGCCGACTGTTCTCCGTCGATCTCGATGCGGTCTGCGGAGCCAACGCCGTGTTCTCCGACAACGAGGGAGCGAGCTGGACGGGTGTTCCGCTCTTCGCGTGCAATGAGCCGGTGAACGATCACCAGACGCTTGTCACGGCGCCGCCGCCCGCCGGGTTTGCGACGGCGGGGTATCCGAGCATGCTGTATTTCTGCTACAACCAGGTCGGCGACTCGACGTGCAGCCGCAGCGTGAACGGGGGTCTCAGCTTCGCACCGACGACGCCTGCCTTCACGGGCGGCGATCCGAGCGCGGGCAGCGTCTGCGGCGCCCTCACCGGCCATCTCGCCGCCGACAGCAAAGGGCGCATCTTCCTTCCGAAGGGACACTGCGGCCTGCCGTGGGTGGCCGTCAGCAGCGACACCGGCAACAGCTGGACGCGCGTGAAGATCACCAACAACACGCCGATGGCCGACCACGAGGTGACGCTCGCGGTCGATACCGCGGACAACGTGTACGCGGTGTGGCAGGATGGGACGTTCCGCCTGCCCTTCCTTTCCGTCTCGAAGGATCATGGCGCGACGTGGTCGACGCCGCTCATGATGGCGCCGCCCGGAGTGCATGAAGTGAACTTCCCCACGATTGCCGCGGGCGATCCGGGCCGCATCGTCGTGCTGTTTCCGGGCAGCGAATCGCAGGACTTCAGCGACGCGACGCGACCGTGGAACATCTACGTCGTGACGTCGGTGAACGCGCTCGACGCCAATGCCACCTTCACGTGGACGGTCGCGAACGACCGCAGCGATCCCGTTCACCGCGGTGACTGCGGTCCGGGTCGCTGCGACGCTCAGGACGGCGGCAGCATGTTCGATTTCCTGCACATCCAGGTCTCGCCGGCCGACGGCGCGTTCTGGGGCACGGCCTCGGACACCTGCGTGCCGGATCCGGATCCGACGAAGAACTGCGTCACGAATCCCCTGGCGCAAAAGCTCCGGCCCGGACAGGGAGTCGCCATTCGCCAGGTCAAAGGCGCCGCACTGTTCATGAATCGCTGAGTGCGCACGGACGACAGCCGGCATGAGCGGGGTGTGCCCGCGCGGCTCAACGTAAGGGCCGTTCTCGTATTGCCTTACCGAGGGCGGCGACCGCCGTGTTGCTGCTCGAGAGCGACACGACCGCACGGATCTGGGCGCCGCCGCCGTCAGCGTCGCCTGTTCCGGTAGAACCGTTCTCGCCAGCCGCGCCGGAACACCCGGTTGCCTTTAATTGAGAACTTCGACCGCATCGCCGCGTACTGCGATCATCCGGTTCGCTTCGGGGTCGTCGAGTCATTGAACACGACGATCAAAGGGGGCCTACGCCGAGCGCGCGGCATGCGCGACGAAACCATGCTCCTGCTGAAACTCAAATGGGCCACAGCGCGGCCGATTCGATCATCGCGAGATATCACACGTTTCCTGCAGCCTCAGGCGCTGCGCTCAAATCGGTGAAGATCGCTAAATTAGCTCGTGGCTATACTGCTCCTGCTATAATCTGCTGCAAGTTAGAACTCTTTAACGCGTTCCTGCGAGAACGCAAAGAGGTGATCGATGCCGACCCGCGCGCGCCTGCTCAGTCCTCGCAATCTCGCAATCAATCACTCGATTACCAGATTTCCCGATGACTCAATGCTGGTGCGCCCATGGCGATAGTCATGGATGCGGATCGCATGGGGCGCTCGCTTGCGCGCATCGCGCACGAGATTCTCGAGCGCAACGCGGGTCCTACAGACGTCGACGAGCTCGCGCTCGTCGGCATGCGGACGCGCGGGGTGCCGATCGCGAAGCGGATTGCGGCGGCGATTCGCGGCATCAACGCCCACGAGATTCCGACCGGCGCGCTCGACATCACGCTCTACCGCGACGACTTGATGCGCCATGCCGTCGGCCCACAGCCGCTCGTCCGCCGCACCGAGATCCCGTTCTCGATCGACGACAAGCGCATCCTGCTCGTCGACGATGTGCTGTACACGGGACGCACGATACGGGCGGCGCTGGACGCGCTGATTGATTTCGGCCGGCCGAAGGCGATTCAACTCATCGTGCTCGTCGACCGCGGCCACCGCGAGCTGCCCATCAAAGCGGACTACGTCGGAAAGAATCTACCGACCTCGCTGTCGCAGAGCGTGCAGGTGCACTTGACGGAGATCGATGGCCGCGACGAAGTGGAGATCCGGGAATCATGAAGAAGGATCTCCTCGGCATCGGCGACCTCACGCGCGACGAGATCTACCTGATTCTCGACACTGCCGAAGCGATGCGCGAGATCGGCCAGCGGCCGATCAAGAAAGTCCCGACGCTGCGCGGCAAGACGGTCGTCAATCTGTTCTACGAGCCGAGCACGCGGACGCGGACGTCGTTCGAGATCGCCGAAAAGCGGCTGAGCGCCGACACGCTGAACATCGCCGTCGCGACCTCGAGCGTGCTGAAAGGCGAGACGCTCGTCGACACCGCGATGAACATCGAGGCGATGGCGCCCGACGTGATCGTGCTGCGCCACGCGTCATCAGGCGCCTGCCACGTGCTGTCGCGAATTTGTCGATCGCGCGTCATCAACGCGGGCGACGGGATGCACGAGCACCCGACACAGGCACTGCTCGACGCGTTCACGATCCGTGAGCACAAGAAACGCATCGACGGATTGAAGGTGGTGATCGTCGGCGATCTGCTGCACAGCCGCGTGTTGCGATCGAACGTGCTGCTGCTGACCGAGCTCGGCGCCGACGTGTGGGTCTGCGGTCCGTCGACGCTCGTGCCGATCGGCGTGGAACGGCTCGGTGTCCGCGTGTCGACCTCCGTGGAGGAGGCGGTCAAGGACGCCGACGTCATCATGATGCTGCGCATCCAGCACGAGCGCATGCAGGGCGCCTTCATTCCGTCGGTGCGCGAGTACTTCAACACGTTCGGCATGACGCCGGCGCGGGTCTCGCGCGCGAAGCCGGACGTGATCATCATGCACCCCGGACCGATGAATCGCGGCGTTGAGATTGCGTCCGAGGTCGCCGACGGTCCGTACTCGGTGATTCTCGAGCAGGTCGCCAACGGCGTGGCGGTGCGGATGGCCGTGCTGTACCTGCTCGCTGGCGGAGTCGAGGACTGATGGCGAAGCGGTTGCTGAAGGGCGGACGCGTGGTCGATCCGGCCAACGGGCGCGACGGCGTGTTCGATGTGCTGATGGACGGCGATCGGATCGCGCGCGTCGGTCACGACCTGACCGTCGATGCCGGCGTGACCGTCGTCGAGATCCCGAGCGGTCTCGTCGTGTGCCCCGGACTCATCGACATGCACGTCCACCTGCGCGAACCGGGACAGGAGCACAAAGAAACCGTGGCGACCGGAACGGCGGCGGCAGTGGCCGGTGGATTCACCGCGGTCGCGTGCATGCCGAACACCTCGCCTGTCAACGACAACGCTGGCGTCACCGAATACATCCTGAAAAAAGCCGCCGAGGCGAACCTCGCGCGCGTGTATCCGATCGGCGCGGTGTCGCGCGGACAGGCGGGCGAGCAGCTCGCGGAAATCGGCGAGCTGCACCAGGCCGGCTGCGTGGCGATCACCGACGATGGACGGCCCGTGGCGACGGCGATGCTGATGCGGCGCGCGCTCGAATACGCGGGCATGTTCAGCATGCCGGTGATCGAGCACTGCGAGGATCAGACGCTGAAGGGCGACGGCGTCGCGCACGAGGGCTTCCACGCGTCGGCGCTCGGCTTGCGCGGCATTCCCGGCCAGGCGGAATCGATCATGGCGCTGCGCGACATCGCCCTCGCCGAGCTGACCGCCGGCGTCGTCCACATCGCGCACATGAGCGCGCGCCAGACGCTCGACGCCGTTCGCTGGGGCAAGAGCCGCGGCGCGCGCGTCACGTGCGAAGTCACGCCGCATCATTTCGTGTTGACCGACGAGATGCTCCGCGCGCCGATCGCGTACGACACCAACGTCAAGATGAACCCGCCGCTGCGCGAGCCCGCGGATCGCGATGCGATGCTCGCCGGCCTCGCCGACGGCAGCGTCGACGTCATCGCCACCGATCACGCGCCGCATCACTACGACGAGAAGCGCGTCGAGTTCGACCACGCCGGCGTCATCTCGCTGTCGCGTCTCGTGGAGCTGCTGTCGGTGAACCCCGCGCGGATTCTGCGCGTGCCCGGCGGCTCGCTCTCGGAAGGCGCGTCCGCCGACATCTCCATCCTCGCGCCGGACCTGCACGTCACCGTGTCGGCGGCGGCGATGCGATCGAGATCGAAAAACACACCGTTCGACGGATGGAAACTCCGCGGCGGCGTCGCGGCGACGATCGTCGGCGGCCGCACGGTGTACGTGAACGACGAGATCGGCCTGAGCCTATAAGGCACCCAACAACCGCGGCCGCCCGGACCTCAAGATCGTTGATGCCGGGCGGCCATTGAAGGTTACGCGCGAGCGCTGCGGCGCGAGCGCGTCAGGCGTGGGGGTGGGGCCCCACGCGACCAAGAATTGTCGAGGGATTCGTGGACAAGCGTACCGAGATTCGCGAGAAGGCGCTGAAGGATCTGCAGCGGTCGGAAGTCCTGATTCGCGACGGCCATTTCGATTACGGCAACGGGTATCACGGGCGCGTGTACCTGAATCCGCATCAGCTGTTTCGTCATCCATCGACGATCTGGCGCTTCGCGCAGGATCTCATCGACCTGCTGCCGAGCGAGCTCGTGCAGAAGACGGAAGTCGTCGCGGGCCCTGTCACCGGCGGCGCGCTGCTCGCGCACACGATCGCGGGACTGCTCGACAGCCGCCGCAGCCTCACGCATCCGCCGTGCAGCTTCGCGCCGTTCACCTACGATCCGTCGGGCGGCCTCACACTGCGGACGTTCTATCGGCAGGAGTTGAACGGCAAGCGAGTCCTCCTGGCCGACGACGTGCGGAACACGGGCGAGACGTTCGCGCGCTGTGCGGCGCTCGTCAAAGACGCGGGCGGAACCGTGGTCGCGACGGCGCAAATCTACGACCGGTGCGAAGCGATCGTCGATCTTGGCGTCCCCAATATCGCGCTGGCGGACTATCGCGCACCGGAGAACTACAAAGCCAACGACTGTCCGTTGTGTAAAGCTGGCCAACCAATTACACGGTTTTGATCCCAAGCGCGGATGCCTGCAACCCGCGTAGAATTGCCCTATGCCGAGTGCGGAGGTCCAGTACTTGTTCGATTCAAGTGGCAATTGGATTGCCTTTCGCAAGGACAAGTACGTTTTCGATCCACATGGAAACTGGATTGGCTGGCTCCCGTGGGACGACGTTGAGGTCGTCGATACGGACGGCAGCTATCTGGGTACAATTCATCCCGGCAACCGGCTATACCATCTTGGGTACCGGCCGTATCGCGGCTATCCAGGGTATCCGGGTTACCCGGGTTATCCCGGTTACCCTGGGTATCCAGGCTACGCTGGTTATTCTCCGCTGCCGACTGGGGCCTCCGACGTCGAACTGACGGCGCGAAAGAGCTAGTTTTTTGCCTCTTTGCGCGCTCCCTGAGACGCCGACGAACGAACTCCTCCTAAGCGCACATTCGATTCTCACCCGGGCATGCGAATCAGCCGAGGCGTTGTTTTCGGCGTTTCAAACTGTTCGAAAGGCAAGACAAGCGAAAGGCACAGCGACGGACCATGAACAAGATTTGCTTCGGGCAGCTCTGATATTTGCCGCTGCCGGTCTGGATTCGCTGGTTAAGCAGCTTGTTCGTGATGCCCTTCTTCCTATCCTCTCGAAAGATCCTGGGGCCCAATCACAGTTCTCAGATTACGTACAGAGTCGCCTTAGGCGAGTAGACCAGCTCGATTTACGGCTGCTCGCGGAAACGCTCGCCGCGGATCAACCGGCAGTGCACCTTAAACGCGAGTTGCTGCGGGAACTGACTAGCGGAAGCCTCCAATCGAAAGATCAGTTGCTCCGTGTCGCTGCATATTTCGCC
>MNEX01000161.1 GCA_001917905.1 Acidobacteria bacterium 13_1_40CM_65_14
CACGCGACCCTGGTATTCCGGAAGGCCGCCCACCCATCCGACGAGCGTGTCGCCTTCGACCGCCGCGCGCGCGAAGCCGTCGCGAATCACCTGCGCGACTTCCTCTCGCGCCAACGCCGGCGTCGGCCAGCCGCGGGGCTCGTCGAAGTGATCCACGAGCAGCGTCGCCGCCTGCTCGCGGATCTCGTCTGACTGCGTGCCGAGATCGACGATGTTCATCGGTGTTGCCGTCGCCCCTCGACTCAGCTCGGGGCGACCCTGAGGCTCTCGAAGGGTCGAAGGGTCACGGAACCACGAAACCACGAAACCACGAAAAAGAAAAGGTTTCATCGCTTTTCGTGTTTTCGTGTTTTCGTGGTTGCGGTTCAGAAATCCAGCCGCGCGACCTGCTGCAGGCGCCGCGCGGGCAGGGCGTCAGTGAAGGTCTTCAGCCGGACTTCAGGAACTCTTCGCGGATCGGCGAGAAGATGTCGACGAGCACGACCTCTTCGTCGAGGATCGTCGCACCGTGGGACACGCCGGAAGGAAAGTGCAGGACGTCGCCCGCCGACGCCATCCGCTCGGTGCCGTCGACGGTGAAGCGGACACGGCCACGCTCGACGATCGTGATCTGCTCGTGCGGGTGGCTGTGGACGGCGGTCGACGCGCGCGGGTCGAAGCGGAGGCGGCCGATCATGATCCGCTCGCCCCAGACCATCTGACGCTCGATGCCGTCAGCGATCGCTTCGACCGGCACGCCGGTCCACATCAGCGGTCGGCTCGCAGTTTGTCGATCCCCGCCGGGACCGACGCGAAATCGGGCTGCACGTTGACGACGCCGTACTGCCGATCCTCGCGCTCGCGATTGGCCGCCATCATCCAGAGGAAGTTGATCGATCCGCCGGGCGCCGCCACGTTGGGGTGATAGCCCGCCGGCATCAACACGACATCGCCCTCGCGGACGATCGTCGCGAGCTCCGGTTCCTTCGTATCGGTGTACACGAGCTGCACGCCGTACGACGGCGCCGGCATGTCGATGTAGAGATACGCCTCCTCGAGCATCGCGGCGTGCTCGTGCGGCGGCCACGACGTCCAGTTGCCCGGCTGACTGAAGGTGATGCCGGCGAGAAGGCGTCCGGCCTCGACGTTCTTGCCGATCAGGATGCTCACCTCGCGCTGGCTCGTCGCGCTGCCGACGTTCAGATGGAGCCCGGGATCCTTCTTCACGTTCTGGTACGGCACGAACTGGACGGGATACGGTCGGCCGACCGGCGCGGCGAGCTCGGCGAGATCGCAGCCATCCGATCCGGGCGTGACTTCGATCGAGGCGTCGCGGGGGACGTAGAGCGAATCGAAGCGTCCGAGCGTGAACGACTGATCGCCGGTGCGAACGGTCGTCGATCCGTTCAGACAAATCAGGCCCGTCTCCCTGTCCTTCGTGTCGAACTTCACGGGCGCGTCGCCCGCGTCGAGGATGATGCGGCCGTAGTGGAGATACTTCGTCGCCGTCTTACCGGGCACGACGGCCTGCGTCCGCCCTTTGCGCGCGGCGGTGTTGCGCACGATGCAGGTGTCTTTCGCGATCTGTTCTGTGGTCATCGGTCCTCTTTTTTGCACTGGCGGCGGGGCCCCACCCCCGCCGCGAACTGACGCTGACACCTCGCCGCGGATTCACACGTCCGCGGCTCGGTGTGGCCGCAGGCGCTCAGCGAATCTGCAGCCGAAGTTCCCACGAGCGCGCCACGTCCGGCTGCAGCGTGAGATCCTGCGTCTCGAATTCCAGATGCAGCGGCACGTGGCCTCGCGCGCCGCGGCCGCCGGCGGTGTTGCCGGTGGCGCGACCTGAAATTGTGTACGGCCAGTCGGCGTGCGTCAACGTCACCGCGAGCCGGCCATCTGGACCGTCGAACGTGTCGGTGCGCTCGCCGTTCTCGTTGATCGTCTGCCAGCGGCTCCCGGTTGTCGGTACGACGACGCGCCAGCGCTTCACACGCATCGCGCGATTCGCCGTCAAACGCTCCGTCCGCACGAGGCCGCCGTCCTTGAGCCACCAGATCACGTCGCTACGAACGCTCATGCTTTGCTTCTCTCGCGCTGGTTGCGGACGAACAACTGATCCTGCTTCGGCTCGCCGTCGCACTCGATCGCGATCGTCGTCAGCGGTTTGTCGGGCGCCTGGCGAGGGAGTCCGGTGACGCGCACGCGCAGTTTGTCCTGCTGGAACTTGAGCGCCTCGCCGGATGCGAGGAGCCGCGCCGATTTCACCGGCACGAGCAGTCCGGCGACGATCGCGCTGTCGCCCGGCCATGAATGGATGTGCATGTACAACGTATTGCCCTTGCGCGTGAACATCGCGTACGCCGACCGCCGCGGCTGGCACGGATCACTGGCGTAGATCGTCGAGCCGTTCCGTTCCATCCATCCGCCGACGGTCTCGAAGATGCGCACCGACTCGTCGGGAACCGATCCATCGCCACGCGGACCGATGTTCAGCAGGTAATTCCCGCCGTCGCGCGAGCAGGAGATCAGATTCCGGATCACCTGCGTGGGTGACTTCCACTCGTCGTCGGATGCGTGGTACCCCCAGCTTCCGTTCAGCGTCATGCACGATTCCCACGCGCGTCCCTGCGCCGCGGCGGTGATCTGCTGCTCGGGCGTGCTGAAGTCGCCATCGAGCTTGTTGCGGTTGTTGACGATGATGTCAGGCTGGAGGTTGAAGACCATCTCGTTCATGCGCTCGGACTCGAAGCCTTTGGCGTCGAGCGGCCACGCGACGTCGTACCAGAGGATATCGATCTTCCCGTAGTTGGTCATCAGCTCGCGGATGTGCTCGTGCAGGTAGTCGACGAAGCGGCGGCGCGCGGCTTCGTCGGTGGCGCAGCGTGCGCCGTCGGGATGATGCCAGTCCATCAACGAGTAGTAGAAGCCGGCGCGCAGTCCTTCGGCGCGCGCGCCGTCGACGTACTCGCGCACGAGATCGCGGCCTGGTCCCTGCTTCGACGCGCAGTAATTCGTCGTTTTCGTGTCGAACAGACAGAAGCCCTCATGGTGCTTCGTCGTCATCACCATGTACTTTTGACCGGCGCGCTTCGCGAGCCTCGCGAATTCGCGCGGGGCATTCGGCTTCGGCTGAAACTGCTTCGCGAACTGCTCGTATTCGGCGACCGGAATCGCTTCGTTCTCCATCGCCCACTCGTGGCGGCCGATCGTGCTGTACACGCCCCAGTGAATGAACATCCCGAAGCGCGCGTCGTGCCACCATTTCATGCGGCGTTCGCGGTCTTCGCGGCCCTGGAAGAGATGTAAGGGCCGCGCTACGGGAGGCGCCTGTAGGGCGGGCCTTTCAGGCCCGCCAAGCGCGGATGCGGCCGGGGCCGCCGCGAGAAGTTTGAGCGCGTCGCGCCGCGATAATCTGGTGATCATCTGAGTCGCTCCAGCTACCAGAGGAATTTGATGCCAAGCTGCACGTTTCTCGGGAAGTTCGACTGCTCGGTCGCAGACAGATTGATTTGCCCGAAGTCCGAGTTGAGCGGGTTGTTCGCGTAGTTGCGGGTGCTGTACATCGGCTTGTTCAGCAGGTTGAACGCCTCGACCCGTAGCTGCAGCCGCTGGCCATTGCGGAGCGGTGAAGCTGGGTTGCACGATGAAATACGGTTCGGTGCAGCCGGCCGCCAGTGCGTACGCGAGCATCCGCACCACGCCGTCATTTCCCATTTGCGCGACGCAGGGCAGAACGGCCTGAATGATCCCGGGGCGCGCAGCGGGATTCGGGTTCCTCGCGTCCTTCACTTTGTAAAAAAGGTTGCCCGTCGTCGGGAGGTCCCAAGGTTGCCCCGAGTTGTAGACGTATAGCCCCGCGACTTCCCATCCGCCGATGATCGCGTCGAGCGGACCAGGAATGCGACCGAGGAACCGCTTCGAGTGGCCGAACGGAAGGAGATACACGCCGGAGATCGTCACCCGGTGCGGGCGGTCGGCCGCGGCGGGACTCTTCTGCACCGTTCGGGCGATGGCGTCGTTGTAGCCGGTCTGCTCGATAATCTTCGAGAACGTGTACGTGCCGTTCAGCGTCAAGCCGCTCGAGGTGCGCTTGGAGACGACGACCTGCGCCGAGTCGTACCAGATGCGGCCCTCGTTGAGCAGTTGCTGTGTGACGCCGCCCGTGAACTGCGGGAACGGCCGCGCGAGGTCGTACCTCGAGATCGTCGTGCTCGTGAACCGGGTCGTGCCTTCGAACCCCGGCACCTGATAGAACGGGTTCGGCACGCGCTCGTTGCAGTAGTTCGCGTTGCCGCCGGCGGTGACGTCGCACAAGTTGCGGAAGGCGAGGCTCGGCTCGTTGAAGCCGGTCCACGTATTCGTGTCCTGGTACGTGCGGCTGCCGACGTAGCTGATCTCGGCGGTCGTGCGCCACGGGAGCTGCCGTTCGACGCCGAGCGAAAACTGATAGACGTACGGGACCTGGTAGCTCGGATTGGCGAAGTCGGGACCTGTGCCGAGCGCGGTCATCAATCCGTTCGCGCTCCCGGCGGGCTGTCGCACGCCGTCGGGAAACGGATTCGACAGGTTCACGAGCGGCGTCCGGCCGCCGTCCAGCGACGCGACGACCGGCGTCTGCACGCTGAAGCCCTCGTTGTACCCGGTGTTGGTCGGATTCATGAAGTAGCGTCCCACTCCGCCCTTGATGACCGTCCGTTCGCTCAGCTTGTACGCGAACCCGGCACGAGGCTGGACGTTGTTCGTGTCGAAGGCGTACGGCGTGTCAGGCCGACCGTCGACGCCGGCGAACTGGATGCCGCCTCGCACCTGGTAACCGGGAAACGCCCTCTGATCGATGAGCGCGGAGACCGGATTGATCGTCGTGCTGTCGAAGCCGTAGTTCAGGCGGTTCTGCGCTTCGCGGACGGGACTGTTGAAATCCCAGCGCACTCCCAGGTTGAGCGTCAGGCGATTGCCGATCTTCCAGTCATCCTGAATCCACGGCGCGGCATAGTTCCACGTGTACTCCGGGAAGATGTTGACGTCGACCAGGCCTGATGAATCGGCCGCGCCGAGGAGGAATGACGCGAAGGCATTGCCCGAGAGCGCATCGGCCTGCTGAAAATCGCGCTGCGTCGCTCCTCGCCTGAAGTTCAGGCGCATCGACGGATTGCCGCTGACGAGGCGCTCGTAGAGCGTCCGCCGCACTTCGAGGCCCGCGCGCAGCGTGTGCCGTCCCTGCAGCCACGTCAGGTTCGGCTGCAGGCTGACCACCGTCGTCGGCTCCTCGCTGAAGTCGCCGCGCCCGAGCCGCGTGTAGTCGCTGACATCGACGTACGGGAACATCTTCACGTTGAACTGATCGACCAGCGATCGCTGGAATCCGAGCTCGGTGACGTCGAATCCCATGCCCGCGTCCGTCCGATTCAGCTCGTTGTAGCGATTGGCTGAGGCGCGCACGTTCAGGAGAAACGTGGGGCTGAAGCTGCGCACGTAATCGAAGACGCCCGTGTAGTTGATCCGTTCCAGCGGGAGCGGACCGGACTGGGCGGGCCCCGTCTCGATGCCATTGGTGTTGCGATGCTCCTGCCGCCGGTTCCACGCGTACCGAACGAACATCTTGGATTTGGAGCTGAACACGTGGTCGACCTTCGCCACCCAGTTGAAGAAGTCGTCGCGCGCGATGTTGGGACCTTGAAAGAGATTGTTGCGCCACGGATCGCTGTCCGGCGTCTGCGTGTTCGGGAGCGGGTAATACGACAGCAGCTTCTTCGCGATCGGATGGATCCGGCTCGCGGGAATGATGTTGTTGGGGAACGGATCCCGCACCCATTGGCTGCCGAGCTGACGCCCGGTCGCCGGATCGTAGATGACGATCAGGTTGCCGTTGCGGTCGCGGAGCTGACTGAAATCGCCGGTGCGCTGCCGCTCGTCCGGGACCGTCCGCGTGGCCGGATTGGGCGTGCCTTCACGGTACCCCTCGAACGTGAACATGAAGAAGGTCTTGTTGCGCCCATCGACGAGCCCTGGAACCATCAGCGGACCATCGACCTGGAACCCGTACTGGTCGAGAAAATGTCCCAGCTTCTTTCCGTCGACGACGCTGAATCGCGGCTGGCCCTGCGTGGTCTGCAGCGCCGTGTTGGCGTCCAGCCGCCAGCGCCGGGCGAACTCCCACGCGCTGCCGTGGAAGCTGTTGCTGCCCGACTTGAGCGACACGTTGATGATGCCGCCGGCCGTGCGCCCGTACTGCGCGTCGTAGGTGCTGGTCATGATCTTGAATTCCTGCACGGCGTCCACCGGCGGCACGTACGCGATGTTGTTGCCGCCCTGAATGGAATTGTTCGGCGCGCCGTCGAGCAGGAACTCGTTGTTGCGGTTCTTGCCGCCGTTGACCGACCAGTCGGCGATGGCGCCGTTGTCGAACGGCCGCCAGTAAATCGGATTCCCGTTGAACTGCACCCCCGCCGAGAGCGTGGCCAACATGAACGGGTTGCGCGCGTTCAGCGGCAGCTCGGTCACCCGCGTGTTGTCCATCACCATCCCGCGGTCGGCCTTCGAGGTTTCGCCCACCTCCGCGAGGACCATCACGGTCTCCGCGAGATCACCGAGCTGCATGCGCACGTTCAGCGTGGCGGTCTGCCCCACCGAGAGCTGCACCTCCGAAGAGGTGTAGCTCTTGAACCCTGACAACTCGACGACGATGGTATATCGACCGGGACTGAGAAATGGAATCGTGTAGAGACCCGCGTCGGTTGTGACGCTGGTGGCCGTTTCGTTGGTCTGAAGGTTGAGCGCGGTCACCGTGGCGCCGGGAAGCACCAGCCCCGACGGATCGGTCACCGTGCCCGCAATGGTTGCGCGGAATTCCTGGCTGGCCGCGGCCGTTGGCGCACCGATCGCGACCGCCTGCATCGCAACGAAGAACGCAAAGGCCGCGAAGGCCGCAAAGAAAAGTCGGTGATCGCCGATCCCGGTCATCATCGTTGCACCGTGTCGCCGTCGAACTCGACGACGACGACGGTCGCCATCGGATCGAAGATGGGGCGTTCGAGGTTCAGCACGGCGCGACCGTTTTCGATCTTCATGTCCACCGGCGCCTTGTCCGCCAGCCGATATGCGCGCTTCACCGTGTTGCGGATGGCCGGCAGCGCGAACGGCGCGCGCGGCTCGTCGAAGAACGTGATGTACAGCTTCCCGGGCTTCGTCGTCACGCGCCACTGAATCTGCTGGTAGACGAGCGGATCGCCGCGCACGTCCTTCACGCCGCGCGCGCTCGGCTCGCCGAGCTCTCCGCCGAACGGTGTCGGACCCGCGCCGTACACGGCGTCGCCATTCACCTGCAGCCACCGCCCGACCGTTCGCAGAATGTCCTGGCTCACCTGCGGAATCGTCCCGTCGGACATCGGACCGACGTTCAGCAGATAGTTGCCGCCCTTGCTGACGATGTCGACGAGCTTGAACGCAATTTGTCCCGGCGACTTCCAGTCGGTGTCGTCCTTGCGGTAGCCCCACGTGTGATTGATCGTCGCGGGCACTTCCCACGCGTCGCCCGACACGTTGGGCGGGATCACGTTGTCGCCGGTGCTGACGTAGTCGCCTTCGGAGCCGAGCCGTCCGTCGATGAGGGTATTCGGCTGCAGCGTGCGCACGATGTTGGCAAAGCGCTGCGGGCGATCGCCGGTCATCATGCGCGGCGTGTCGAACCAGATGAGCGCCACCGGTCCGTAGTTGGTGAGCAGCTCGCGGACCTGCGGCTCCGCTTTGCCGCGGAGGTACTGGTCGTAGTCCTTCTTGTCGTCGGCGGGGAAGTCCCAGTTGTTGCCGGCGCCGTTGGGCTCGTGCCAGTCCTGCGACTGCGAGTAGTAGAACCCGAGACGCATCCCCTGACGCGCACACGCGTCGGCGAGCTCTTTCAGGATGTCGCGCTTGTACGGTGTCGCGTCGACGACGTTGTACTTGCTGACCGCGGACTTGAACAGCGCGAAGCCGTCGTGATGCTTCGACGTGATCACGAGGTACTTCATACCCGCGTCCTTCGCGAGCTTCACCCACTCGTCGGGGTTGTACTTGACGGGGTTGAACTGCGCCGCGAGCTTCTCGTACTCGCGGACTGGCACCGGCGTGCGGAACATGATCCACTCGCCGAGTCCCAGGCTGCGCTTCCCCTGCCACTCGCCCGCAAGAATCGCGTAGAGGCCCCAGTGAACGAAGAGACCGTACTTCGCGTCGCGGAACCACTCGAGCCGCTTCTCGCGCGCGGGATCAGCCGCGCGCGGTTGAAGGGCGGAGGGCTTGGCGACCACAAGGAACGCCAAGGCCGTGAAGACCGCCATGATCAGGCTCACCGGTTTGTTGTTCATGATCGTCTCAATCGTTCGAAATTGACTCGAAGGACAGCGGCATGTTACGCGGCTGACAGGAGACGGCGGCTTCAGCGGCCGCGAGAGCGATAATGAGGGGCCCAACGCCCGGGCTGACGACCAACGACCAATGACCAACGACCAATGACCAACGACCAACGACCAACGACCAACGACCAAATCGGACGCTGTGATACTATCCTTTACCGTTAAAGTCAAGGCACTTTAGCGATAAAGCTTGACGCAACCGGCGGCCGATCCACGCAGGCAGATACGCGATGCATCAGACGACGATGAAGCGGATCGCGGGAGAGCTCGGTGTCTCGATCACCACCGTCTCCAAAGTCCTGAACCACCACGCGGACATCAGCGAAGCCACCCGCACGCGCGTGCTCGCGAAGGTGGAGGAGCTCGGGTATCAACGCAACGCCGTGGCGCGCAGCCTCACCCTCCGCCGCACGCACACGCTCGGCATCGTCATTCCCGATCTGATGCACTCGTTCTTCGTCGAGGTCATCGCCGGCATCGAGCCGGTGGCGAGCGTGCGCGGCTACGGATTGCTGCTGTGCAGCTCCGGCGAGGATCCGCACAAAGAGCGATCCGAGCTCGAGATGCTGCGCGGCCGGCAGGTCGACGGCGTGGTGCTGGCGTCGGCGCCCGCGCCGGGCAACACCGACCTGCTGCTGCAGTTGACGCGGCTTGGCACGAGCCTCGTCATGATCGACCGCGACGATCATCCCAGCGTCAAGTGTCATCGCGTGCTCACCGATGACGAGCGGGTCGGCCAGCTCGCGACGTCACACCTCCTTGATCTCGGGCGGCGCGCCATCGCGCACATCGGCGGCCCGAACATCCAGCACGCGAAGCGCCGCGAGAAAGGGTGGCGCGACGCACTGAAGGCCCGCGGCATCAAGGCGCCCGACGAGTGGATCGTCCGCGGCGGGTTCATGGAAGCTAACGGCTATCGATCGATGAAGCGTCTGCTGACGGTGCGGCCGAAGATCGACGCCGTGTTCGCCGCGAACGATCCGGCGGCGATCGGCGCGATGAAGGCGATCTGGGAAGCCGGCCTGCGCGTGCCCCAGGACATCGCCGTCGTCGGCGTCGGCGACATCGCGCTCGCCGATCTCCTGCGCGTGCCGCTCACCACGGTCGGATGGTCGCGCAAGGATCAGGGGCGTCACGCGGCGGAGCTGCTGCTGAGCGGCCTGGACGAAGCGGGGGAGGTCGCGGAGCCGACGCGCGTGATCATCCCGCCGAAGCTGATCGTCCGCGAGTCGTGCGGCGCGGGGCACCGTGCATGAAACAAAGATGATGACGACGAGCGATTCGCTGGCGATCGATCTGTGTCCGGGCGGTGGGCTCATCGGCAGGTTCGCGCGATGACGCTCACTGGGCTCGACTGGTTGCTGATGCTCGTGTATTTCAGCTTCGTGCTGGGCATCGGCTTCTCGCTCAAGAAGAAAACGACCACCAGCGCGGCGTTCTTTCAGGCGGGCCGCGCGATGCCGGCGTGGATCTGCGGGCTGGCGTTCATCTCCGCGAACCTCGGCGCGCAGGAAATCATCGGCATGGGCGCGTCGGGCGCGAAGTACGGCATCTCGACGAGCCACTTCTACTGGATCGGCGCGATTCCGGCGATGGTGTTCCTCGGCGTCTTCATGATGCCGTTCTACTACGGGTCGCGCGCGCGGTCGGTGCCGGAGTACCTGCGTCTGCGGTTCGACGAGAAGACGCGCGGCTTCAACGCGATTTCGTTCGCGCTGATGACGATCTTCTCCTCCGGCATCTCGATGTACGCCATGGCGAAGCTGCTGCAGATTCTGCACATCTTCGACCGGCCGTTCACGTCGCTCGGCCTCGGGCCCGACTACATCTTTCACGTCTGCATCGTGTCGTCGGCGCTCGTGGTCCTCGTCTACGTGCTGCTCGGCGGACTGTCGAGCGCCATCTACAACGAGGTGCTGCAGTTTTTTCTGATCGTCGCCGGCTTCATGCCGCTCGTGTATCTCGGGTTGCGTGACGCCGGCGGCTGGTCGGGAATCCGCAGCAGCGTGCCCGAGCCGATGACGCATCTGTGGAAAGGATTCGGCAGCGCCGCCACGAGCCCGATGGGCGTCGATGCGTTCGGCGTCGCGATGGGCCTCGGCTTCGTGCTGTCGTTCGGTTACTGGTGCACCGACTTCCTCGTCGTGCAGCGCGCGATGGCGGCCGACTCGATGGCGGCGGCGCGGCGCACGCCGCTCATCGCGGCGTTCCCGAAAATGCTCTTTCCGTTTCTCGTCGTGTTGCCGGGATTGATCGCGCTGTCCGTTGGCCAGGTGGGGCAGGTAGGGCGGGTGGCGCAGGTGGGGCAAGTGGGCAACGAAGCGGCCGCGGTCGCGCTGCCGTCAGGCGTGATCCCGTATAAGGTGCGGGAGGGCACGAACGACATCGTGCGCGACGAGAACGGACGCCCGCAGCTTGACTACGATCTCACCGTGCCGACTTTGCTGCTGCGGTATTTTCCGACCGGCATGCTCGGCCTTGGGCTGACGGCGCTGATGGCGAGCTTCATGTCCGGGATGGCCGGCAACGTAACCGCGTTCAACACCGTGTGGACCTACGACATCTATCAGGCGTACCTGCGGCCGAAGGCGAGCGATGCCCATTACTTGTGGATGGGACGCATGTCGACCGTGTGCGGTATCGCGGCCTCGATCCTCACGGCGTACGTCGCCGCGCAGTTCAACAACATCATGGACGTCCTGCAGCTCGTGTTCGCGTTCGTCAACGCGCCGCTGCTCGCGACGTTCCTGCTCGGCATGTTCTGGAAGCGCGCAACCGGTCATGGGGCGTTCGCGGGACTGCTCGCGGGCACGATGGCCGCCGCGCTCCATCACGGTCTCACGCTGCCGGCGGGCGCGGCGGCGGGCGTGAAGGGCGGATGGCTCGGGATGTTGAAGATCTA
>MNEX01000142.1:0-7798 GCA_001917905.1 Acidobacteria bacterium 13_1_40CM_65_14
TGCAGCCGAGCGGGTGCCCGAGCGCAATCGCGCCGCCGTTGACGTTCAGCCGCTCGGGGTCGATCGGCAGCGCCTTCAGGCACGCGAGCACCTGGGCGGCGAACGCTTCGTTCAGCTCGATGAGATCGATTTGATCGAGCGTCAGGCCCGCAAGCTTCAGCGCCTTCTGGATCGCCGGTACCGGGCCGATCCCGAAGCGTTCTGGCTCGACGCCGGCGGTGGCGAAGGTGACGAAGCGCGCCATCGGCGTCAGCCCGCGCTCGCGCGCGAAATCCGCGGAGGTGACGATGACGGCGGCGGCGCCGTCGCTCGTCTGCGACGAGTTGCCCGCGGTCACCGAGCCACTCGCGTGAAACGCCGGCCGCAGTTTCGCGAGCGCCTCGGCGGACGTATCGCGCCGCGGACCCTCGTCGACCGAGAACGTGATCTGCTTCGTTTTCGGTCGCGCGCCGGTGCCGTTGGTCGGCTCGAGGAGCGTCGCCGTCACCGGGACGATCTCGTGCGCGAAACGTCCGCTGTCGATCGCGGCGATCGCCCGCTGATGGCTGCGCAGCGCGAACGCGTCCTGCTCGTCGCGCGAGATGCCCGACTCCCGTGCGTGATTCTCGGCGACGAGGCCGGTGCTCAAATAGACGTCCGGGTAGCGATCGACGAGCGTCGGGTTGGGCGCGATCTTGTGGCCGCCCATCGGCACGAGGCTCATCGACTCGGTGCCGCCGGCGACGATCGTCGAGGCGAAGCCGCACATCACGCGCTCGGCGGCGTACGCGATCGCCTGAAGCCCCGACGAACAGAATCGGTTGACCGTGACCGCCGAGGCTTCGACCGGAATCCCGGCGCGCAGGCTCGCGATGCGCGCGACGTTCATGCCTTGTTCCGCCTCCGGCATCGCGCACCCGAGAATCACATCGTCCACATCCTTTGGATCGATGCCCGGCGCGCGCTTCAGCGCTTCGCCGATGGCCGCCGCCGCGAGCTCGTCGGGCCGCGTGCCGCGCAGCGTGCCGCCTGGCGCTTTGCCGACTGCCGTCCGTGCCGCCGAAACGATGACTGCATCTTTCATGACCAATCCCCCAACAGATCTTCGATCGCGTCGGCGACCTCGCTGACCTTGCCGTCGAACAAATGATCCGCGCCGTCGATCACGACCAGCTCCTTTGGCTCCGCGCACCGCGCGTAGAATTCGCGCATCGCCTTGAGCGGGCAGATTTCGTCGCGCTCGCCCTGGATGAAGAACTTCGCCTTCGTGCTGCGCGCGACCGGCTCGAAGTCGTAGCGCGAGATCGGCAGCGCGATGCCGATGAGCGTCGACACGCGCGGGTCTTCGGCGCCGACGGTCAGCGCGATGTACGAGCCGAAGGACATGCCCGCGGTCCATCGCTTGACGCCCGGATACCGCTCGCTCATGAAATCCAGCGCCGCGCGAAAATCGTCCATCTCGCCAGGACCGTCGCTGAAATTGCCCGCGCTCGCGCCGGCGCCGCGGAAGTTGAAGCGCAGCACCGCGCAGCCGATGCGGCTGAGCGCTTTGGCCGCCTGATACACGACCTTCGTGTGCATCGTGCCGCCGTACTCCGTGTGCGGATGCGCGAAGACGACCGCGGCGCGCACGCCGCTCGGGTGGCCGGTCTCGAGCAGTCCGTCAGCGGTGACGCCGCGACCGTTCGCGGGCTCGTCGAGCAGCGCCTCCAGCCGGCCCATTGGTCCCCCGATCTCCAGTACCGCCATCACGCCACCCGATCTCGTGGGCCGACGCCCGGATCGGCCCCGACATCCGACGTGAACGCGCGGATCACCGTGGCAAACGCATCGGGGCGCGTGATCGATCCGATGTGTCCGGTCCGTTCGATGACGACGGCACGCGCGTTGGGAATCAGCCGCGCATATTCCGACGCGCCCTCGACCGGCACGACGTGATCCAGCCGCCGCTCGCCGGTGACGATGAGCGCCGGTACGCTGACGCGCTGGCAATCGGCGGTCAAATCGGTGGACGCGATCAAGCGTGCCCGCGCCGCCATTCGCGAGAACGAGACCGGCGCGCCGGGCAGCGTCCGCAGCACGCCGAACCGGAACGCCCATCGCGCACGCCATTCGGGAAGCGCCGATGCGATCTCCTCGCGCAGCCGCAATGGCGCTTCGGCCAGAAACAGGGGCCCCAAAATCCACGGCAGGCGCGTGTAGATCTGATGCCGGCGCCGGAGCCGCAGCCGTGGCGCCGGCGTCGATGCCAGCACGAGCGCGCTCGTCCGCTCGGGACGTGTGGCCGCGAAACGGAGCGCGATGAGCCCGCCGAACGACACGCCGCAGACGACGGCGCGATCGACGTTGTCGGCGTCGAGCGTCTGCGTAATCTGATCACAGTAGTCGTCAAGACTCGTCGCGTCGCCGAGCGAGAACGTCAGGACGCGGAAGTCGCGCGACAGCGCCTCGACAGCCGGCCGCATGTATTCCCAGCGGCCTTGGATCCCGGGGACGAGAATGAGCGGTATGGACATCTTTTTATCTTGTGCGCGGGGCCCCACCTTTTTCCAACCGCGTGGGGCCCCACCCCCACGCCTGACGCGCTCGCACCGTTTTTTCAGCGCTCGCGGGGCCCCACCCCCGCTCGCCTCGCTCGCGCCTGCGCGCTCGCTCGAGCTGCAGGCGCCGTGCTCGCGCGTATCGAGAACAGAACGTCGCCGTCGTAGCGCAGGCCTTCAGAGGATGTGAAGAAATCACGTCAACGCAAAGGCCGCGAAGACCGCAAAGAAGAATCTTTCGAAAAGATGCTTTGCGCGCTTTGCGATCTTTGCGTTCAACGTGATTCCTTCACAAGCTCTTCAGGCCTGCCTCAGTTCCTCAGCGGCTTGCCGGTTTTCAACGTGTGCTGGATCCGCTCCAGCGTTTTTCGCTCACCGCACAGTTTCAGAAACGCTTCGCGCTCGAGGTCCAGCAGGTACTGCTCGCTGACCGTCGTTTGATAGGGCAGCGGTCCACCGGCGAGCACGTTCGCCAGTGCGCGACCTACCACCGCGTCGTGATCGCCGATGCGGCCGGCCCGCCACGCGAGGTGGACGCCCAGCTTCAATGCGGCGAGCACACTCTCGCCGCCGACAGGAATCGCGGTCCGCGGCACCGGCCGCTGATAGCCTTCGCGCACGCGCTCGAGCGCCAACGCCTTCGCGTCCTCCCACAGCCGATCACGGTTCATCGTGATGCCGTCCGCGTCGGTCAGAATGCCGAGCCGCTTCGCGTCGGCAGCGCTCGTCGACACCTTCGCGAATCCGATCGTCTCGAACACCCGCTGGACGAACGGCAGCAGGTCGGTCTGCGGCGTCGCGACAGTGGCGATCGGCGCCATCGCGCGCGCGAGCAGTTCCTTGCATCCGCCGCCGGCCGGGATGAGTCCCACGCCCACTTCGACCTGACCGATGTAGCTTTCCGCCGCCGCCTGGACGCGATCGGCGTGCAGGGCGATCTCACAACCGCCGCCGAGGGTCAGCCCTGCGGGCGCGACGATGACCGGGATGTCAGCATAGCGGAGCGCCTGCATTGTTCCCTGGAACGTGCGGACCATCAGATCGATTTCGTCCCAGTTGCCTTCCTGTGCTTCGAGCAGGACGAGCATCAGGTTCGCGCCGACGGAAAAATCCGTGGCCTCGGTGCCGACGACCAGCGCGGCGAAGTTCGCGGCCGCTTCCTTGACGCCTGCCTGGAGCATCTGGATGGTGTCGCCGCCGATGGCGTTCATCTTCGAGTGGAGTTCCACCGCGAGCACGCCGTCGCCGAGGTCGACGAGGCTCGCGCCCGCGTTGCGCTTCACGACGCGCTTTTGATCCTTCGGCGACCTCAAAATCTGCAGGGTCGGCCCGGGCCCTCCGACCGCTTCCGCGACTTCTTTGATTCCGAGCGTGTCGAGGATCTCGAACGGTCCGAGCTCCCACCCGAAGCCCCACTTCATCGCGCGGTCGACGTCTTCAGTCGAGTAGGCGATGTCGGGCGCGACGCGCGCGGCGTAGAGCAGCGTGGGCCCGAGCGTGTCGCGCAGGAATTGCCCGACTTTGTCTTTGCCGAAGAACAGCGTCTTGATCCGCTGGCCGACGTCGTCGATCGAACTCGCGGCTTCGAGTGCGGGCAGCTTGGCCGATTGCTTTGGGCGATAGGTGAGCGTCGCCGGATCGAGCGTCAGGATTTCCGATCCCGATTTGG
This sequence comes from Acidobacteria bacterium 13_1_40CM_65_14, assembly GCA_001917905.1. Lineage (GTDB taxonomy): Bacteria > Acidobacteriota > Vicinamibacteria > Vicinamibacterales > CAVVIG01 > QHWF01. The sequence goes on from MNEX01000142.1 coordinate 4,189, forward strand.
TCTTTCCCTGGCCTGAGCCTGTCGAAGGCTCTCGTTTATAGAATCCCTGGCCCGCCTTTTCACCCACCCATCCGCGTTCGACGAGCGACCGAATGAGCGGCGGGACCGGCTGATTCAAGTTCTTCGCGACGTGCGCCAGGACGTCGAGCCCCGCGATGTCCATCGTACGAAACGTCGCGCTCTTCGGCCGGCCGAGCGCCGGACCGGTGATGGCGTCGATCTCTTCAATCGTGTACTGACCCGACTCGAGCGCGCGCAGCACCTGCATCACGCCGTACACGCCGATGTGATTGGCGATGAAGTTCGGCGAGTCCTTCGCGACGACGACGCCTTTCCCGAGCCGGTGATCGGCAAACGACGACACGCGCTCGAGGACGATGGGATCGGTTTCGGCGGTCGGGATGACTTCGACGAGATGCAGATAGCGCGGCGGGTTGAAGAAGTGCGTCCCGAGCCAGTGGCGGCGGAAGTCGTCGCTGCGACCCTCAGCCAGCGCGGCGATCGGAATGCCTGACGTGTTCGACGAGACGATGGTCCCCACGCGCCGGACGTCATCCACTTGTTCGAGCAGCGCGCGCTTGACGTCGAGCTGTTCGACCACCGCTTCGAGAATCCAGTCCGCGCCGGCGAGGGTTTTCAGGTCGGTGTCGAAGCCGCCAGTCGTGATGAGCGCCGCCGTGTCGGGCGTGAAGAACGGTTCCGGCTTCAGCGCCCGCGCGCGCTTGAGCCCCTCGCGGGCGACGTCCGCCGTGAGGTCGAGCAGCAGCGCCGGCACGCCGGCGTTCGCGAAGTGGGCGGCGATCTGCGCGCCCATGGTACCGGCGCCGAGCACGGCGACCGATCGGATCGGATGCGCCGCGCTCGTCATGACGTGCGGGCCCGCGCGCCGTTGAGAAAGAGGTCGACCACGGCGTCGGCGTCCGCTTCGAGCGAATACCGCCGCCGGCTGAGAATCCAGTTCGTCGCCATCTCGTCCAGCACACCGAAGAACATCTTGGCGGCGACCGTCGCTTTCACGTCGGCGCGGAAGAGCCCGCCCCGCTGACCGTCTTCGATCGCCTCGCGGATCATCCCGAGGTAGTCGCGCAGCAGCGTCGACGAGAACCGCTCCATGAATTTCGTCGACTGCCGCAGCTCGACCTGAAACACGACGGCGAGATTGCGGTCGCGTCCGAGCCCGGTGAGGTGAAGCCGGGCGAAGCGCCGCAGCCGTTCGGCGGGATCGCTGGTATCCGCGACCGATTCGCGCACCCGTGCGAGGCCGTCGCGCATCGTGCGCTCGAAGATCGAGACGAGGAGGTCGTCCTTGCCTCGGAAATAGAGATACACGGTGCCGGCCGCGACCCCCGCCGCGCGCGCGACGTCGGCCACCTGGGCGTTGAAAAACCCGCGCTCGGCGAACACGTCGATCGCCGCGCGGAGAATGGCGTCGCGTTTGGCGCCGGTCGCGGGATCGGGCCGGTTCTTGCGGGACGCAGCGGCGAGCGGGGTCACTGAATGAATATTCATTCAGTGAGCGACATGCTGTCAAGCCGAACGGAGAGGCTTCTGCCCGAACACCACGCTGCGATCGCGATCACGAAAAAATGCAACCACGAAAACACGAAGGCACGAAAACACGAAGGCGCTGACGCCGGTCGGGGGTTCGACGCGTGGGCCTGCGGAGCCGGCCACCGGCGCCGCTACGCGGCGCGTGTCGAACCGTACTGACGCTCCTCCGTCCGGCGCGTGTCAACCGCTTCGTGTTTTCGTGGTTTCGTGTTTTCGTGGTTGCATTTTCGCGATCGCAGTCTGGCTGTCCGGCAGAAGCCTCTCTGTTGCTCTGCTTCTCTGTGTGATGCCGTTCCTCGGTCAGCCTCCGTTATCTCCAACGCGTAAGAATGGACTCGCGTTCGAAGATTGCGACGCTGAAAACCGTCAGGAGCATCCACACGCCGAACAGCCCCAAACCAATGAGCGCCAGCGACGTCGCCGAGAGCCACACCGTCCCCATGAACTGCGCGACCAGCAGCACCGACAAGGGGATGATGATCATGACGCCAAACTGCTGCGCGGTTCGCGGATCGTTGACGCGCGACGAGATGACGATCGCCGACTGCAGCGAGACCAGCGCCGACGCCGGTCCGACGATGAGCAGCAGCGCCGCCGTCCTCGTGCTCGCCATGGCACCGAGGACGCCGGGTTCACCGAAAAGCGCGACGCCCAGGAAGTACACCGCGAGCCCGGTCAGCGAGACACCGAGCGTCGGCAGCAGCGCGCCGAGCACCTTCGCGATCAGCAGCTCGAATGTCGTGATTGGCGTCGCCAGCAGCGGCTCCAGCGTGCGCGCCTGCTTCTCGCCGACGATGGCGTGTGCTGCGAGCGCCATCGCGCCGGTGATCGGAATCGCCAGGAACAACAACAGGAACTGCTGGAAGAGAAAGAGCTGAATTCGTCCGTCGCCGGACAACTCGTCCTGGACGCCCATGAGCGTGCTCAGCTTGAGCAGTTCGGTATCCTCACCCAACGCGTGACCGGTCATGATCGGAAGGACGATGGCGATGCCGAACGCCGTGACGAGCGTCAGGATCGTCACGAGCACGACGGGCAGCAGCGCCGTCCGATTGCGCGCGAGATCGAGGAACTCTTTGCCCAGGAGCGCCCGGATTCTCGCCATCGTCATCGATCGCCCATCAGGTGCAGGTAGACGTCTTCGAGCGCCGGCACTTCCTGGCGGACTTCGACGATGCGCGCGCCCGCAGCCGCGAGCACGCTGACAAGGGCCGGCGTGTCGTGGTCGGCGCTACCGAGGCGCAGCACGATCGTGTGCCCGTCAATCGCGGCGTCGCGATCGAATCGACGCGCGGTGTCGAGATGCGCGGCGGGATCGCCGGCGAGCCGCACGATGACGCGCCCGGTCCGCAGCCGCTGACGGAGCACCGCCGGACGGTCGAGCGCGAGCAGCCGGCCATGCAGCACCGCCACGCGATCCGCCAGCCGCTCGGCTTCGTCGAGATTGTGGGTCGACAACAGGATCGAACAGCCCGCCGCGCGGCGGTCGTCGAGCAGCGCGCGCACGCTGCGGGTGATTTCGGGATCGAGCCCGGACGTTGGTTCGTCCAGCAGCAGGATGCGCGGTTTGTGCAGCAGCGCCCGCGCGAGCGCGACTTTCTGCCGCATGCCCTTCGACAGCTCGGCGGCGCGCGTCGAGGCGCGATCGCGCAGCTCGAACAGCTCGAGCGCACGATCGATGACGCCGTTCGGATTCGCGAGTCCATACAAGCCCGCATAGACCTGCAGGTTTTCGCGGACCGTCAGGCGATCCCAGACTCCCGGCGCCTCGGTGAGAAATCCGATGCGGCTGCGCAGGAGCGTCCCGGTGGCGCGTGTCAGTTGCACACCGTCGATGGCGACCGTACCACTCGTCGGCGCGATGAGCCCCGCGAGCATCCGCATCGTCGTCGTCTTGCCGGCGCCGTTGGGCCCGAGCAGCGCGACGATCTCCGATCGCTCGACCTCGAAGCTCACATCGTCGACGACGGCGCGCGAGCCGAAGCGGCGCGTCAGGCCGCGCGCGGTGATCACGTCGGCGGGACGGGCGGGAGGGGCGGGAAGGGCTGGAGGGGCGGGA
>MNEX01000142.1:7932-13755 GCA_001917905.1 Acidobacteria bacterium 13_1_40CM_65_14
GGCAGCGCGAAACTGCACGGTGCGCGCCTTGTCACCGTCCACGTCGTAGACGTAGGTGACGGGCGCGACGAACGAGATCCAGAGCTGGCCGCGCCGATCAACGGCGGCCGTACGAATCGTCGGCGTGACGAGCGGCAGCTCGCCGTCTTCGGTTTTTCGCGTCGGCCACGTCGTCGGGAGCCTGCTCATCACTTCGTCGACCTCGCGGCCCTGCACGTGGCGCTCGAAGATCAACCGTCCCTCTCGATCGAATTTCTGAAACATCGGCTCGCCGGTCTGAAATACGAACAGGAATCCGCCGGACGGATCGACGAGCGGAATGCCGCTGTTGAGCGCGAGATGCAGCTCGCGGTCGTGCTCGTGTCCAGTGCGCCGCAGGTTGCCGATGGTGCGATTCGGGACGCCGCTCAACGCGTACTCGGTGATCAGTCCGCCGGTTTCGGGCTGCGACATCAGGATCGACGTACCGGTGTACTGCAGCGATCCGATGCCGTTCAGCACGAAGCTTTCGAAGACGACGCGGGGCCGCAGCCGGCCGGGCAGCAGGAATCCGCCGATGCGAAAGCCGGCCGGCGTGAAGATTTGAATGCGCTCACGCCCGTTCGGCGCGTCCGCGACGACGAACGTGCCGTTGGGTTCGACGGCGAACGCGGTCGGGCCGATGATGCGGCCCGATTCGGCGCCGATCTGGATGATCTCCCACGAGCTCGCCTGCTGCTCGTCGATGCCGAACACGGTGTGCGCGCGCCGATCGAAGACGAAGTACTGACCCGATGCGGACTGCTGAAATCCGGTCGGCTCGCGAAAGCGTCCGGCTACGTGCGCGGGGACGGCGCCTGTCGACCGCAGTACGTCCGGCTTGAGCGCCGCCAGCGCCGGCGTCAGCAAGAAGCAACCGCAGAGCACGCAGAGCACGCGGAGATTCATGTTTGCTCTGCGGTCTCTGCGCGCTCCGCGGTTAGTACCTCGCGGTTTGGCGTATGGCCTTCAGGACGTCAGAGGACTGCGGGAGGATCGCTTCTTCGAGATCCGGGTAGTACGCCACCGGCACGTTGAGCGCGCCGACGCGCGTGACCGGCGCGTCGAGGTGTTCGAAGAGCTCACCCGCGATGCGCGCGACCAGTTCGGCGCCGAAGCCGCACATGAGCTGATCCTCGTGCGCGATGACGACGCGGTTCACGCGCTTGACGTGCGCGGCGATGGCGTCCCAGTCGTACGGGACGATCGTCCGCAGATCGAGGACCGCGACGCCGATGTGATCCTTCTCGGCCTGATGCGCGGCCAGCAGCGTCCGCTGCACGAGCGCGCCCCAAGTGACGACCAGCACGTCATCGCCTTCGCGGCGCAGGCTCGCGCGGCCGAAGGGGATCATGAAGTCTTTGCCGGGGTACTCGCCCTTGTTGTAGGTCTGCCGATAGAGATGTTTGTGCTCGAGGAACAGGACCGGATCGTCGCAGCGGATTGACGTGCGCAGCAGTCCGGCTGCGTCCACGGCGCTCGACGGATAGGCGATGCGAATGCCGGGGCAGTGCGCGAAGATGCTCTCCCCTGATTGGCTGTGGTACGGACCGCCGCCGCGCAGATATCCGCCGATTGGCGTGCGGATCACGACAGGGCATTTCCAGGTGTTGCCCGATCGATATCGCATCATCGTCAGCTCGTCGCGAATCTGCATCATCGCCGGCCAGATGTAGTCGAAGAATTGGATCTCGACCACCGGCTTCAACCCGCGCGCCGCCATGCCGACGGCGCGGCCGACGATGTTCGCTTCGGCGAGCGGCGAGTTGAACACGCGATCGTCGCCGAACATCCGCTGCAGGCCGTGCGTCAGCTTGAAGACGCCGCCCTTGCCGGAGACGACCGGCAGCGCGTCCTTCTTGCTCGCGTCGGCGACGTCTTCGCCGAAGACGACGATGCGCGCGTCACGCGTCATTTCGTCCTTGAGCGTCCGGTTGATGGCGGTGACCATCGTGTCCGGCTTGCCTTCAGGCTGCGCGGGCGTGTCGAACGCGGACGAGCACGGGTCCACGTCAGGGGAGTACACCCAGAGCGTCGCCGTATCCTTCGAGGGCTTCGGCGCGGCGAGCGCCTTGGTTGCGGCGTCGTTGACTTCTGCCTCGACGTCGGCGGCCATGGCGGCGAGATCCTCGTCGGTGGCGAGCCCGTTGTCTTTGAGGAACTCGGCGAAGCGTTTGATCGGATCGCGTCGCGCTTCGGCTTCGCGTTCCGCCGGCGGCTTGTACAGCTTCTCGTCGTCCGACAGCGAGTGCGAGTAGGGCCGGATGACGTTCGCGTGGACCAACGCCGGACCTTTGCGCGCGCGCGCGTACGCGGTGGCCTCGCGCATCGTGCGCAAGCTCGTGAAAAAATCGGTGCCGTCGATCGACTCGACGAACAGTCCCGGGAACGATCGGACCAGCTTCGAGATGTCGCCGCCCGCCGTCTGCACTTCGACGGGCACCGAAATCGCGTAGCCGTTGTCTTCGATGAGAAAGACGATCGGCAGGCTCCTGGTGCACGCTGTGTTCAGCGCTTCCCAGAATTCGCCTTCGCTCGTCGCGCCCTCGCCGAGCGAGACGTACGTGATCTCGTCATCGCGGAAGCGCTCGCGGCGGTCGGGGATTTGCGGCACGCGGCTGTAGATGACCCCGGCTTCCGCCGCCCCGATCGCGTGCAGCACCTGGGTGCCGGTCGGACTCGACCCCGAGATGATATTCAGCTTGGGATGTCCCCAGTGCGACGGCATCTGCCGGCCGCCGGAACTGGGATCGTCTTTCGAGCCGACGGCCGCGAGCAGCATGTCGAGCGGCGTCATCCCGAGCTGCAGGCACAGAGCGCGATCGCGATAGTAGGGACAGAACCAGTCGTAGCCGGGCCGAAGCGTCAGTCCGGCGGCGACGAGCACTGCTTCGTGGCCGGCGCCGCTGATCTGAAAAAAAATCTGACTCTGGTTCTTGAGCTGAATCTCCTTGTCGTCGAGCTTGCGCGACAGGAGCATGCAGCGGTGGACTGCGAGGAGTTGCGCCGGGACCAGCCCGTCGAATTCTAAACCGCTCGATTGACTCGCGGCGCTCGATTGACTCGCGGCGGCACGCGTCTGAACGTCGGTTCCGTTAACGGCGGCTGCTTTCATCGGTCGCCATGTTCCACACGTCACATTATAGATGTCAGGCGGACGCGCGCACCACCGCCACGAAGCCGGCAGGCCGGGCGACGATATAATCGGCGGCCATATGAGCACCCAGACCGTTCGTTTGCATCGGTGGGACGAGATCGCGCTCGAAAAAGTGACCGAGATGCTGTCGCGGAAACTCGTGACCGGCGAGCGCGAGATGATCGCGCAGATTTATCTGAAGCGCGGCTGCCTCGTGCCGATGCACTCGCACGAGAGCGAGCAGATGACCTACATTCTGCAGGGCGCGCTGAGGTTTCTGATCGGCGGCGAAGAGATCACCGTGCGCGAAGGCGAGGTCCTCCATATTCCGTCATGGGTGGAGCATCAGGCCGAGGCGCTCGAGGACACGTTCGAGCTCGACGTCTTCAGTCCGATCCGCCAGGACTGGCTCGATCACACCGACGAGTATTTCCACCGGTAGACGGTTTTCGTCGTGTGTAGCGCGGCCCTTTCAGGGCTGCGTCCGCGGTCAGGTAGGGCGGCCCGCGCTACCGAGATGGTGTTTCATCCGCATTTTCACTCGTCGCGGAGCGCGATCATCGGATCCAGGCGCAGCGCCGCGAGTGCCGGGACGATCGCCGCCAGCGTCGCGGCGCCGAGCAAGCCGAGTAGCGTGGTCGCGAACGTGATCGGATCGACGGGGCTGACGCCGAAGAGCAGCGCGCGAATGAGGTGACCACCGCCGGCGGCGAGCAGCAGGCCGATCGCGCAGCCGGCGACGACCGGCCTGAGTCCCTGTCCGAGAATCATCCGCAGCACGCGCGCGCGATCCGCACCGAGCGCGACGCGGATCCCGATTTCGCGCTGCCGCCGGTTGACCGAGAACGCGACGACACCGTAGAGACCGGTGCACGCCAGGACGAGGCCGATCAGGCCAAGCGCGGCGGCTGCGGCCGCGGCGATTCGGATCGGCGAGAGCGCGACCCGGACATTCTCTTCGATCGACTTGACCGATAGAGACAGGTTCGGATCCGCTTCCGCCACCCGCGTCCGCAGGGCGCTGACCAGCGCATCGGTCCGACCATCGTGCGCGACGAGCAGCCGGGCTTCCGTGAACCCGCGCGTCGGTGTGTACACCTTCGGGCGGATCCGCCGATCGACGGCGAGCTCGCTCGTGTTCGAGACCACGCCGACGATCTGGTCATCGCCCTCCTCGTCACGTCCGAGCCGCACGAGACGGCCCAGCGGATCGGCGTCCCCGAATCGCGCGCGAGCGAATCGCTCGTCCACGACCGCCACTCGCGCTCCGCGCCGGACGTCGTCGGTCGTGAAGTCGCGCCCGCGCAGCACGGCGATGTGCATGGTGTGGAAGAAGTCGGGGCCGCCTTGACCGCACGCGATGTCGAACCGATCGGACGGCTGGCCGTCGACGCCAATCGTCCTGGCGCGCATGCTGCAGCTGCTGACGAACGGATCGTTGACGGTCAGCGACACGCCGACGACTCCGGCCGTCTGCGCGACGGCGTCGCGCAGGTCCATCAAGAGACGGCCGGCCCGCTGCATGGTGTATTGCTCCTGCTGGAAACTGAACGACGCGATCAGCACGTTGCGGGCGCTCTGACCGAGATCCATTCCGAGCGCCCGATCGAACCCGCGCACGAGCAGCCCTGCATTCGCGAGCAGGACGAGTGTGATCGCCGCCTGGGCCGCCACGAGCGTGCTTTGAAGCGGAATCCGCCGTCCGGACAGCGACCAGTTCCCGTGCTCGGCTTTCAGGGCGGGCGTCAGATCGCTTCGGATCAGGCGAAGCGCGGCCACGCTGCCGAAGAACACGCTGGTCGCCAGCGACACGGCGAGCGTGTAGGCGACGATGCGCCAGTCGGGCGAGAGATCGAGCTGGTGTCCGCCCATCGCGCTGGTGGGCACCGAGGCGAGCACCAGGCGCGCCGCGGCTTGCGACAACAGCAGGCCCAGTCCGCCGCCGAGCACGCCGATGACCGCGCTCTCCGTGAGGAACTGTCGCAACAGGCGCGCGCGGCCGGCGCCGATCGAGAGGCGAATCGCGATCTCACGCCGGCGGCCCAGGCCGCGGGCGAGCAGCATGTTCGCCACATTCGTGCACGCGATGAGCAACACGAGCGACACCGCGACGAACGCGATCGCCATGACCGGCGCGCCGTTCTGCATGACCATCGGATAGTTGAGAAACGCGCCTGGCGACACGGTGACCGTGGCCGTTCGTTCCGGGTTGTGCGGCAGCAGCGACTGCTGGCCGAGTACCGAGAGCTCCGCGCGCATGGCTGAATCGGAGACGCCAGGTCTGCGCCTCGCCAGGATTTGAATCCAACCGAACGTCGGGTTGTCGATCAGCATCCCCCCCGGCCGTGTAATCGCCTGCATGGTGTAGGGCAGCCAGACGTCCGGCTTCAGGACGAGGGGTCCCGTCGTGTCCGCGTCCGCGACGCCGACGATCGTGAACGGCGTCCGATTCACGGTCACCGTGCGGCCGACGACGTCTTGTGCGCCGCCGAACTGTTGCTGCCAGGCCGCCCACGACAACACGAGCGTCGGCGTGGATCCAGGCGTGGCCGTTTCGCCGGGCGTGAAGAACCGGCCGAGTGCCGGCCTGGCGCCGATGAGCGGCAACAGGTTGTCGGACACGAGCTGAGCGCGCAGCTGTCCCCCGACGGCGCACGTGCAGCTCAATG
>MNEX01000217.1 GCA_001917905.1 Acidobacteria bacterium 13_1_40CM_65_14
CGCGGACAATTTGACGTGCAACGGCAGAAGATGCGGCTCGCGCTGCTCGATTACTTCGCGAATCCGGTCTCGAAGAACGCGGAACCGATCTACGACCCGCACGCCCACCTGACCTGGTACGTCGGGGTCCAGCCCTCGGAGCCGGTGCGAGCCGTGATCCTGGAAACATCAAACACGAGTGGAAGCCGGCGTAACGCCGGTCGCAGATCAAGCCGCAACAGCGGTCGCACACGAACTCGTAGAAGAGAATTCCTACCGTCTGCGCAAAGCGGCATGCGGCGGTGACACGATCGCGAAGGACATCGAGCATGTCGGCTTCAGGCGGGGGTCAAGCGGCAGCAGCGCCGGGTGAGGCCACCGTCGCGGTGTATCACGAATCCGAAGGCGCGTATCGAGCATCGACGTATGCCCACGCACGTACTCCCGATTGAAGGACGACTGCCACTCGCTTGACCGCCGCCACTTCGTACTTGTCAGCATTCTGAATCTCATCGGGTGTGACGGCAAACACCATTCCGGACACTACGTCGGAAGCGCGTCCGGTGAACTTGGCCATGGTGTGGTGCGCCTTTCCGCTGATTGCAACTACAGTCGCGAATACTTCCACCATACCAGGAGCGCGACCGCCGCCGGGACTGAGAACACTAAGAGGAATATTGGCGCTTCCTCGGCGACAGAATAGCCCGCTCTGGAAACACCGATCCACATGTTGATGCCTGCTCCTATGAGCCAAAGCGCGACGAAAAGCAACGCGGCCCGCGCCAGGTATGAAGGTTGCGCTGGCCCTTCAAGTAGACGCGCGCACATCACGCACACCGTGAGCAACGCGAAACCGAGTGCGATGACCTTGACTGTGTGAGACATTGAGCGTTGTCCGCCTAACGCCTCGCGCTGAGCCGCGGCGCGGCTCATTCTCCGCGCCGACGGCTCCAGCGCGTTGTTGGGCCGCCCTTGCCCTTCCCAGGTAACGCCGCCGTCGCACTGCTGCGGATACGTTGCAGCAACGACGAGGTCCTTTGGGACGAGGATTGGCTGCCTGATCCGGTGCGTCCTTCATCGCGATCCTCGTCTCCGGCGCTTCTGCGCCGCTGCAGGTCCCAGGCGCCGGGGCGGAGGTAGTGGAACCGAATCAAGTAGATGTTGTCACCGCTGCCGTGTTTCGCGGTCTGGAGCAAGTCCTTCACACTGCTGAAACCCGACTCGCGCGCCAGATCATAAGTGATATCCGCGATACCAATCGGCATGATCGAATCCACCACAATCTGCCCCTCCTCCATGCGGTAGCGACCGCCCACCTTGACATGGGGCCGCGTCCAGATGCGGACGCTGCACCTGATCCTCCGGCGTCGAATTCCCTCGCGAAGACGTTTGGCGAAAACCATGACGAGAGCTCCCCGATCGCGACAGCCTGCCTCGAGTAGTGCCTTCGCGACGGCTGCGCGCTCCGAATCCGTGCGTTGGCCTTCATGATCCCCGGTTCGAGCATAGCCACATGGCGCCGTGCCCTTGAACACGAACCATTTTGGGGTGATTGGCGATCATGGCTCTTAGAAACTGTGTTCCATTGTGGCCAGCACGTCGATGCGTGACGGTCGTCGGCCTAACGCTTCGCACTGAGCCGCGGCGCATTCCGCATGCACGCGCCGCTTGATCCGCCGACGAAGCACCCGCTCGGTCGGTCCGCGTCACTCAGCGTCACTCCAACGGTGGGAGTCGCTCTGGTTCCACGAGGACCCGAATCGATCGAGGTGCGCCAGGCGTTTTCGAAATAAGACCCCGCCGCTCGAGCATGACGATCATGTTGTGCACTGATGGCGGCGTCACCTGAAAGTACGCTTGAATGTCCGCTTCCGCCGGTGGCCGTCGATGCAGCTTCGTGTACATCGCGATGAATGTGAGGTACTGCCCTTGTAGCTTTGTGAACGTTTGACCCATGAGTGTCCGCCGGTCGAATACTGTACCGCTCGCCCATTTCAACGGCCACGCTTTCCCCGCGGCACCTCAAGAATCGCCCTTCTCGAAGTCGTCTCCCGTGAACGGCACGTCGTCGTCGTCGAGGCCTGCCGTCTCTTCCCACGTGATGACGAACGGAAGACCAGCCACGGTGTACCCGGCTATGTACGCGAACTTCTGATTCCGCGCCGGTTCGACGTCGACGGCCTTGGCCCCTTTCGGAACGTCGCGACAATGCCTCGCCCGCGCGGCGCCCGTACGCCGAAGCGCGCCAAGATATTCTGGCGCGAAGTGCATGCCCAGGATTTGGAGTTCCTTCGCCGCGCATATCAAGTCGACACCGAACCAGCGCGCGTACGACGGCACCACGCGCGTGCCCGAAAAGCTCCTTAGCCAATGGCGACCGGATTGCAGACGCGCTGCACGCGACATGCGCTTGCGGCGTGGTGAAAGAGCCTTCGATTTCACGGCCATACACAAACAGTCCGTTGTCGCTCGTTCAGCCGTCTAACGGCATGCGTTTCAGCCGTGGCGGCTCATGATCGCACCAGCCGCCGCTGGCTGCAAACGCTGGTTAGCCAACGGCCTTCTCATGTTCCACAGTTAGTACCACTTTTCCTCGAGCGTGTCCTTCTTTGAGATATCGGATGGCCTCGGGGGCCTCACTCAGCGTGTAACGCCTGTCGATGATTGGTGTCACCTTGTTCGCCTCGATCAGCTCTTTCAGGACGATCAGGTCGTCCGTCCCGATTGACGCTATGAAGAAGACCAAGTTCTGGCTCACAAACCGAGACGACACGAGCACCTTGAGCAAATGAGGCAGCGGCCCAATCCAGCGACCGCCAGGTCTCGCTCCAACCGCGACGAAGGTCCCCTTGGGGGTCATGACGCGCCGGCACGCCGAGAGCGGACGATTCCCCACGCAATCGAAGATCAGGTCGTATCGCTGCGCGCTCCGGGTGAAATCGTCCCGAGTGTAGTCGATGACATGGTCCGCGCCAATCGATCGGACGAGGTCCACATTCCTCGTGCTGCACACAGCGGTCACCTCGGCGCCGAACGATTTGGCGATCTGCACTGCGAACGTACCGACACCGCCCGCCGCACCGTTGATCAAGACTTTCTGCCCCGGCTGAATCCGACCTTTATCGCGAAGGCCCTGCAGGGCGGTCAACCCCGCCACCGGTATGGCCGCCGCCTGCTCGAATGTGAGGTTGGCCGGCTTCAGGGCCAATCGGTTTTCCGGAGCGCAGACATACTCGGCGAAGGCGCCCCGGACTCCGCCGAATACCGGATCCCCTGGTTGAAACCGCGTCACGTTCCTGCCGACCGCTTCGACCTCCCCGGCCAGATCAGCTCCCGGACGGGTCGGCTTTGGTTTGCGGAGCCCGGTCATAAGGCGCATGATGTACGCGCCGCCCATGAGGTGATAGTCCAGTGGATTGGCGGCAGCCGCGCGAATTCTTATCAGGACTTCATCGTCACCAGGCGACGGCTTTTCAACGTATTCACAGTGAAGAACATCGGGTGAACCATAGCTGTGGTAAACAATAGCTTTCATGAGTTTCGGCCAAGAGTTTGCAGAACCTAACGCTTCCGAATGAGCCGCGCGCCACGGTGACATGATCGCACTGACCGTCCGGCGCGCCGGCTCCATTCGGCTGTTAGGCGGAACGCCACCAGACCGGGCATTACCGAAACGAAATGTCGTGCGCCTCGAGCCAGTCTTTCGCGACGTCTTCAAACGCTGTTTGTCGAAAGCGAAACCAATCGTCTTCGATGCCGAGCCGTCGGACAGCGCTCCGAAAACTGCGGAACGCGCCGGCACCGTGAATTGCATCCAACAACTCATCGCGCCGGGCTGCGCGTGCCTGACTGTTCGAGAAGCGCTCCATGATCGCCCATTCGTGGATTTCGAACTTGTCTGGCAACGCCAGAAAGTCGCCGGATTCCAAAGCCGCGCGTACCTTGGGTAGACTCTCACGTTGCCAATCCGGCAACTCATGTTCGTCGAGATCCTCGTCCTCGACGAGCTGACGGTCTTCGTCGGTGACCGTCACAATTTCGCCGGTCTTCGGATTGAGGTACGAGGTCCATTCGTTATTGGGAAGATCCATTGCGTCGACGACGTTTTTGAGTGAAACGACAACGTTCATGGTAGCCATGATCCGGGTGTTCGACGTTTCCGCCTAACGTCGCGAATGAACGCGCGCGCCCGCTTCAGCGCGCGTCGGCTCCATTCGCGAGTTGGACGGCCTCAGAGGAACGACACATTCACCGCATCTTGCAGGCGAAGTTTGCCGCGTCGTTTGTGCTGCCCACGCCGTTGTACGTCGCGACTTGTGGATAAGGACAGATTGGCCGTGTCATGTTTACTCGGTTGTCGCTGACTCGCGACGCGATCAACTGGTCGGGTGCGATTCCGGACTCGCGCCAACGCTCCAGCGCGGCCATCCAGTTTACCTGGTTGGGGCCCGACCCACCGCCGCAATGCGCCATGCCGGGCACCATGAAGAGTCGCAGCCAATCCTGCTGCTGCGATCCCATCCTCGTCAACACACTGGAATAATAGTTGACGCTGTTCTGCGGCGAGATCGCCCCGCCGGATCCGCCATCATTCCAGCCATGATAGATGAGAAGTTTTCCACCACGAGCCCGAAAGGCCGACAGATCCGGATTCACGGCGTCGATGAAGCCCGCTTTCTTGTCAATCAGGGAGGTATCGCGCTCCAAGTCGAACGTCCGCCAGTCCCACGCCGGGTCTTCGTGGGCCACGTACCTGAACATGCCCACGTCGATCGCGCCAGGTTCCGGGTTGGCGCCTGTCAGCATGGCCCAGCCCATCTCGCCGCCAGGTACTAACCCGGGGTAAATCAATTCCCCCGTCTTTCGCCTCGCGGGGGTATACCCCATCTTCACGGCCTCTACCTGTGGCGCCGTCAGGCAATCGTCGCGGTCGCCCCCGCGGCACAAAAGTGTTGCAGGATCGAAATGGCATTCGTGTGGGTCCATCAGGAGCGCGTCCGTCACTCCGTCGAGTGCGTCGCATGCGGCGAGCACAGCCCTATTGACGAGGGCGAGTTTGGCCCGAGGGACAACACTCGCCGGCTCTTGGAGGATCTTCGTTTCCACCGCGATTCGCCACGCGCACAACTGCGTCTGATTGTTCGCAGGCGCGCCGGCGATAATTCCATCGAAGTCTTCCGGATAGCGCTGGGCCTCCATCAGGGCCTGCCGCCCGCCCGTGGAGCAACCGGTCCAGTACGAGAACCGTGGCGCGCGATCGTAGAACGCCGCGATGATGGCTTTCGATTTCACCGCCATCTCGTGGACGGCGCGATACGCGAAATCTATGACTTTTTCCGGATGTCCGATCGCGAACGACGCATTCGCGCCGGTGTGTCCCGTATCCGTCGATGCTGTCGCGTAACCCTCCTGCAGCGCCGAGGCCAGGGCGCCATAGCTGATGACTCCCGCCCAGCCGCCGTTGCCGACGGCCTGGAACTTCCCGTTCCAGTCCACGGCGGGCAGCCAAACCTCAATCCTGATGTCAGAGTTCGACGAGGGCGTGAGCGTCGCCGCCACACGGCAAAAGGCTGGCAGCTGGCTGAATTGCGGCACCGCCGGGCCCGTTCCAGGCAGAGTGAATCCTCCGGCCGGCACCATCTGGGCCAACGTAATCGACGTGTTCGAGAGCGCTAGAGACGACATGCTCTCGCACGACGCCGCGGCGGTGAGGGCGTGTCCGTCCATCATGAGTGCGAGGAGAACCGCGCACGATCCGCCAGTTACCATCTTCATCGCACCCTCCTCCGAACGTCTGACGCGAGGGCAACCGTGCGGAATCCGCTAGCACAAGCGTTCCCATTCTGTCGCCGTCTAACAAGCGTTAAGCTGCGGCGCGGCCGCTGGCGGCCGCAAGGTGACATGCGCGTCTGCCGCGCCGACAGCTTCAACGCACAGTTAGACGTCATCGCGACTCGTCAGTCAGCGAAACAGACTGCGCCCAGTGTCGAGCCTCATCCAACATGGAGCGAATGAAAGCGTCCTTCCCTCGCATGTAACCAACGGTATCGTGACGGTGATTGAGCGCGAGGCGCTCCTTGAGCGCTCCGTACTCGGCTGCACGGTGCGGATGCACGCGTAAGTAATCGCGAAAGGCGAGCTTGTCGGTTATTTCGGGATGGCCAACAGCGCAGACGTGCACGTGATGAGTCCGCGCCCCGCCAGTGTCCTTGCTGAAGTAAAAGCGGCCCGGAGTTCCGGGAACTTCGGCGTCCAGGCACTCTCCACGAACCCTATACCCCAAACCTTCCATCGCGCCGCTGAAACGATCGATGGTCTCGGTCTCGCGCAAGACAACAAGCGTATCGATGATCGGCTTTGCCGCGAGGCCGGGAATCGACGTACTCCCGATGTGATGAATTCCCAACAGTGCATCGGCGAACACACGCGCGAGTGCGGCGGCCTCGTGAGCGAAGGCCTCGTCCCAAGCCGAATCGTATTGCACGACGTCGATCGTACGTACCATTTGCTTGTACGTCTAACGGCCTGCCGCTCAGCCGCGAGCGGCGCTCGTTGTCGTTTCGAATCAACTTGGCGCCTGCGCCACTCGGCTGCAGCGGCGCGTTAGACAGCCCCAAGCTATTCGAAACCAATTCCGCGCATCATCTGCTGGTGCGACGACGAACGGTTTTTTTGCTCTTCCCTGCGTCTCGTAGCTGGGCGACAGCGTAGACCCTACCGACCTCTCGTTCGATAATACGTTCGAGCCGATCCTGCTGCGGCTTCGGCAGGTTCGGGAGAAAGCGCGGGAGGCCCAAGTCGTCCTTCTGCCCGAGCCACTCGAGTTGGTCTCGCGATTCTTCCAGCGTCGCACTCGCAAACTGCATCGCCAGGTGCAGCGCCTGCAGACTGTCAATGCCAAAAACGAAGCGCGGACGGCTCACCCAGCGGTCCAAACCCGTAACTTGAACTGCGCATCCCCAATCTGAGCCCGGAACGCGTTGAGGAACACCGATCGTCAGAGTCACAAGCCGCTTTGCCTTGCCCGATTTCTGAAACACTCTTCGAGCAGCCACGCGGCCGATTCTCTGCGGCGCTGAAAAGGCCGTTCTCCTGCGTGTTGAGATCATGGAGTGCCACTGCGACTGTCTAACGCGATGCGATTGAGCCGCGGCAGTTCGACGACCGGATTCTGCCACAGACGCTCGCCCGCCGCAGGCTCAAATCTCGGGGTTAGCCAGCCTCTTCGAGCTGCCACAGGCCCGGATACTGCGTGACGAAGCCGACGGCGTTCGTCTCCAGCATGGCGGCGAACGACCCTCCGCCGCTTTCGTACCGATATCGTGATTCGGACACTCGCTCGTAGATCTGGTCGAGCGACTCCAACATCACGGCCGGAAATCGAAGCCACGCGGCGCGCACTGATGCCTGCGCCCCAACCACCAGCTGTGTCCGACGAATTGGAAGCAGGTTTGTGGCCGGGCTAAAACTCAGGTCGATGTCGTCGCACCCCTGTAGGTCGGGGCAAGACCGTCCGTTGAGCGTCCACCTGCGGGCGGCGTCTACGTCGATCGCGATATCGACGGCTACCGTGTCTTGCCAGCCCTTGACTCGAGCCGAGACTGTGCGCCACTCGGCATCGCACACGACTCGGTAGTCGAGTCGACACGGCCGCCCCGATTCACCAAAGACGGCTGTGCCCGCAATAACCGCACCAGCCGCGCCCTCACTTAGCAGCGCTGACTCGTGCCCAGGCTGATCGAGTCGACGCCAGAGAATAGAAGTGTTCGGCACGATGTCGAACGAGCCGTCTGTCTGGCTAACGCCATCGGCTTCAGCCGCGGCGGCTCAGGATCGCACCAGCCGCCGTCGACTGGAAGCCGTGGTTAGCCAGCTGTCGGGTTCTCAGCGTGTTGTAAATGCCATTTGAACGTGACGGCGATCGCCACCGGGTCCCCCCTGCGCGTTGCCGGTTGAAACTCCCATTGCGCGAAGGCCTCGCGTGCTGCAGCATCAAGGCTCGGCTCGAGCGACTGCACAACGCGTACATCACGGACCGACCCATTCCGGTCTACGATGCCCAGGAGAACAACACTCCCGCGGACCCTCGCGCGCATGGCATCGGCAGAGTACTGTGGCTTGACATCTCGGGTGAGTATCGGCAGTCGCACGTCTGGGTCACACGTTCGGGCGATATCGTCCGGTAGCGGAATCGACGCCTGGACGCCAGTGATGATGATTTGGTCAGGATGCCTCACCAGCACGCGCTGGCCAGTCTCAGTTGCCGTCGCTGGCGGCACACACACCGATCGCTGCTCGTAGCGATCCTCGATGCGTAAGCCGAACGGCTGCCGATGTTCCGGCGGTATGACGATCCACCACTGTAAACTTCTGGAGGGCAGCGTAAACAGAAGCGTAGCGGCACTCGAAGGCCCCGTGCAGCTCACCGCGACTACGCGCCCGCAGAGGACAGAGTGTGGTTCTTGAGACATGGCTCCGACGCTCGCGTACTGCGCACTGAAGACGAGCGGAGTGATGAGCAGCAGAATACGGCTCGTCACAATTCCTCCAGGCAGATCGGGACACAATTACGGGTCTGGCTAACGATCGGCGCTCAGCCGCGAGCCGCGCGAGATCGCTTTTTCGACTTTGCGCGAGCCTTTCGCGCGCGGCTCGTCGGCGACAGCGCCGGGTTAGACCGTGCTTGGCTTACCAGTGGATATTTCTCTGGATGCTCGATAGATTCGACAGCGAGATCCACGTCCAGTTCCGGCCAGTACAGATGATGGGGGCTCGGTAGTTCCACCTGCGTAATCGCTCGGATTGACGCCTCCTTAAACCACGGGAAGTCCCGGAACGCCACGAACAATTCGCGCTCACCGATGAAGAGCCAGAAGCCATGCGTCGAAACGTTCGTGACTTCAACCGGGGAAGTGCTTCGCCCAGGCGCTACGGATTTCATCGAAATGCTCCTCAATCAGTTTTGACGCGTCGTCGACGCGCGACGCGTTGAGCCCGTAGCTCGCGGCAAGTGCTACGGTCGGTTCGAGCCAGAACTTCGCCTCGCCGTTGGCATGGTACACGTGTACATGCATGCGAGGCTCTTCGCGCGAGAAAAAATGAAGCGAAATCCGCGCACCCGAAGGACGGTTGGACTCACGTCGTCAGGATAAACCGAAAAGGCCTCGTTGACGCGACCCCGACGCAGCAGTCGAACTGCCGTCACGTCTAGCGTCGTCGCCGAATCCGATCGCCCGACGAACCGCGACCGTGATCTCGCCGGTAAACTGCGGCCGCACCGACTTCAACGAGATCGCCGTCCTCATGACCCCTCCGAATCGCGAACGCGGCGTCTGCTGTCTGAATGATCAATCGCTGAAGAACCCGGATGGTCGTCGTTCGCCGGTCTAACGGATTGGCGTTCACCCGCGGCCGTTCATGATCGCGCCAACGGCCGACGGGTGCAACGCCTGTTAGGCTGTTTAGAGCATTTTCTATTGCGGAGGTGGTTTCGCCGTGGACGAGAGCTCACGGAGAAGTTCGAGAGCTCTTCGAGCAGGCTCGGCGCCCGGTCCGGTCTGATTG
>MNEX01000303.1 GCA_001917905.1 Acidobacteria bacterium 13_1_40CM_65_14
GCCGAGGCTATCGACTACGGTTTAGCCACCTCGCGCGCGGGAACGTGATTTGCCTCACGCCACGAGGCCAGGGAGGCCACCCATGCAGACAGCTGCGTATATCGGACCATCGATTCACATCAAGGGCGACGTTCGCGCACAGGAGCCACTCACGATTGCCGGACAGGTCAGCGGCACCATCGACGTCAGTGGCCATCCACTGACAGTAACCGAAGCCGCGCACATCGACGCCGATGTCAAGGCGCACACTATCGTCATCGCCGGCACGGTCGACGGCCACCTGACCGCTGAAGAGCGGATCGTGGTCCAGCAGACGGCGACGCTGAGTGGTGAGGTATCCGCGCCCGCGCTGACCGTCCACGACGGCGCGACGGTACAGGGGCGGTTCGAAATCGCCGGACACCGGCAGCCGGTCGCGCTCAAGCTCGCGGTGTAGCCCGCTTCGCCACGGCCACCGCTTTCCGCGCCCACGCGACGAGATCTTCCGAGGCTTCCAGGACGCCGACGGGCACAGCGTAGTACTGCATCGTGCCCGCGCGATCCGGATACGGCTTGAACGGCCTCATCCCCGCTCCCTCGTAGTCGGCCCGGGTGGTTTCGTCGACTTTCAGATATAGCATGTCGCGCGCGATGATCCCGAAAAACACGCCTCGCGAGTAGAGTCCGACGCCCCCGAACATCGACCGCGGCACGACATCGCCGAGATCGTCGAGCTGATCGAGCACGTACGACTTGAACGCGTCGCTGACCGCGAGCGAGCGGAGCGACGCTTTGCGTGGACTGCCGCGGGCGCGCGTACGAGGCACGCGCAAGCGTAGCTGAAAACCGATTACGCCAGCGCGCGGCGTGTCTTCTCGGCGTTGTCCGCGACAATGGCGAGCTCGACGAGGTTGCCTGCCGTGCTCGTGATGTAGAGCGCGCGGACCGCGACGCCGCCGTCGGCGAGGCGCGTGCTCAGCATGGCGAGCTCGCCGGCGCGGCTCTCGACGAGCACGGGCACGATTTCACGTTCCTCGAACCGCACGTTCGCGGCATCGAGCGCACGGCGCGCACCCTCGACGTCGCTCGGCACGAAGCGCGCGAGGAACCGCGGTCCGACCGCCATCGCGACGCCCGCCTTGAGCGTCACGTGATGCCGCGCCAGCATCGAGGCGACACGCGCCAGTTCGCCGGGACGGGGTTTGAGCTCGATGGCGAAATCTCGTGAATGATTCGGCATGTTCGTCTCCGGTGCAATAACGGGGACGTGCGGAGATCACGCGTGTTTCGCGGATCCACGGGAAAAACGTTGCAGGATCTGCTACCGCGTCGAGCGCCGGGGATGGCGTTTCTTGACAGGCCGGGGCGCGCCAGGCCGCCGCGACTTCGGCAGCTTCGCGACGACGAGATCGTACGACGCCTTGACAAGCGACGCGAGCTCACGCCGCTCGAGCGCGTCGCCTAATTCCTGTTCCTGGACCCACATGTTGCGCGCCATGTAAGGCGCCGGGATGATGGATCGTGTAGAAGTCTTTCACGCGGGGCGGATGAATGATGCCGGCGAGGTGAAACAGCATCCCTCCGTCTGCACGGCCGCAGAACGTCGAGAGCGACGCCGCGTCCGCGACATTGCCGACGACTTCCTCGACGCGCAGGCCCGGCGGCGCCGACACATGTTCGCCAGGCAGCACGAGACAGCGCGCCCGCAGCTCGCCGTTCGACGACTGCGCGGCGGCGAGCCGGTGCAGCAGATTGGTGCCCAGCCAGCCCGCGGCTCCGGTGATCAGGATCGTCTTGGGCAAGGTCGGCATTCGGACGATTGTACCGACACCACTGTGCAACGGTGTAGGCGCGCTAGTGTCGCGTCTCCGAAGTTCGTTGTCGCACCGAGGGCGCCGAGGCGCCCGCCCCGCAAGGCGCGAGGAGGGAGCATACCGGGAGTATGTGACCGACGAGCAACGCCGCGGGGCGGGATGCATCGGCGGCCGAATGCAAACGAACTTCGGAGACACGACACTAGCGCCACATCTCGCGGATGATCGCGTCCCGCACGGCCTCGTCAGCCGCGCGCGTCGTGCGATGACGATCCTTGGCCGATGAGGCGTCGGTGTTGAACGACACGATGTAGCCCGATTTCGACAGCCGGTGGAAGTACAGGTGCGAGATGAACCCGTTCTGATCGCCGCTGTGGCCGACGAGCTCGACGCCGTGATGGCGTTCGATGAAGCACGACAATCCCGCCTGGACGTCCTCGCCACTGCCGCCCTCGCCTTCCTTCGCACGAATCTGCGGCGTGAACATCTCGTCGAGCGACGATCGCTTCAAGACAACGTCTCCAGGACTGCCCTCGATCAGAAACGCCAACCACTTCGCCATGTCGCCGAGCGGCGCGTTCAAACCGCCGTTCGACACGGTGATGCCGGTATCGAAGTCGAATCGCTGCTCCTTCAGCCCGTCGTCGGTTCGTATGTAGCTGTGCGATCGGTTGGTGACGAGGTGGTACGGCGCGCGGTCGAAGAACGTGCGCGTCATGCCGAGCGGCATCAGGAGATTCTTCGTGACGTACACCTCGTAGTCGTCGCCGGAGAACAGCTCGATGATGCGGCCGAGGAAGATGACGCCCGGATTCGAGTAGCTGTACTGCGTGCCCGGCCTGAAGAGGATCTGCGTGTACGGAAACATCGCGACGACCTGATCCCATCGGGTCGGCTCGAATGGATGCCACGGCTGATCGCCGCCCCACGGCCAGGTGCTCGCACGGAATCCCGCGCTGTGCGACATGAGCTGGCGAATCGTCACCTGGGAGATGTCGCCGTACGGGTTGTGGACTTGCCGAAGCTCCGGCACGTACTTCACCGCCGGATCGTCGAGCGACAGCAGGCCGCGATCGCGCAGCTGCATGATCGCGACGCCGGTGAGGGTCTTCGTGATCGACGCCCAGTGATAGATGGTCTGTTCGTCGACCGCTCGCTTCGTCGCGAGATCCTGAAAGCCTTCGAATGCCTTGTGGACCACGGCGCCGTCGCGCACGAACATCAGGCTGCTGCCGACGATGCCCGCGTCGGTGACGCGCTGCTGGTAGAGCGCGGCGACCCTGGACCACGGGTCACCTTGTGCGGATGTTTGAAGCGCGAAGACGCCGAGCAGGGCAATGGCAATCAGCGTGCGGAGCACGACAGAATGCTACCGCACTCAATCGGGTAATCGGGTAATCGGGTAATCGCGTAATTGGATGATTGAAATTACCCGATTACCAAATTACCCGATTACCCGATGCTGTCTCATTCGTAACGGAGCGCGCTGACGGGGTCGAGACGTGTGGCTCGCCGCGCGGGCCAGAAGCAGGCGGTGAGCGACACGAAGATGAGGAGCACGGCAATCGACGTCAGCGTGACGGCGTCGCGCGAGCGGCTTTGAATCAGGATGCTCGACAGCAGCCGGCCGACGCCGAAGCCGCCCGCGATGCCGATCGTCAGACCGATGGCGAGCTGCACGAGTGCGCCGCGCACAATCAGCCACCACACCTGCTTCGCCTGCGCGCCGAGCGCCATGCGCACGCCGATTTCCTGGGTGCGCTGCGACACCGAGTACGCAGTCACGGCATACAGGCCCACCGCCGACAACGCGAGGGCTATTAGCGCAAAGATCGCGAACATCGTGCCGATGACCTGGAACATCCATCGATTCTGCGCCAGCGCCGCGTCGAGCGTCATGATGCCGAAGAGCGGCAGGTCGGGATCGATCGCGCGTACTTCTTCGCGCACCGCCGGCGTGAGCGCCGCGGGATCGCCCGCCGTCCGCAGCATCAACGTGGCAAACGGCGGCGCCTGCGAGCGGAGCGGGACGTAGACCACCGGATCCGGCAGCACTTCCTGGAAGTTGCGCTGGCGGACGGTCGGCGCGATGCCCACGATCGTCATGGTCGCTGCCGGCGGCGCCTCGGCCGGCGCCGGGCCGTCGGTCGTCAGGCGAATCCGGCGGCCGATCGGATCCTCGTTCGGGAAGTGCATGGCGACGAACCGTTGATTGATGATGGCGCTCTCGTGGCCGGGCGTGCCGTCCACCTGGTCGAACGCGCGTCCGCGCACGAGGCGCAGCCCCGCGGTCTCGAAATAGCGCGGGCCGATCATCACCTGCGTGACCGTCTGCGGTTGCTCGCCGGCCGCGGGCTGACGCCCCTCGACGGCGAGCAGCCGGGGATTGCCGCCCCCCATCGGCGGGTTCGTCGTGATCGAGGCGGCCTGCACATTGCCCAGCGCGGAGAGACGCTCATCGAGCCGCGTGTAGAAATCGTGCCGCCGATCGGGCGTCGGATACTTCCGGTTCGGCAGCTGCAGCCGCATCGTGAGCAGATGCGCGGTCTCGACGCCCACGTCCCGCTGATAGAGCGTGAGGAAACTCCGCACCATGTAGCCGGCGCCGGCGAGCAGCACGAGCGTCAGCGCGAGCTCCACGACGATGAGCGCGCTCGTCCAGCGGCGCGCGCGAAGCCCGGATCCCGAACGTCCGCCTTCTTTCAGGACCTCGTTGATATCGGTCTTCGACACGTGCAGCGCCGGCGCGAGGCCGAAGATGAGGCCCGTCCCCAGGCAAATCGCCGCGAGGAACGCGAACACCCGCCCGTCGAGCGTGAACTGGATCCAGTACGGCTTGCCGACGTCAGTCGTCGCCGCGTCGAAGAGCCTGATGCCGACGATCGACAACCCGAAGCCGAGCACGCCGCTGATGAGGGCGAGCAGCACGCTCTCGACGAGCAGCTGCCGGACGATGCGGAACCGCGTGGCGCCGAGCGAGACGCGGACCGAAATCTCGCGCGCCCGATTCGCCGACCGCGCCAGCAGCAGGTTGGCGACGTTGGCGCACGCAATGAGCAGCACGAAGCCGACCGCGCCCATCAGCGTGAGGAAGATCAGCCGGATCTGTCCGCCGTTGTAGCGCTCGTTGAAGGTCATCACCGTCGGCCTGATGTCTTTGTTCGTGGCGGGGAAGTCGTGCGCGAGCCGTTCGGCGATGGTGTTGAGCTCGGCCTGCGCCTGGGCGATGGTGACCCCGTTGGCCAGCCGGGCGAACACCTGGAAGTTGCGCGCGTCGCGTTTCTGATCGGCGAGGCCGGCGAGGTGCACGACCGGGATCCAGAGATCGGCGAGGATAGGGAACTTGAATCCTTCCGGCATCACGCCGATGACGGTGACCGGCAGCTCGTTGATCTTGATGGTGCGGCCGATCACGCTTGTATCGCTGCCGTACCGGTTCTTCCAGATCCCGTTGCCGAGGATGACGACAGGCGGCGCGCCCGGGCGATCGTCTTCGGGAAGGAAGTCGCGGCCAACGAGCGGCTTCTCGCCGATCAACTTGAACGCATTCCCCGAGATGTACGGGCCCCCGAACCGCTCCGGTGCCCGTCCCTCGTCGCTCACGTTCATCGTCTGGCCGCTGAACGCCGCCATGCCGGCGAAGGCCTTGGTCCCTTCGCGCCAGTCCTGGAACTCGAGGTACGACACGCCGCCATCGCGATTGCGCGCGTCGCGCGTGCCGAGCGACATGATGCGATCGGGATCGTCGAACGGCAGCCCGCGGATGAGGACGGCGTTCACGAACGTGAACACCGTGTTGTTCACACCGATGCCGAGCGCGAGCGCGGTCGCCGCGACGAGCGTGAACCACTTGTCCTTCACGAGCAGACGGATGGCGTAGCGGAGATCTTGCAGCAAGCTCATAAACAGTCCTTGTTCAATCCGGGGGCCCCTGTCCCTCGCCCCTCGACTCGCTGCGTAGAGGATCGCTCGGGGCGCCCTGAGCCTGTCGAAGGGCGGACGCGCTTCGCGGGGACCCCATCGCCCCGCTTCGCGTATCGAGGAGCGCGCGCAGCGTTGCGAGCGCGGCGCCCGCGACGAGGCAGATGGGCGCGATGGCGAGCGAGAGCCACGCGCCGCGAATGGACTGAGCGACGGGCAACGGACCGGCACTCACGAACATGAGCGCCAGCGCCGCGACGGCGAACGCGATCGATGTGTCGCGACGTCTCGTCAGGCACCAGCCGACGGCCGCGCCGGACAGCAGCGCGAGCGCCACGGCCGGGATCACTTCGGCCCAGTCGAGAGTCCGCAGGCCGAACCATCGCATCGCGGCCTCGAGCGCCGTCGCTGGTATCAGCGTGAGAAACATGACGGCACCGAATTGGACACCGGAGGCGATCGATTGGCTCCCGCGATGCCGAGCGAGCTCATCGAACGCCCACGCCAGCGCGAGGCCGGCGCCGACCGCGAAGGGCACGCCGCCGAGCAGGCGCGTCCAGATGGGAACGATGATCAGCGCGTGGGCGAGGCCGAAGGCCGTCAATCCGACGAGCGCGACGCCGAGGCCGCTGGCAGTGATGCCAACGATGCGGCCGATGCGCGTATGGCTCGACGGGAGCGCGATCGGCCGCACGATGGCCACACTACGACACATGTGAACCTCTTACGTGAAACAAACATGATCGGTTC
Source organism: Acidobacteria bacterium 13_1_40CM_65_14 (assembly GCA_001917905.1). GTDB lineage: Bacteria > Acidobacteriota > Vicinamibacteria > Vicinamibacterales > CAVVIG01 > QHWF01. Next base: position 6,465 of record MNEX01000303.1, read on the forward strand.
ACAGGTGGTCGTTGGTCGTTGGTCGTTGGTGGTTGGTCGTTGGTCGTAGCGCGCCGCCTTCGCGCCAAAGGCGCTTCGGCGTGCCTCGCCAAAGCTCGCTGGCTTCGCAGGCGAGCGGAGGCGGGACGGCTTTAGCCGAAGTCAAGTTAAGGTGACTAAACGCAACCGCGAAGGCACGAAGGCGCGTGGTTCGGCAGGCTCACCATGAGCGCTCGCCCTGAGCTTGTCGAAGGGCGTGTCTTCGAGTCTCTTCGTGGTTGCATTTCTTCGTGGTTGCATTTTCATCGAGAAGTAGCCGAGCGAGACCGTCAGGCCACGGCGTGCTCGCGCTGTTGGCGTCGCTGCTGACGGTATCGTTCGAAGACCGCTCGATCGCTCTCGAGGCCGAGGAGCGATTTGACCGTGGTGCCGGCGAAGGTGTGCGCCAGCATTTCGAGGCCGTGGCGCAGTACGAATCCCGGGCTGTGCGCGAACGCGGCGGGCATGTGCCGCACCTTCATCCAGCGCTCGGCGCGCCAGCGGAGGAACTCGATGTCTTCGGCGGCGACCTGCTCGCTGCGCACGACTGCCGTCGTGCCGTCGTAGTGCGCGACGTCCTCGTCGACAATCAGCCCGCGATCGCGAAAGTCGCGCGTCATCGGCGTCCGCGGATACGGCGTCGGATGCTGGATGTACGGCCAGTCGACGTACTGGCGCGCGAACGCGAGGTTGGTCTCGATCGACTCGAGGGTGTCGTCCGGGTTCCCGACAATCAGGCCGCCGACGACGTACATGCCGTGGCGGTGTAGATGGTCGATCGCTTCGATGCTGGCGTTGCCGACGGTCCGCCCGTGCTCGCGGCGCGCGTTCTTTGCCTTCGCCCTAAGGAACATCAGGTCATCGTCCAGGATGTTCTCGATGCCGAGGAACACGTAACGGAAGCCGGCGCGCCGCATCAGCGGCGCGAGGCGCGCACCGTGCTGCGCGAGCGGCGCCGTCATCGCCTGCACGAAGTACTCGGAGTCCTGGAAGCCGGCGTCGACGATGGCCTCGCACAATTCGGCGAAGCGCTCGACGTCGAGCGTGATGTTGTCGTCGACGAGAAAAATCGCTTCGGCGCCGTGCGCGCGCGCATCGGCGATGTCGGCCAGCACGCGGTCGATCGGATAGGGATGAAAGTTGCGGCCGCGCATCTCGATGATCGAGCAGAAGCTGCAGTCGAACGTGCAGCCGCGCGAGGTCTCGACGACGTCGACCGTCCGGCCGAGCAGCGTGTAGCCGCGCAGCACCCGCGCGTCGCGGTTCGGCAGCCGCAACTGCTCGGAGGCGAGCGGCATCACCGGGCGTGCCGTGTTGTGGACCAAGTCGTCACCGGTGCGATACGACAGGCCCGCGATCGCTCCGAGTCCCGCTCCGTTCTCGAGCGCGCGCAGCAGCGCGCACAACGTCTGTTCACCTTCGCCGCGGACGAGGAAATCGATGTCGCCGCACGACTCGTAGGCCTCGGGCGCGAGGCTCGGGTCGTAGCCGCCGACCACGATGCGCGCCGACGGACGCAGCGTCTTCACGAGCCGCGCGATCCTGAAAGCGGTCGCGCGCTGAAAGGTCATCACCGACAGACCGACGACGTCCGGCCGGAGGTCGCGGACGAGCCGCTCCACGGTCGATCGAACGGAGGACTGCACGAGGACGAGATCGGCGACGGCGACCTGGTGATCCGGGTCGACGTTGCCGGCCAGCGAGGCGAGCGCGCCGTTCGGCATGCGGATCGCCACGGTCGGCATGTGCTCAAATGAGTCCGGCATTGAGAGCAACAACAGATTCACTTTTATCACCGCGTGGGGCCCCACCCCCACGCCAGACGCGCTCGCACTGTTGTGCTCGCGCGCATTCAGAACAGAGCGTCACCGCGGGGCCACGCCCACGCGGAACTGACGCTGAACCGCGAGCGCAGACGCTCGCGGTCGGCCGCAGGCGCTGCCCGTGAGAATAGCACCGACATACTCGCTTGCCGCGTGGGTGTTTCTTCGCCTGCTCGGCGTTGTTTATTTATTGGCGTTCTGGTCGCTGGCCACCCAGATCGTTGGTTTGGCCGGACACGACGGCATTCTTCCCGCGCGGCTGTACATGGACGGCGCGCGCGCATGGGCGGCGGCGGAGCAGGTCGGACTCGATCGGTTCCGCGTGCTGCCAACGCTCTGCTGGCTCAGCACCAGCGACGCTTTCCTCAGATGCCTGTGCCTTGGTGGGGCGGCGCTGGCTGCGTCGTTGATCGCCGGCGCGGCCCCGGTCGTGATGCTGCCGCTCCTGTGGCTCGACTACCTGTCGCTGATGGTCGTCGGCCGCGAGTTCCTGTCGTACCAGTGGGACGCGCTGCTCCTCGAGACAGGGTTCCTCGCGATCTTCCTCGCGCCGCTCGCGTGGCGCGATCGGCGTCGCACTCGCGTCTCTCCGCCGCGCATCGCCGTCTGGCTGATGCTGTGGCTGCTCTTCCGCCTGATGCTCGGATCGGGATTGGTGAAGCTCGCGAGCGGCGACCCGACGTGGCGATCGCTGACTGCGCTGTTGTACCACTACGAGACGCAGCCGATTCCGACGCCGCCCGCGTGGTACGCGCATCAGTTGCCGGCGTGGTTCCACAAAGCATCGACGTTGGTGGCACTCGCCATTGAGATCGTGGCGCCGTTCTTCATTCTCGGACCGCGCCGGCTGCGTCAGCTCGCGTTCGCTCTGTTCATAGGTCTGCAGACGCTCGTCGCGTTCACGGGCAACTACGCGTTCTTCAATCTGCTCACGATGTCGCTGTGTGTGTTTCTCATCGACGACGAGATGATCTTGGCGGCCCTGAACCGCCTCCGCCACGGCTACGGCGGTCCGCCGAAGCGTTCCGCGAAGGCGGAAGGGCCGCCCCACCAACAAGGCGTAGCGCAACCCTTTCAGAGTCGCGTCGGCCGCATCCGTCGCGCAGTCCTGATAGCGGTGGCCGCGATTACCGTGCCTGTGTCCGCGGTTACATTCACCAGCAGCATTGGCCTGCCGCTGCCGATCGAGCCACTCGTCCTACCGATCGCAGAACTCATCGCGCCGTTGCGCAGCGTCAACAGCTACGGCCTGTTCGCCGTCATGACGACCACGCGGTCCGAGATCATCGTCGAGGGCTCCCACGACGGCGTGACGTGGGTGGCGTACGAGTTCAAGTACAAGGCTGGCGACGTGCAGCGGCGGCCGCCGTGGGTCGCGCCGCATCAGCCGCGGCTCGACTGGCAGATGTGGTTCGCGGCGCTCGGCCGGTACGAGGACGAGCCGTGGTTTCGGAATTTCTCTCTGCGACTGCTCGAGGGTGCGCCGGACGTACGGCGATTGCTCGCGTACGATCCGTTCGAGGGGCGAACGCCGCGCTACGTGCGCGGTGTGTTGTATCGCTATCGCTTCTCGGGCTGGACGACGCGGCGCAGAGACGGCGTCTGGTGGACGCGTGAGCGCCTCGGCGAGTATTCACCGCCGGTCTCGCTGCCCGTCCAACCGCCCCGCTAGGAGCGGTTTTCGATTCGGTATAGCGGCGCTGAATCAACACAAGCGAAAGCTATCAGCGGAGCGGCTTCAGCAGTAAATCCTGGAAGTCGAAGCTGAAGTCGGTGTTGGGCGACACGGCGCGCATCTTCGCCTGATCGATCGATCCGTCCGGATTGAGCGCGAAGGTGACGTACGCGTCGGCGCGCAGCTCGCGATCCTTCCAGCGGGCGATGAAGGTGTCGTGCTGCCAGTGCTCGAGGTCGCCGACGAGCGACGGCGTGCGCGTGAAACGGATGGTCAGCGTCCCGCTCCGTTCGCCGATCTCGATGTCGCCGTACCACGCGTCGCGGTACGTGCCGGCGTACTTCGTCAGCGGCAGCGACGGCGTCGACGAGGCGGCGCGCGACGTGGACGCGCTGCGGTCGGCGGCGGCGGTCGTCGACGCGTTTCGTGCCTGCCGCTTCTGGAAGCCGTCAATCCAGTCGAACGTCGGCGCGCCAAGGTAGTGATCAAGGATGTGAAACGCGATCGAGTCGAACGCCTCGCCCGACTCCTGGTTTGTGAGCACGACGACGCCGACGTTGACGTCCGGAATCATCGCGACCCGCGACACGTAGCCAGGCAGTCCTCCCGTGTGCGCCACCAGCTTGTGGCCGCGGTAGTCGCGGATGCCGAAGCCGAGCGCGTAGCCGTTGAAGCTCGTCTCGAGCGGCGGCAGCTCCGGCGGCGGATCGCTGATGGGAATCGGCGTCACGATGCTCGTCAGCTCGCGCGCTGTCGCCGGCGAGAACAGACGCGAGCCGTTCGCCAGCATGCCGCCCGACAACTGCACGCGCAGCCACTTCGCCATGTCTTCCGCCGACGAGTTGATCCCGCCGGCCGGATTCGTGTTGTCGCTGTCGAACGGCGCGATGGGACGGACCGTGCCGTCGATCCGCGCGTGCGTGGCGGCGACGTTGCCGCCCGCGATCGCCGCTGAATGACGCACGTTCGACCCGGTCATCCCGACCTTCGCGAGAATACGCGACGACACGAAATCCTCCCAGCTCTGACCGGAGATCGTTTCAATCACCTCGCCCGCGACCAGATAGAGCACGTTGTCGTACGCGTACGCGCTGCGGAAGCTGGTTTCCGGCGGAATGAATCGCAGCCGCCGCGCGATTTCCTTGCGGTCGTACGTCGACGGCGGCCACCAGAGCAGATCGCCCGCGCCCAGGCCGAGCCCGCTGCGGTGCACGAGCAGATCGCGGACCGTCAGCTCGCGCGTGACGTACGGATCCCGCATCGCGAACGCCGGCAGGTAGCCGATGACCGGCGCGTCCCATGCGATCTTCTTCTCTTCGACGAGCAGGCCGAGTGCGGTCGCCGTGAACGCTTTCGTGTTCGACGCGATGCCGAAGAGCGTGCGCGCGTCGACCGGCGCCGACTCGCCCAGCTTCCGGACGCCGTACCCCTTCGCGACGACCACCGCATCGTCTTTCACGATGGCGAGGCCGATGCCCGGGACCTCGAACGTGCGCATGGCGCGCGAGACCCATGGATCGAGATCGGGCGGCGCCGCGGGGCGCGCCGTGGACTGCGCTGTCAGCGCCGCCGCTGCCAGCACCACGACGAGTGGGACAAGAACGTGCGTGCGAATCGATCGGCGGCTCATCGCGCGCTCCCGCCGGCGGACGACGAACTCGCCGGGGATGGCGTAGCCGCTTCCGCGGCGGTAGGGTTCGATGGAGGCGAGATATTCGGCGTGCGCTTCCTCACGCGGCGTCGCGTCGAAGCGGGAGCACGCGAGGGCCACCGGCCCGCCGACGAATGCGGCGCCGAGCGCATCGTCGGCCGACGCGTACTCGAGCGTCGTCTGCAGCGGTTCGATTCGCACGTCGTCGAAACCGGCGGCTCTCATGACGTTCGGCAGCGTCTCACCGGGCCCGAGCTGAAAGAACATCGGGCACACGTCAGAGGCGACGCGGCGATCGACGATCGGAAAAATCTCGGCTGCCAATACCGCTGGGAATCGCCGCTGGCTTTGTCCCAGCCGTGGCGTTGAACGCGACGCTGCAGGCGAGCGTCCATGCCGGCGATCAGCGCTTCGTCGCGGCGACGCGAACTTCGCGGCGGAGATCGATCGCGCGCGTGAACACGTCGCGGTACGCGCTGTGCGCGTCGGCGTCGTCGAGCACACGCATCACGTCGGCTTCCGGCGCATCGCTGTCGATCGTCACGATATAGCGCACCTGGCGATATCCGGGCGGCACATCGGTGACGCCGTGCGAGCCGCCCGAGTCGTAGTCGGCCTGCACTTCCACGACGAGGCTGTTGATGGTCACGCCACGCTTCGCGGCCCACATCGCATATCCGATGGCCAGGCACGATCCCAGCGCCGTGCGGCCGTACACGCCGGGATCGGGCGCCTGTGCGTCGCCGCCAGACTTGATCGACAGGTCGACCGCCATCTTCCACGGTCCGTCTTCGACCTCGCACGTGAGACCGTCGCGCAGCGTGACCCTTGTCTTCGCCGTACCTTGCCCGACAGACGGACGGAGCGAGATGGCTTTCGCGTTGCGCTCGAACGCTGTTTTGATCGTGTCAGCTCGTTCCATGGCGTGAATGCTACTGTACTATTCGAGCATGGATAAGACCGACGAGGAGTGGAAGAAAACGCTGTCGCCCGAGCAGTTCTACGTGCTCCGGAAACATGGGACCGAGCAGCCAGGTACGAGCCCGCTCAATTACGAGAAGCGCTCGGGTACGTTCAAATGCGCCGGCTGCGGTCAGCCGCTGTTTTCCGCCGACACCAAGTTCGAGAGCGGCACCGGCTGGCCGAGTTTCTTCACGCCGATCGAAGGCGCAGTGGCAACGACCACCGATCGCGCGCTCGGGATGACGCGAACCGAAGTGCACTGCGCGAAATGCGGCGGCCACCTCGGTCACGTGTTCCCCGACGGTCCGCGCCCAACCGGGCTCCGCTATTGCATGAACGGCGTCGCGCTGGAGTTCGAACCGAAACAAGAGCCGTGATTCTGGCGCTGATGATGGCTGCGACAGAGGGGCTGTCAAGTCTGACGGATGTCCTGTGATGGATGAACACGCTGCGGGCTGCCTATGATCAGCCCGCGCCCGTCGGAACTGCGATTGACGCTCGCGCCACAGCGGCGCTTCGAAGCGATTGACGTCAACCGGCGCATCGCCGACGCGGCGGGCGACGTCCTGCGCCGTCATCAGCGCGCGTTGTACTGTTCGTTCCACACCACGGCCGGGTATCTCGACCAGAGTCTGTCGGCGCGGCTTCGCACCGATCGCGACGGCCTCTCGCAGTTTTTCGGCACCTTCCACGCGCTCTTCCCGCAAGGCGGCGAGTACCGCCACGATCGCATGGAGCTCCGTTCGGAGCTGAGCGCGGCGCAGCGCGAAGTGGAACCGCGCAATGCCGACTCGCACCTCACGTTCATCGGCGCGGGCCTGCGCAACTGCGTCACGTACCGCACGCGGCCGGCAGCGCCCGTCTATTTCATCGACCTCGACGGCGCGAGCGACGCCATGCGGCGCCAGCGGACGACCACCGTTCTGGCGTACGACGACGAGCGCGTCGTCGCGCGAACGTCGGTGAGCATTCCGGTGTCGAAGCACCCGATCGACTCGGTGAACCTCGCCGACCCGCGCCTCGGCCTGCTGGATCAGGTCAACGACCTGCTCGCGACGAGCGGTCTCGAAAAAGGCCGGGTGGATCTCGTCGTCGAACCGAGCGAGCGCCACGTCGGGCTGACGGTGAACGAGTACGAAACGCTGCTGATGCAGCACGATCTCGTGGACGTGCTGAAGAACCCGCTGCACTTCGCCAGGATCAAGACGCGGCACATGCTCGACGATCCGCGCGCCATTCCGGGCAAGACGTTGAACTACGCGAAGTACGACGTCGTGCGCGTGTTGAACTCGCTGATGGAGGCGCTGCGCCTCGATCAGTCGTCGTTCGAGCGTCTCGTGGCGAAGGTGATGGCGGTCCCCGCGCAGCGGTTTCTGCGGTCACGGCGCGTGAGCTTCCTCGCCGTCGCGGACGCGGAGCACGCGGCCGCGCGCCTCGTGCGAGGGACCTATCAGAGCCCGATCCTCGTGCAGTGGCAGTCCGCCGAGCGTCAGGCCCGGCGCCTCGACGTCGTGCTCGTTCAGCTTTCCTGATCCGTGCATCGATCGCCTGCGATGTCGCAACGCACGCTTCAAGCCTGCGGTTGTGATACGGTGCGCCGCTATGAACACGCTTGTTCGCTGTTTCGTCGCGTCGTGCCTCGCCGGCTTCGCGGTTGTGCTTTCCGCTCAACCGCGCGCGCCGAAGACACATCGCCTCGAAGCCACGCCCAACACCGTGGCGTACGGGTACTACTGGTCCGAGGCGAAACCGGCGCTGCGCATCGCCTCGGGCGAGATCATCGACGTCGACACGCTGCTGACGAACAATCCAACTGGACTCGGACGCGCGGGTGTGCCACCGGAGAAGATTCAGGAATCGCTGAAAGCGATCGTCACCGAAGTCACGGGCGATCGCCGCGGCCCCGGCGGGCACATCTTGACCGGGCCGGTGTACGTCGACGGCGCCGAGCCGGGCGATGCGCTCGAGGTGAAGATCCTCGGCATCGATTTCGCGATCGACTACGGGTACAACGGCTGCAGCGGGTTCATTCCTTCCAACTGCGATCGCTCCGTTGGCTTGAAAATTCTCGCGCTCGACAAGAAGACGATGACCGCCGCGTTCATGCCGGGCATCGTCATCCCACTCAAACCGTTCTTTGGCAGCATGGGGGTCGCGCCGGCACCGGAGCTCGGACGCGTGAGCAGTAATCCGCCTGGCAAGCACGCCGGCAATCTCGACAACCGCGAGCTCGTCGTCGGCAGCACGCTCTACATTCCGGTGTTCGTGCCGGGCGCGCTCTTCGAGATCGGCGACGGCCACGCCGCGCAGGGTGACGGCGAAGTCGATCAGACCGCCATCGAGACGTCGCTGCGCGGGCGCGTGCAGCTGACGGTGCGCAAGGACATGAAGCTCACGTGGCCGCGCGCTGAGACGGCCACCGACTACATCAGCATGGCGTCAGACGAGGATCTCAAAATCGCGACGACGCTCGCCGTTCAGGAGATGGTGGATTTCCTGGCCGCGACCAAGAAGTTGACGAAGCATCAGGCGTATCAGCTCGTGAGCATCGCGGGCCACGTCGCCATCACGCAGCTCGTCGACCGACCGGTCGTCGGCGTCCACGTGAAGATGCCGAAGAGCATTTTCAAGTGATCCGGGATGGCTGGCGTCATGGCGTCGCTCCGTGACTAATCGCTTTTAACCGCGATCCACTTCATGAACCACTCGAGATTCCGGCGCATCGCTTGGCGCTCCTGCATCGGCTCGTAGAAGACGTGACCGCTGCGCGGGTGAATGTCGAGCTCCACGGTCTTGCCCATCTGCTTCAGTGCGCGATAGAACTTCCACGCGTTCGCGATCGGCACACGATTGTCTCGTTCGCCGTGCTGGATGAGCAGCGGCGTCGTGACTCTGTCCGCGAACGTCAGCGGTGAGTGCGCGGCGTACGATTCGCGCGCTTCCCATGGCCGCTTGAAATACTCGGCCATGATCTCACCCGCGTCCGACAGGAAGTATTCGTCCGCGAGATCGCTCAGGCTCGCACCGGCGGATGCGGCCTTGAAGCGATTGGTCTGCGTGACGATCCAATTCGTCATGTAGCCGCCGTACGACGCGCCCATCACGCCGAGCCGATCGGGATCGGCGATGCCTTTCGCGACGAGATCGTCGACGCCGGTCATGATGTCCTTGTAGTCCGCTTCGCCCCACGCATTCACAATAGACCGCTGGCCCGCCTCGCCGTAGCCCGCGCCGCCGCGCGGCATTGGAAACAGAATCGCGAACCCCGCGCTCGCCATCGCTTCGACGGGGTAGTAATCGACTTGACTGACGACGTGCATGAACTGCGGAAAGAGACCGTAGGTGACGCCGCCGTTCGGGCCGCCGTGGCAGTAGACGAGCAGCGGCACTTTGCGCCCGGCGGTGTAACCAGGCGGCGTGAGCAGTAGTCCCCAGATCTCCATGCCGTCGAAGGAGCGCCACACGATGGCTTTCTGCTCACCACGCGCGAGATCGCGCAGCTCCGGATTGACGTCGGTGATCTTCGTCGCGCGGCCGCTGGCCGCATCGGTGACGAACACGTCGCCCATCGTCTGCGGCTCGACGACGCGGTGGGCGAGCCGGGCGCCGTCGCGGCTGATTGTCAGCGAGTAGTTGGCGGCGGCGCCGCGATCGAACCGCTCGGCCTTGCCGGATTCGATCGACACGCGGACGATCGGCTGCTCGAACATGTGTTCGCGCCGGCCGAACGTGCCGTCGGTTGCCAGGAGATAAACCGATTTGCTGTCGCGCGCCCACGTGACGTCGCTGACCCAGGCGTCGTCGAGCGGGAAGGTGCGCGGCGGGGCGCCATCCGCCAGACGCACGACCGCGAGGCTTCGCGGCGACATTAACGAGGCCACACCGTTCGACGTGATGAACGCGATGTGTGCGCCGTCGGGCGAATACTCCGGCGTGCTGTTCATGCCCGGGCGATCGACGATCACACGCGAGGTGCCACCTCCGAAGGGCACGGCGTAGATGCGCGTCATGTACTGCGACATGAAGCCGCCGGCCGGCGCGGCCGCGAACGCGATCTCTTTGCCGTCCGGCGAGAACGCCAGGCTGTCGACATAGTAGGAGGGTGGGGTGAGCAGGCGCGCGGCAGCCGCCGTGTCGCCACCGGTCTGGAGGCGCCTGACGGCGAGTCGATTCGCGCGTTCCGGCGCACCGGCGTGAATCACGAACGACATGTCCTGCTGGCGTCGCTGTTCCTCTTCCGGCGCCGGATCGCGCGTGAGATAGGCGAGGCTGCGGCCGTCGGGCGCCCACTCGTACGCAGACGTCCCTTCCGCCGCGTCGGTCAAGGCGCGCGCGTCGTTGGTCGACGGATCGACGGCGAACACCTGCGGTTTCCCCGCGGTGAGGCCCAGGAAGGAGATGCGCGTGCCGTCCGGCGACCAGCGAAGCTTCGGCGACGGCAGCGGTGTGTTCAGGACGCGCGTGGTGTCGGCGAGTCGCTTCGGGACACCACCGCTCGCCGGCACGACGAAGAGCTCCGCCACGTGCTGATTCCTGGTCAGCGACGGCGTCGATACGACGTACGCGACCCGATCGCCCTGCGGTGACATGCTGACGTCGACGATCGACCGAAAGCTCATCACGTCGTCGAGTGTGACAAGCTTTTTACCCTGTCCGAAAACGGACAATGAAAAAAGGCAACCGCCGAGAGCGCAGAGCCCGCAGCGAAGGATTGTTCTGCGATCTCGGCGTCCTCTGCGGTGGCTGTTGGCGGTTCCGCGGGGCGTGTGCATGGGCGGCGACGATTGTATACTGCGGGTTTCACGGAGGGACCGATGGCCTACACCTATCACGAGCTCAAAGAGAAAACGATTCAGGAGCTGCGCGAGATCGCCAAAGGCGTCGAAAACCAGGAAGCGGTGCAGGGCTACTCGCAGTTGAACAAGGAACATCTGCTTCCAGCCCTGTGCAAGGCGCTCGGGATCGACACGCACGAGCATCACGCCGTGACCGGCATCGACAAGCCGGCGATCAAGGCGAAGATGCGCGAGCTGCGCAAGCAGCGCGACGTGGCACTCGAGTCGCACGATTCCGACATGCTCAAGAGCGTGCGCCGTCAGCTTCATCGTCTCAACCGTCAAATTCGCGCCCACGTCGCGCCATAACTTTTACTCGCGGGGCCCCACCCCCGCTCGCAGACACGCTCGCACCGTGGTGCTCGCGTGTATCTAGAACAGAACGTCACAGCGGAGAAGGTCCGGTGTGAACGGACAGAAGCGCCTGCGGCCATGCCAGCGGGCGCAAGCGCGAAGCGCGTAGCGCCCGCGAGGCATCAGCGAGCGGGGGTGGGGCCCCGCGAGAGAGTAAAAAAAGGAGATCACCATGCCCGATGTCGACACGCTCCCCCCGGGATCGTTCTGCTGGCCCGAGCTGGCCACCACCGATCAGAAGGCGGCCGTCGCCTTCTACAAGAATCTCTTCGGCTGGGACGTCAACGATCAGCCGATCGGTCCGAGCGAGACCTACTCGATGTTCCAGATGCGCGGCCGCGAGGTCGGCGCCGCTTACAACATGCGGCCCGAAGAGCGGCAGCACGGCGTGCCGCCGCACTGGAACTCGTACGTGAGCGTCACGAGCGCCGACGAGGCCGCGAAAAAAGCCCAGGAGCTCGGCGGGACAGTCGTCGCGCCGCCGTTTGACGTGATGGACGCGGGACGTATGGCCGTGTTGCAGGATCCGACCGGCGCGATGTTTCAGGTGTGGCAGGCGGGCAGGCACAAGGGCGCGCGGATCCTGCGCGAGGACGGGTCGCTGACGTGGACCGAGCTCTCGACCAACGACCCGAAGAAGGCGGAGCAGTTCTACACGCAGCTCTTTGGCTGGAGCGCGAAGACGGGTGGCGACGGTCCGAATGCGTACACCGAGTTCAGCGTGAGCGGGACGCCGGGCGCCGGCATGATGGACTCGAGCGCGTACGGACCGAACGCGAACGTGCCGCCGAACTGGATGCCGTACTTCCAGGTCGCGGACGTCGACGCCACCGCGAACAAGGCGAAGGAGCTTGGCGGAAAGCTGTTCGTCGAGCCGCGTGACATCGCGAACGTCGGTCGCTTCTCGGTCGTGCAGGATCCGCAGGGTGCGGTCTTCGCGCTGTACAAGAGCGCCAGGTAGGTCGTGTAGGCAGGTCAGGCGGATGGCGCAGCGGCGTCATCCGCCTTTGCGTCTACGGCAGGTTGATCCCGAGAACCGTCACGCCAGCGGACGTGGTGGTGTTGCCCGCCGCGTCCCTGGCGGCGGCGGTGAGCGCGTGAGTCCCGTTGAGCAATCGACCTGCCATTTCACCGACCACCGACCACCGACCACCGACCACCGACCAACGACCAACGACCAACGACCAACGACCAAAGACCAACGACCAAAGACCAACGACTACGCTAGGATCAGACCATGGCGTTTTGGTCAACGAAACCGCAGTCGATTCCTTCAAAAGCCGACGCACTGCCCGGACGCGACGAGCCGATGCCGGTGCCCGAGGCACACTTCGTCAACCAGCATCGGTTGACGCCGCCGTTTCCCGACGGACTCCAGCGCGCGACGTTCGCGATGGGGTGCTTCTGGGGCGCGGAGCGGAAGTTCTGGCAGCGCCCCGGCGTCTACAGCACCGCCGTCGGGTACATCGCCGGGCACACGCCGAACCCGACGTATCGCGAAGTGTGCACCGGCATGACCGGCCACACCGAAGCGGTCCTCGTCGTCTTCGATCCCAAACAGATTACGTACGACGATCTGCTGAAGCTGTTCTGGGAGAATCACGATCCGACGCAGGGCATGCGGCAGGGCAACGACGTCGGCACACAGTACCGCTCGGGCATCTACTACTACGACGAGGATCAGAAGCGCGCGGCGGAGCGATCGCGTGATGCGTACCAGCAGCGGCTCACCGGCGTGAGCTACGGTCCGATCACGACGGAGATTCTGCCCGCGCCCGAGTTCTACTACGCTGAGGATTACCACCAGCAGTACCTCGCGAAGAATCCCGACGGCTACTGCGGCCTCGGCGGCACCGGCGTCGCGTGTCCGATAGGGGTCGGAGTCAACGCATGAGCACCCGGACGATAGAACGCAAAGGGCGCAAAGACCGCAAAGCATTTTTTTCTTCTGCGATCAAGGCCAAGCTTTCCTTTGCGGTCTTAGCGGCCTTTGCGTTCTTTTGTGTTCGAGTGCTCGTCGCTGGCTCGACGCAGCCGGCGGGCGATCCGCCGCCGGGCATGCAGCAGGCGATTTTCGGCGGCGGCTGCTTCTGGAGCATGGAGCACGTCTTCGACGAGATCCCCGGCGTGCAGTCGGTGACGGCCGGGTATACCGGAGGCAGCGCAAAAAGTCCGAGCTACGAGCAGGTGGAGCTCGGCATCACCGGTCATGTCGAAGCGGTGCGCGTCGTCTTCGATCCGTCGAAGGTCGCGTACGAGACGCTGCTCGATGCGTACTGGCACAACACGGATCCGACGGAAGGTGCCGGCCAGTTCTGCGACTTCGGCCCGCAATACCGTCCCGTCATCTTTTATAGCGGCGACGCGCAGCAGCAGCGGGCCGAGGCGTCGAAGAAAGCGCTCGAGGAGGCGCAGCGGTTCAAGCGCGTGATGACGCGCGTGCTGCCGGCGTCGACGTTCTGGATCGCCGAGGCGTATCACCAGCACTACTACAAGACGCACGCGACGGCGTACCAGCGGTACCGCGTCGGTTGCGGTCGCGACGCCCGGCTCCGGGAAGTCTGGGGCGCGCATCGTTAGAACGCGGCGGGATCGCGAAAAAAACTAGCTTAAGCTCAGGTAACTAAACGCAACCACGAAGGCACGAAGGCACGAAGAATGCTTTTTGTACTAGAGGTTCTTCGTGTCTTCGAGTCTTCCATGTTGCATTTCTTCGTGGTTGCATTTTTCACCGAGAAGTAGCTACCACGGTGGACGCGGAGGACACGGAGGAGAAACCCGTATAAGAGTACGACAGTCCTTCGCGTCCCCAGTGTCCTGCGTGGTGGAGAGTTTCATTCTGCAACCTGCTCTTCGTCTTCCAATCGATCCATTCATCGATCGCATCGTCGCAGACGTGCGGCGATCGCGAGCGGTCGTCGTCATCGCGGCGCCGGGCGCGGGCAAGACGACGCGCGTGCCGCCGGCGTTGGTCGGCGACGGACCGGTCATCCTGTTGCAGCCGAGACGCGTGGCGGCGCGCGCGATCGCGTCGCGCATTGCCGCTGAAGGCGCTGTGCGCGGGTGGACGCTCGGCCGCG
>MNEX01000318.1 GCA_001917905.1 Acidobacteria bacterium 13_1_40CM_65_14
CATGCGGTGGGTCATCGGCGGCTGGCAGTGGTCGGGCGTCATGCAGTATCAGACGGGCCGTCCGTTCACGGTCACCAGCGGCACGGACAACTCGCTCGACGGCATCGGCAACGATCGCGCGAAGCTGACGGGCGCCGACGTCAACGCACTTCCGACCACGGCTTGCAGCAATTGCGTGTGGTATGTCAATCCGGCCGCCTTCGCGACCAATGATCTCGGCACGTTCGGCAACGTCCCGAAAGGCGCCTACTACGGGCCGTCGCTGCACGGCTGGGATATGGGGCTGTCGAAGAACTTCCGCTTCAACGATGCGAGGTATGTGCAGTTCCGGATCGAGTTCTTCAACGTCTTCAACATGGTCAACTTCGACATTCCGAAAACGGCCGTCAACAACCAGTCGACTCTCGGCCGGATCACCGGCACCGATCCGAGCTCGGGCGATCCACGCATTCTGCAGTTCGGGCTGAAGTTCGTTTTCTAGAGCGGTTTCGATTCGATGTAGCGGCGCTGAATCAACACAAAGGACACGAAATTTGATCAGCGTAGCGGATCAAACACGCCGACGACGAGAAAAAGGCGATGCGCCGCTACTGCGTAGCGGTGATCCCTCCGTCCAGGTACAGCGTTTGACCCGTGATGAAGTCCGACGCGGGTGACACAAAGAACAGAACGGCGTTCCAGACATCCTCGGGCTCTGCGATCCGTCCGAGCGGGATGCGCGCGACCAGGCTGTTGTAGAACTGCTGGTCCGACAGCATGTACGCGACCTGTTCGGTGCGCACGAACGTCGGTGCGACCACGTTCACGTTGATCTGGTGCGGCGCCCACTCGGCCGCGAGCTGCTTGCACAGGATCGCGAGGCCGCCCTTGCTGGCGCAGTAGGCGGCGTACCCGCGCCCGCGCAGTGCGAGCAGCGTCCGCACCGACCCGATGTGAACCTGCTTGCCGCCGGTGCCCTGGCGGATCATGTGTCGCGCGGCGGCCTGCGCCTGGAACATCGCGCTCTTCAGGTTGACGTCCACGACGTGATCGAACAGCTCCTCGGTGACCTCGTCGGCTTTTTCCTCGCGATTGAGGCCGACGCAGTTCACTAGAATGTCCAGCCGTCCGAAGTGCCCGGCAACCTCGTCGACCATCCGTCGTGTCTCGGCGACTGACAGCGAGTCGAACGTCGCGGCGTACGAGTCACAGCCTGCCTTCCTCAGCGCCTCCGCGCACGCGGTGGCTTTGTCCGCGTTATGACCGCTGATCGCGACCTTGGCGCCGGCCTGCGCGAGGCCGCGGCTGACGGCGTCGCCGATGCCGCCGTAGCCGCCGGTCACGAGCGCGACCTTGCCGTCGAGCCGAAAGAGTTGCTCGAGCGATACCACCGAGCTCATTCCTTCTCTGATCGAACACAAAGGACACAAAGGACACTAAAAGCACGTGGCAGAATCAGAATCGCCACCTCATGTTTGAACCTCCGGTCCTCCGTGTCCTCTGTAGTGGAGAGGTTGCGCCGGTCATTTCGACACAAAGGCTCTGGCGACGCGATTCAGCTTACGCCTCGATGATCGCGACCGCGCGGACGGGAGCCGCGGA
Source organism: Acidobacteria bacterium 13_1_40CM_65_14 (assembly GCA_001917905.1). Taxonomy (GTDB): domain Bacteria; phylum Acidobacteriota; class Vicinamibacteria; order Vicinamibacterales; family CAVVIG01; genus QHWF01. The sequence continues at coordinate 1,582 of MNEX01000318.1, forward strand.
CGCGCCACGCCATTTGACCGGGAGCACGCTGACGGTGAACGAGTGGTACGGCGGCGGGATCTCGTGCAGGTTGCAGAGGTTCTCGAGGTGATAGTACTCGCGCTCGCGCATCACGCGGTGCGCTTCCCAGAATTTGCGCCGTTCGAACATCTTGGCGACCGGCGGGTCGAAGCCGATCGCGTCGATGCCCATCACCTTCACACCGCGATCGAGGACGTTGTGCACCGCTTCCTTCGTCATCCCGGGATGATCGGTGAGATACGCCTTCTCAGTGCGGCGCTTGGCCGCGTCAGTCCGCAGCAGCACGATGTCGAGCGGCTTGATGCGATAGCCGTCGAGACGACGCTCCGCTTCGTCGATGTCCGCGGGCGTGATCTCGTCGCCGGGGCCTTTGCGCGTCAGATCGAGGACGACGCCGTCGCCGTAACAGTACTCAATAGGAATGCCTTCGGCTCGCGGCGCGTCGGGCTTGACGTGACCCCAGGAGTCGATGTGCGTGCCGATGTGATCGCCGGTGACGATCATGCAATGATTCGTGATCTCGTCGACGCCGTACTGATCGGTGCCGACGCTGTGCGCCATCTGACTGTAGGTTTCCATCTCGACGATGACGGGCTTGGCCACGTTTGGATACGTCATCATCCCCTGGAACACTTCCATGCTCAGATCGATCAGCTTGACGCGCGGGTTCATTTGCCCTGCCAGCCGCCGTCGACGAAAATCGACTGGCCCGTCAGATAGCTGGCTTCCTCCGAGGCGAGGAACGCCGCCACGTTTCCGATCTCGCGCGGTTCGCCCGCGCGGCCCAGAGAGATCTGCGCAAGCACCATCGGCAGCACGTCGGCGTCCTTCATGACCCAGGCCGTCATCGGCGTGTCGATCAATCCCGGGTGGATGCAGTTGACGCGAATGCCCTGCGGTGTCACCTCGGCCGACATGTTGCGCGTGAGCGCTTCGATCGCGAGCTTGGCCGGCGCGTAGTGCGTGCGGCCCGGGAGAACCTTGGCGGCCTGAATCGAACCGATGTTGACGATGTTGCCCTTGCGCCCTTCCGCAAGGGCGCGACGGCAGAACACTTGTGAGCAGAGCCACGCGCCGCGGAGGTTCACGTCGACGAGCCGCGTCCACTGCTCATCGGAGAGCTCGAGAAACGGCACGATCGTCTCGATGCCGGCGTTGTTCACGAGGATGTCGATCGGGCCGAGCTCCTTCCAGACCTTGTCGATCATCGGTTCCACGTCGGCCCGCTTCGCGACGTCGCCCTTGACGGCGATCGCGCGCATGCCCTTCGACCGTATCGACTGCACGACCTCCTCGGCCTGCGACATGTTCTCGACGTCGTTCACCGCGACGTCGGCCCCCTCGTCGGCGAACACCTCGGCGATGCCGCGGCCGATGCCGCGCGCGGCGCCTGTGATCAACGCGCGTTTGCCTTTGAGTTTCATGGTTGTGCCGACGAGGGTGTCTGCGGCAGCGCGAAGACGTAGTAGCCCTGCGCCTCCGGCTTGCCTTGAACGATCGCGATCTCGCCCTCGGGAACCGATTCGTAGGTCGAGGTGCAGAAAACGACGTATTCACGGCCGGCGACTTCGAAGACGGCCGCCATCCCTTCGGGATTCGCGTCGAGCCGGCGCTCCCACAACACCTTCCCCGTGTCCTTGTCGAAGGCGCGAACGGTGCCGTCGGCGTTCGTGCCGATGAAGATGAGGCCTCCTGCGGTCACGACCGGCCCGTTGCGGTGCACGCGCTGCGCATTGCCCGTGTCCTTGATGCCTTTGTCGGCGAGCGCCCGGACACTGCCGAGCGGCGCGCGCCACGTGATCGTGCCTTCGTTCAAGTCGTACGCGACGAGCTCAGCCCACGGCGGGCTGATCGCGGGAAGACCCGTCGTGGTTCGCCACATCGATCCCAGACGCGCCGTGTACCGCGTGACGCCGGTAATCTCCGGAATCGGCGGCCGCGGTGGACCGGGAGGAGGCGTCGCGTCCGCCGTGAACTCGCGCAGCTTGTGAATGGCCGGCTGATCCGCCGTTCGCACGTAGAGCATGCCGGTCGTCGGATCCGCCGCCGTACCGGCCCAATTCGATCCGCCCAGCTCGCCAGGAATAGAAATCTGATCGCGCGTGAGCGTCTGCGGCGTGAACACGCCTTCGTTGCGCGCGTTCATCAGAACGCTGCGCAGCTGCTCCTTCTCGGCATCGTCGACGTACGGATTGATGTCGTCGGCGCTGATTTTCAGGCGCGCGTAGGGCGGCGGCCTGGTGGGGAACGGTTGCGTCGGGAAGGACTCTTCTCCCGGCACGTCGCTTTTCGGAACTGGACGTTCCTCAATCGGCCAGAGCGGTCGGCCCGTCACGCGGTCGAACACGTAGAGCAATCCGAACTTCGTCGCCTGCGCGACGATGTTCACCGTCGATCCGTTGTGGCGCACCGTCAGCAGCTTCGGCGCCGTCGTCAGGTCGTAATCCCAGAGATCGTGGTGGACCGTCTGGAAATGCCACAGTCGTTTGCCGGTCCGCGCGTCCAGCGCGAGCAGGCAATTGCCGAAGAGGTTCGCGCCTTTCCGATCGCCGCCAAACAGGTCGTGCGTCGGCGAACCGAGCGGGAAGTACGCGATGCCGCGCTGTTCATCGATCGAGATTTCGCCCCACGTGTTCACGCCGCCGGCCCACTTCCATGCGCTCTCCGGCCACGTGTCGTACCCGTACTCACCGGGATACGGAATCGTGTGGAACGTCCATACCAGTGTTCCCGTGACGACGTCGAAGGCGCGAAGATCGCCAGGCGTCGACCCGTAGCCTTCGCCGGTTTGCGATCCCGTGATGAACAGGTTTTCGAAGACCCGTCCCGGCGTGCCGCTGGGGCCGCCCAACGGCCGGATCGGCCCCACCCGCATGTCGACGCGCCCGTTGTTCCCGAACGTCTTGATCGGTTCGCCGCTGCGAGCGTCGATCTCGCGCAGCGTGCCGCCGGCGCCGAAAATCAGCCGGCGGTCCGATCGATCCTTGCTTTCCCAATAGTTGATGCCGCGGTTGCCCGGCGTTCCGTCTTCGACGACGTGCGACCAGATCTGCTTGCCCGTGATGGCGTCCACTGCCACGATGGCATTCGCGAGACCGAGCAGATACATGACGCGGTCCACGACAATCGGATTGAACCCGAAGTTCCCTTTCTTGTCGGGTACGGGGAAGAACCACGCCTGCTCCAACCGGCTCACGTTGCTCTTGTTGATCTGCGTGAGCGCGGAGTACTGCATGGAGTCGGACGCGCCGCCGTAGTCGCTCCACGTCGTGTACGGTCGCTTCTCAGCGCTCTGTGCATGCAACGCAACGACGATGAGCGGTGTCAGGACGAGAGCTCTCCACCACATCCAGCTTGAACCTCTGTGTCCTCCGTGTCCCCCGTGGTGGAGAGTCTGGATGCTCATCGAGTGCGGTCGCCGTCTCTGAACGTGTACCCAAGCTTCTGCAGATACGCTTTGCCGATCTGCGCGGTCTGGAGCGGCGTGTATGGCGCGTTCGGCGAGCCGTCGAGCTCGTGCATGATGTTGGCGTTCGGATTCGCCCCCTCGACCATGTCGAGGATCGCCTTCAGATCGACCTTGCCTTCGCCGAGCGGGCAATATCCGGCGAAGTGCTCCCAGCCTTTGTAGTCCTTCAGGTGCATGTGCACCGTGATCGGCAGGAAATCTTTCACGACCTTCGCCGCGTCGGCGCCGCCTTTCTGCAGCTGTCCAACGTCGGGCGCGAACTTGCAGTGTCTCGTGTCGACGGCTTCCATGACGGCGTAAGTTTCGTCGCGCGACTCGACCGCCGTCCCCGTGTGCTGGTGCAGCCCGGCGCCGAGCCCGAGATCGTTCATCGCCTTCGCGTATTCGTTCAGCCCGGCGATGATCGTGGCTTTGTGTTCAGAGAAGGTGTACTCGTTGCGCTTGACGCCGTTTGGCGCCAGCACCATGAAGCGGCCGCTATGTTTCTTGAGCGCCTTGCCCCACTGAATCAGTTGCGCGAGGTTTTCCTTCCGCGTGGAGGTGTCGGTCAGTTGAACCGTCGCGTAGCCGGAAATCAGCGGGGTCCGGTACTCCTCGATGAGCGGGGCGAGCGTTCCCTTCGCGTCCCAGTCGTTCACGATCGACGCGAACGTCTCGAACCCGTGGAAGCCGAGGCTTGCCATGTCTCTGACGGCGGCCGTCAGGTTTTCCGGCGTCCGCGGCACCGCGCCCCAGATGAGCGCCGTGCATCCGATCTTCAGTTTTCGCGATTGCGCCGCCGCGAACGACGGAAAGGCCGCCGCACCGACGCCGGCGACGATGGTCTTCGCAAAATCGCGGCGATTCAAGGTGTGTGACACGGCTGGAACCTCCTACGGCCTGCCCGCCGAAGCCTTGACGGAGGCGGGGCCGTAAACGCTAAGGGAGTTTACTTTACCGGTCAAGTTCGATACATCAGGGGACTCTAGCCACTAGTGGAGCGTCTTCGTTGAAACAGTACCAGCACTCCGAAGAACGCAAAGTCCGCGAAGGCCGCCAAGACGAAATTCCAAGGTTTTCTTTGCGCTCTTTGCGTCCTTTGCGTTCATCGTCCCTCGAGCCGTTACTGATTCAGCCGATACGGTCCACTAGCCAACCGCTGGTTCACCGTAGTCGTCTGATGTCCCATGGGAATCATCGGCTGGCTTGATTCCTCTTTACAGGACGCTCGCTACGGACTGCGCCAGCTGCGCAAGACGCCGGCCCTGGCGCTGGCGGTGGTGCTCTCGCTGACCATCGGCGTTGGCGCGAACACGGCGATCTTCAGCCTCGTCGATGCGGCGATCCTGAAACCCTTGCCGGTCAGCGATCCGGATTCCTTGTTCATCGTCGAATGGACAAGCCAGGGGTTCCCGGAAGGCGTCTCCAACATCAATGGCGATTTCAATCAAATCGCCGGAGGCCGGGTTCAGGCGTCTTCGGTCGGCGCGAATCTCTATCGGCGGCTGGCCCGCGAACAGACCGCGTTCGAAGCGCTCGTGGGGATCGCGGACCCGAATCCCGTCGCAGTTGCCGTCGATGCGTCCGCTGCCGAGCAGGTGAGCCTGCAGTACGTCAGCAGTAACTTCTTCCAAGGGCTCGGCATCGTGCCCGTCATCGGACGACCGTTCCGCGACGACGAAGACCGCGTCGGTCACGAACCTGTCGTGATCGTGAGCCATCGTTTTTGGATGCGCCGGCTTGGAGGCAGTAGAGAGGCGCTGGACCACAGCGTCCGCATCAACAACGTGCCGGCTCGCATCGTTGGCGTGGCTCCGCTTGAATTCTTTGGTCTTCGGGCCGGCCAGTGGACCGACGTTTACGCACCGCTCGCTATGCGGGTTGCCCTTCAGCCGGCTCCGAGGGACGGCGCGCCGCGCGGCGAAGACGACCGGGATTGGTGGGTCCGTCAGGTTGGCCGGCTGAAACCGGGAGCTGCGGAAGGGAGCGCGAGGGCGCAGATTGCCGGACTCTTCCGGCAGCTGGCGGCTGCTGAAGGGACGAGCAGCGAACCGCAGAAGATTCCCGAACTGATCACCCTGCCGGGCCGGCGTGGCTTCAACGCGTTGAACTCCAGGGATGCCGCTGCGCTGTGGATTCTGATGCTGCTGGTTGGCGTGCTGCTGCTGATCGTCTGCGCCAACGTGGCGAACCTGCTGTTGTCCCGTTCAGTGGGCAGGCAACGCGAGTCGGCCGTACGCCTGGCGCTCGGCGCGTCAAGAGCGCGGCTGTTCCGGCAGCAATTGATCGAGAGCGGAGTACTGGCGCTGCTGGGAGGCGCGGCCGGACTGGCGTTGGGGTATGTGCTCGCGCGGTCTTTACATCTCCTGTTTCAGTCGGGCCGCGACGCGAGCAGTGCGTTCGATCTCCATCTCGACCTGCGGGTGCTCGAGTACACCGGCGCGCTCTCGATCCTTACGGCTTTCCTCTTTGGCTTGGCACCGGCCGTGTGGGCCGCGCGCGCCGATCTCAATGACGCGCTCAAAGCCCAGTCGCGATCGGTCATGGGTGGCCGGCTGCGCCTGCCGCGGCTGCTGGTCTCGATCCAGATCGCGCTGTGTATGACCGCGTTGGTTTCAGCCGGGCTTCTGATCCGTTCGCTGGAGAATTTGAAGTGGACGGATGTCGGGTTCGACAGGGAGAACCTTGCGTACGCATCCGTGAATCCGTGGCAGGCCGGCTATTCGATTGAGCGCGTGGGGCTGTATGTCGATCGGGTTCGCGAAGAGCTCGCGAGACTCCCCGGCATCGTCGGCGTGAGTACCGTTCAAGTCCGCTTGTTGTCGGGCAACGGAAACATCTCACGCATCAATGTCCCCGGTCGAGCATCGCCGATCGAGCGAGGCATTGTGAATCCGGCAGACCGAGTGAGTCGAAACAGGGTGGGAGAGGGATTCTTCGACACGATGCGCATTCCTCTCATAGGAGGCAGAGCCATCGAACGGCGCGACATTCGTCCGAACGCAGACGCGCCAATCCCAGTGATCGTTGACGAGCTGTTCACACGACGATTTTTTCCGAACGTCAGTCCGCTGGGACGCCGCTTCGGCCTCGATCCCAGGGACAACAATCGATACGAGATCGTCGGCGTCGTGCGAGACACGCGCTACAACAGCCTGCGCAGCGATCCGTATCCGACCGTCTATGAACCGTATGTGCCGGGAGATCTCGGCGGCCCGGTTCATTTCGCCATCCGCGCCACGATCGATTCCAGCCGTCTGACCGAAGCCGTACGAAAGGCTGTCGCGTCCGTCGATCCGGCTGTGCCGCTGACCGAGTTTCACACCCAGACAGCGTTGATCGACCGGCTGCTTCGAACCGAGCGGTTGCTTGGTTTCATCTCCGGTGCATTTGGTGTGGTGGCCCTGACGCTCACCGCCATTGGGCTGGGCGGACTGCTGGCGTACGCCGTCGCTCGCCGCACCAACGAGATCGGGATTCGAATGGCACTGGGCGCGGCCAACCGCCAGGTGATCGGGATGGTGCTGCAGGATTCACTGTGGATGGTTGGCACGGGAATCGTCATCGGGCTGCCGTGTGCGTACGCCATTGGGAGGATTCTGAGGACTGCGCTCTTCCGTCTCGAGCCTCTGGATCCACGGACGGCGGCGTTCTCGTTCCTGGTGCTGCTGATGACGGCTCTCCTCGCCGCGTGGCTCCCAGCTCGCCGGGCGGCGAGAATCGACCCGATGACGGCTCTGCGCGAGGAATAGATCACTTTCGTGTTTGCGGACGAACGCAAAGGCCGCAGAGCTCGCAAAGCGAAATCTTCTTTGCGGTCTTCGCGGTCTTTGCGTCCTTCGGTCTTCGTCAGAACAGATACCGTATCGACAGTTGCATGCGGCGCTCATTGCGCGCCGAGGTCACCTTCCCGAAATTCACGTTGGTCTGGTTGCCCGCCGCGTCGAACTGCGCGGCTGTGTTCACGTCGGCGAACTGCGTGTGGTTGAACAGGTTGTAGATCTCCCACCGGAACTGCACCTTCTGATTCCCGCTCATCGGGAAGTCCTTGAAGAGCGAGAGATCGTGGTTGTTGTAACCAGGCAGCCGGATCTTGGCGTTGTTGCAGTCGTTGCCGAGATCGCCACGCCCGGTCGGGCGCTTGAACACGCTCGTATCGAACCAACGATCGACGCTCCGCTGGCTGGCCGGCAGGTTGGGATTGCCGGTCAGCAGATACGGCTGTGCATTCCCGGTGAGGGCGGCAGCGGCCATCGGACCGCACGATTCGCCGCCACCTGTAAAGTCGAAATTGTCGGTGTACGTGGCGGTGACATTCGCCCACCCGCCGGTTGCCAGCGTCGTGATACCGGAGATGCGCCAGTTGTCGAGCAGCCACCGGGTCGCCTTCCCCGGAATGATCTTGCTCACCGCTGGCATGTCGACCTGGTAGCTCGCGACCACGACATGCTCCTGGATGTTCAGCCGCGTCTGGTCGGCGCCATCCGGCAGCGCAGTCAGCGTCGGCGTTCGGGTGCGGTTCGGATTGTCGGTCGTGCACGGGGTGTTGCCGGTGCCGCTGCAGTCACGGGTGCCGGTCGCGTAGCCGCGCGCCCACGTGTAGCTGCCGGCCAGCTCGAACCCGCCGATGAACCGGCGGCTCACCTGCGTTTGCAGCGAGTTGTACCACGCCTTGCCGATCGGCGCGCTGATGTTGATGTTGCCGAAGCCGATGATCGGCCGCAGGAACTGGTCCGGCAGCGCGCCGGGAATCGGCTTGTTCGGGTCAAGGCCGGTCGTGGGCGAGTCGGGAACCGTCAGGTCGCGATTCTGCGGAAGGAAGCGCGCGCCCGCCGGAATCGCGTTGTCGTTGTAGTCGAGGCTGATGTCGCGCGTCTGATCGCCCACGTAGGCGATGTCGACCACTGTATGCCAGCCGACCTCGCGCTGCACCGCCGCTGTGTACTTGTAGCTGACCGGCCGCTTCTGATTCGTGCGGATCGTGCCCGAGACGGTGTCAGGAACGGCCGTCACGCCCGTTCCTGTGAGATACGAGCTCATGTCCGTGAACCGGATGACGCGATCGAACCGGAACGCCGGGTTCCCTTGCCCGGTTTGCTGGAAATACGGTCCGCTGGTGGCGTCGTGGAACGCGCCCGCGGCCAGACGAACGACCGTGCGCGGGTTGATCGCATACGCCATGCCCAACCGTGGATCGAATTGAATGGGCAGCGGGTCGACGAACCCTTTGCCGCGGCTCGAGTAGGTCGAATCTTCTTGAACGACGACGCCGTTGATCGTGCACGGCGTCGACGGCGTGATGACGCCGCAGCTGAAGCCGGTGCCCGGCACCATCAACCCGACGTACGTGACCGGGAGAATCTCGCCCGTCAGCGGATTCACCGCGCGACGGCCTTGCGCCGTCGTGATTGGCCGGAAGAGAACCGGCGGGTTGCCTCCCCACTTGGGATCGAACCGCTCAAACGTGAACGCCGATTGTTCACCATTCTTCGCGAACGGGAGGTCCCACTTGTACATGCGCACACCGAGGTCCACGGTCAGCTTGGGGTGGGCTCTCCACGTGTCCTGAACGTACCACGCCCAGGTGTTCTGCCAGCGATCGTCAGGGACGCGTCCCATCGACTCGGTGTAGCTGGCCACGTGCCCGAGGAACGCGTTCGCGTAGGCGTACCCGGTGTTCAGCGGATCGTTGCCGTCGTTCTGGAAGTTGAACTCGCCGCCGAACGTCCCCGATCGCGCCTGGCCGAACTGCTCGTGCTCGCGCAGGATGCCCATCTTGAACGTGTGCGATCCGCGTGAGTGCGTCAGGTTGGCGCCATATGCGAGCGCGACGTCCTCGCCCGTGATCGGCCACCGGCCGTCATAGGTGATGTTCGGGACTTCCTGGCTGTTGTTCTGCAGCGTGCCGAACTGCGCGCGCGGAATCAGGTTCAGCGGATTGTGAATCGCCGCGAACTGCGGCAGGCTGGCCAGCGCCGGAAAACTCGTCCGCTGGATGCCCGCCAGGGCCGTGTCGTCCTCGGGCGGTCCGTTCTCTTTGCTGTCGAACACGCCGGTGTTGACTTCCAGGACCGTGCGCGGACCAAGGATGCGCGTGTAGTCGATCTTGCCCACGTCGGAGGTGAAGTCGTAGCGCTGGCGAACGAGACCAAAGCGCGATGAGGCGCCGGCGACGTTCCAGCCGACGCTCTTCGTGTACCACGACTGGTACTTGACGGCGAGGATATCCTGATCGGTCGGCCGGTAGTCAATCCGGGTCAGATGCTGCCGGCGCGGATGATCGATGCTCGGCTCCTGCGTCAGGTAGTTGAACCCCGACCCCGACGCGTTCGGCATCGGGAGCAGGTTGATCAACGCCATCGATCGCGGATCCATGCGACTGGCCGGAATGAGATTGCCCGGGAACGGCTGACCGGTCAGCGGATCGCGGATGACGATCAGCGCGCCGGACGTCGTCCGCGTCTGCGAAAAATCACCGGCCCGTTCGGCCGCGGTCGGCATCGTGTAGCGCCGGAGCAGGTTCACATCCTTCAGCTGCGTGTCGTCGATCGAGTAGAAGAAGAACAACTTCTTGCGCATCGCCGGCACGGGTCCGCCAAGGTTGCCGCCCAGCGTCGAGTAGCGGTACTGCGGCTTCGGCACGCCGGCGCTGTTGTTGAAAAAATTCGTCGCGTTGAGCCCGTCGTGGCGTTTGTACCAATATCCCGTGCCGTGGTAGTCGGCGCCGCCGTGCTTGGTGACGATGTTCACCTGCGCGCCGCCCTTCAGGCCGTACTCCGCCGTGTACGCGCTCATCTGCACGTTGACTTCGGCGATGGCGTCCATGTTGGTGGCGGCGCTGAAGTTTCCGCCGCCGCCGCCGTCTCCGCCGTTGATGCCGTCGACGTAGACCGTCTGGCCGCGCCCGCCCTGAATGTTCGGCACCCCCGTCGCAAAGCTGCCGCCAAACGTTTCCTGATCGTTGGCGAGGAGCGCGACACCCGGCAGGATCTTGAGCAGCGAGATGGGGTCGCGCCCGCGAATCGAGAGGTTTTCCACCTGCTTCAGATCGAGAATGGCCTGGTGCGACGTCTGGGTCGTCGCGACATATTCGCCGCGGGACATCACGGTCACCGATTCGGTGAGCTCGCCGATTTCGAGCTTCACCGATCCGACCGCGAGCCGATTGTTGGCGAGCACGACGTTGTTTGTTCTCTCGACCGACTTGAAGCCCGCCAGTTGGACCTGGATGGTGTACGGCCCGGGCGTCAGCCCTGGAAAGACGAAGTCGCCCGTCTCGTTGCTGATCGTGTTGCGCTTTTCGCCCGAGCTCTCGTTGGTGATCGTGACGTCGGCGCCGGGCACGACCTTGCCGGACGCATCAATCACGGTGCCCGACATCGAACCCGATGTCGTTTGCGCTCCGACGTTGACGGCCAGCAGCAAGACGAAGATCGCTGCGAATCTGAGATGCCTCATGCCGCCCTCCCTCTCCCTCTTGCACCCTTCGACTGCGCGCCCAGGGTGGCCTGAGCCGCGTCGAAGGCCAGAAGGCCCCCGGCCGGGGGCCACCATGCTTTTGTGCGGACCTGATATAGCGAACTTAATCGGTAAAGTAAACTCCCTTTACCGTTAAAGGTGGAGTAAAGTGGGCGCCCACATCCAACGATTCGGTTGCCGGCCGCTTCTAGAGAGCGCATTGCAGAATCAAGCTCTCCACCACGGAGGACACCGGGGACGCGGAGGAAGAATCGTGTTTTGGAGTAGGTTTGACCCTCCTGTCCTCCGTGTCCCCTGTGGTGGCGATGTGATTCTGTAACGTTCGAAGGAGTTCGATGGACATGCCATCGCCTCGCGTGCTCCTCGCCGGCTTGCAGTTCATGCTTGGCGATCTCGAAGCGGATACGACACCGAACCCGAAAGAGACGGTCAGTCGATAGGGACAGACAAAACGCTCCACCACGGAGGACACGGGGACACCGAGGTCAAACCGTTTGGGTTGAACCTCCGTGTCCACCGCGTCCCCCGTGGTGGAGAGTTCGAGGTACATGAGATGAAGAACCTATTTCACGTCATCGTGATCATGATCGCGGCTGGAACCATCGTCGGCTTCGCGCAGCAGGCTCGCGTCCGGCCGCTGCCGGAACAGATTCCATCTATCTCGCAGCGCCCGACTGGATCGAGCCTCGGCACGATCCGCGCCGGCGCGGCCGACAAGAACATCTGGTTCGACTGGCGCGTCGGCGTGCCGGGAACGGCGATCAAGTCGCTGACCTTCTCCGAGGTGCTGCCGAAGGTCGACCTGGCGAGCGTGACGAGCGTCGAAGCCTCCAGCACGCAGACGGTCAGCCCGGAGATTCCGAAGAAGCTCGACTACCGGCTTCAGCCCGGCGAGCGGAATGCCGTGAACTACCGGCTCAAGGAGTTGAGCGAGCAGATCCTCGCCTACCGTGTCGATGCGATCGGCGCGGACGAGGCGACGCGGCGCAAGGTGTTCGAGTTCGCCAAGGCGATCAACGCGCCGACGATCATCGTGGCCGCCGGTACCGCGGGGCTCGCCGACCTCGACAACCTCGCCGAACAGTTCGGCATCAACGTGGCGATCGAGAGCAAGACCGATCCCAAAGCCGCGATGCGGTCGCTTGAAGGGCGCGGCAAGCGCGTGGGGATCGCCGCCGATCTGGGCGGCTGGATGCAGGCCGGCGTCAAGCCGGTCGATGGGCTCGCGGTGGTCAAGGACCGGCTGCTGCTCGTCAACGTGACCGATCGCAGCGCGCTCGGCAGCGGCGGACGCGACGTGGCGCTCGGCGCCGGCGTTGGCGCGATCGGCGACTTCTTCCTTGCGGCCTACAAGGCCGGCGTGAAGCCGCTGTCGATCACCGTCCAGTCGACCGGCCCGACCGAAGCGGACCTGTTGAAAAACCTGACGGCCTTCGAGCGCGTGCTGTGGCCGGCGATGGCCGAGCGCGTGCGCGTGATGCTCGATTCCCCCGCCGGCAAGATTCGGGGCCCGGAGCGGCTGAAGCCGGAGGAGCGGCAGGCGATCGAAGCCGCCGCGCCACGCCAGGGCATCGTGAAGCCGAAGAAGCCGCGCAAACTGCTGGTGACCGACATCCAGATGTACTCCGGGCACTCGACGATCCCGAACGGCAATTACCTGCTCGAATTGATCGCCAAGAACACCGGCGCGTTCGAGCCGATCTTCAGCAACGACCTGAACCTGCTGAAGTACCCGAAGATCAAGGAATTCGACGCGGTGTATCTGAACAACGTGTGCGGGATGGTGCACAACGATCCGGAAGTCCGCGAAGCGATCCTGCGCTTTGTGCGCGAGGGCGGCGGCATTGGCGGCCATCACGCCGTGACCTTCGCCAACAACAACTGGCCGGAGTTCGCCGACATGATGGGCGGCTGGGCCGGCGCGCATCACGTCGAGAAGCAGATGATTAAGGTCGACGATCCGAACAGCCCGCTGACGAAAGCATTCGGCTCGGCGAGCTTCGAGCACGTCGACGAGTTCTACCAGTTCCCAATGTACTCGCCGTACTCGCGCGAGAAGCAGCACATCCTGCTGAGCATCGACGTCGAGAAGTCGGATCGGGCGACCGACAGCCGGTTCTGCGCGCAGTGCACGCGGCCCGATCAGGACTACGGGCTGGCGTGGATTCGTACGTACGGCCAGGGCCGCACGTACTTCACGCCGCTCGGGCACACCAACATTTTCTATGACGACAAGCGGTGGACGCAGCACCTGCTGGCCGCGATCCAGTACATCCTCGGCGATCTCGACGCCGATGCGACGCCGAGCGCGAAGGTGAAGGCGACGGCCGCGAGCGGGAAATAAGCACGTGCTGAAGGAAGTGCTCTACGAAGAACGCAAAGGCCGCGAAGACCGCAAAGGACGGAAAGCCAAGATTTCTTTGCGGACTTTGCGGTCTTTGCGTTCCACATGTGTTTTTGTGCTCGCCTGGTTCGTCGTGGCCCAGGCGCAGCGCACCGAACGAGCACCGTACACATCGTGGCCCGATTACGGCGGCTCCCCCGACTCGATGCAGTACTCGGCGCTCACGCAGATCGACAAGACGAATGTCGGCCGGCTGGAGCAGGCGTGGTTCTTCCCGGTCCCGGATCGAAAGGGCAACTTCGGCTTCAACCCGATTGTCGCCAACGGCGTCATGTACGTGCTCGGGCCGGCGAATGCGATCGTCGCGCTCGACGCGGCGTCGGGGGACGTGATCTGGTCGCATGCGGTCGAGGGAACCGGGCCCGGCAACCGCGGGATGAATTACTGGGCAAGCGCGGATCGTTCGGACCGCCGGCTGATCTTCGGCGCCGCCGGCTTTCTCCACGAGATTGACGCGCGCACCGGCGAGACGATCCGGACCTTCGGGACCGACGGCCGCGTGAACATGCGCGAAGGTCCGTTCCGTCCCCTGGGCGGTCCGAGCGGCACGGCAGGCCGCGTCTTCGAGAATCTGTTCCTCACCGGCTCGACGACCGGCGAAGGCTACGGATCGCCCCCCGGCGATCTCCGCGCCTTCGACGTCATCACCGGGAAGCTCGTCTGGACGTTCCACACGATCCCGCATCCCGGCGAATTCGGACACGACACGTGGCCGAAGGATGCGTGGGAATGGGCCGGCGGCGCGAATACCTGGGGCGAAATCTCGGTCGATGAGAAACGCGGCATCGCGTACTTCCCGATCGGTTCAGCCACGCACGATTCGTTCGGCGGCGATCGCAAAGGCGCGAACCTGTTTGCGAACTGCCTGCTGGCGCTCGACGCGCGCACGGGCAAGCGGCTCTGGCATTTTCAGGCGGTCCACCACGACATCTGGGACTACGACCTGACGACCGCGCCCAAGCTGCTCACCGTTCGCGATCCCTCGCAGCCGGGCAAAATGATCGACGTCGTCGCGCAAGCCACCAAGATTGGATTCCTGTACGTGTTCGATCGTGTGACCGGCAAGCCGCTGTGGCCGATCGAGGAACGGTCCGTGCCCAAGAGCGACGTGCCAGGCGAGAGCGCGTGGCCGACGCAACCCTTTCCGACCAACCCGCGGCCGTTCGCGCGATTGTCGTTCGGCGTGGACGACATCAATCCACACCTTGACGAGGCGGAGCGGGCGCGGCTGCGAGTGATCCTCCAGAACGCCCGCAACGAAGGGGTGTTCACGCCGCAGACCGTGACGCGCGATCAGATCTCGGTGCCCGGCGAGTTCGGCGGATCGAACTGGGGCGGTGCCGCCGGCGATCCGGCGACCGGCATGCTGTACGTCCGATCCTCGGATCAGCCGGCGCTCCATCGGCTGCGCGATGCGGGCGCCACGGGAATCGAAGAGGGAGGAACGCCGCCCCAACGAGGGCGCGCCGTGTACGCGCAGCGCTGCGAGAGTTGTCACGGTCAGCCCGAGCCGGCCGGAATCCGGTCGATGGACCGATCGATCGTGATGGACCTCAAGGCGCTCGGCCCCGATCGGATCCGGAGCACGGTCCGATCGGGGTTGGGACAGATGTCGGCGTTCCCGCCCGCGACGATCTCGGATGCGCAGCTGGATGCCTTGTTGGTGTACCTGGAGAATCCCGCCGCCGGTGCGGCCGGCGCGCCTGGGGTCAATGTCCCGCCGCGTCAGACGCTGCGGCCCATTGAGGGCATCACGCGGTACATCGGTCCGCTCGGATCGTTGTTCCGCGCCAACAACGGCCTGCCCGCGATCGGCCCGCCCTGGGCGGAGATTGTCGCCTACGACGTGAACGACGGCACGATTAAATGGCGCGCGCCGTTCGGTACCGTGCGAGCGCTTGCGGCCAAAGGCATCACGGACACCGGCAGCCCCGAGCGCGTCTGGCGCAACGGGATTGTCGTCACCGCGGGAGGATTGATCTTCGCCGGCACGTGGGGCGATGCGACGCTGCGCGCGTACGACAAGGACACGGGCCGGGTCCTCTGGCAGCGCGAGCTCGAGGCGAACCCGGAAGGGATTCCTTCCGTGTACGAAGTGAACGGCCGTCAGTTCGTGGTCTTCTGCGCGTCGGGTTCCGCGGTCGCGCCCGAAGGCAACATCGTCTTCGTCCCCGGCAAATCGTCGGCGCAGGGGTATCACGTCTTCGCGCTGCCGCCGTAGGCGAGAAAAAGCAGCCGCAGAGCGCGCAGAGGGCGCCGAGATTCTGTTTCTCTGCGTGCTCAGCGAGCTCCGCGGTCAAGCCTTCGTCGGACAGAAGCCCTTATCTGCCCCCGACGTACCAGTCCCGGAGTCGAACTTCGATCCCACTGCCCTTCAAGGCGGACTCGAACTCCTTCGGGTCTGATTCGAAATAGTGGTAGGGATACACAATCCCAATAGACGACTTACTCCGAATTCATTCACGAACTCACCAAGTCGCCAATTCACCAACTGAGATCGTCAGAATCCATCGAGTCGCGTCTGGGCGTCGCCGAAGTGATCGAGCGTCACGCCCATCTTGTCCATGATCGATAAGTACAAGCTGCACAACTTGCGGTTGTCGTCGCCCGCGTACAGATAGTCGAGCGAGCGGCCGGTCTCGAGCGCGCCGCCGAGGCCGCCCGCCGTCACGACCGGCACCTTCATGTTGTCGTGCTTCCACCCGGCCCACATGTTCGAGAGCCACATCAGGCAGCTGTTGTCCAGGACCGTGCCGTCGCCCTCAGGCATCGCGTCCAGCCGTCCGGCGAGGTACGCGAGCTGGCTCAAATGGAAGCGCGAGATGCGCTCGTAGCCGTCGGATAGATCGTCATGCGACGCGGAGTGGTGTCCGTCGCGGACGTCGAGGAACGGATAGTACAGAGACGACAGGTCGCGCGCGAGCAGCAGCGAGGCGACGCGCGTCTTGTCGGTCTGAAACGCGAGCGCGATGATGTCGCACATCAGGCGCGTGTGCTCGCGAAGATCCTCGGGCAACCCGTTCTGCGGCCGCTCCATCGTGAACACCGGCCGCCCCTTGTGCCTGGCGACGTCGTCCGCCTTGTCCTTCGCCTCGCGCATGCGCTCGATCCGGGTCTCGACCTCGCGCACGCTCGTCAGGTACTCGTCGAGCTTCATCTTGTCGGTCGAGCTGACGCTTCGACTGAGACTCTCCGCGCGCTCTTTCACGCGATCGAGGATGCTCTGACAGCGAAGGCTCCCGCGATTCTCGAACAGGCTGTCGAACGCCAGCGATGGATACACTTCGTTCGGCACCGGCGAGTCGGCGCTCTGCCAGGAAATGTGCGAGCTGTACGCCATCGAGAAGTTCGTCTCGTGATACCCGGTCATCGGCTGTTCGCACGCCAGCACGAGACTCGCCTGCGGCGTTTCCTGACCGAGACGGTTCGCGAGCACCTGGTCCATCGTGATGCCTGACCGGACGATGGGCCCTTTTTGAATCGGGACGCCGGAGAGGAGGTTGCCTGTTTGTCCGGGATGGATGCCCATGCCGACCGCGGGCTTGTTGAACAGACCGTTGATCACATTGATCTTCGATTTCAGCGGCTCGAGCGGCGCGAGCGACCTGCCCAGTTTCATCTCGGGGCCGGACCCCTTGGCCCACCAATGATTCCCGTTGATCCCGTTGCCCATGAACAAGACGGCGAAGCGCTTCGGGAACGTGCTGGACGTTTGTCCCAGGGCCGGCAGTGATTCGAGCCACGGCAACGCCATGGCGACGCCGACGCCGCGAAGCACGGTGCGTCTGGAAATGCCGCTCATACCTTCACCTCGACTACGGGGTCCCTCGTCCCGTTTCGGCGGAGGCGGGGACTCATCGTCGTTATCGGCCGTATCCTTATTTAATAGGGGCGCGGTCCGGACCGGTTTCGCTTCCCCTTCGACTTGCAGGACGCTGCAGTCGTAAACCGTTTCGTCCGTCCAACTCCGTTCCCGTTGCGTGCTCATGGCGGCGGCAGGAACTTCACACATACCGGCGACGGCGCCGACGCGAAGACTCCGGACGGTTTCAGCCGGCCGTTGCCGGCATCAATCCGGGCAACGAGAACGGTATCCGAATCCTGATTGCCGATCGCCAGATGTTTGGCCGAGGGTTCGATCCCGAAATGCCGCGGCTTGAACCCGCCGGTGCCTTGTTCCTCGACGTACGCGAGTGTCCCTTTGTCCGCGTCAACGTTGAACAGCACCACGCTGTTGTGCCCCCGATTCGACACGTACAACCATTTCCCCGAGGGATGGACGTCGATTTCCGCCGTCGTATTCGCGCCGTCGAAATGCTCCGGCAGCGTCGACACAGTTTGGCGTTCTCGCAGGACTCCGGCCGACGATTCGTACGCGAACGCGGTGATCGTCGAGCTCATCTCGTTGACGACGTACGCGAAACGACCGTCGGGACGGAAGACCATGTGCCTGGGGCCGGCGCCGGGTTTGAGCGGCGCAAACGGCGGATCGTGCGGAGTCAATTTCCCGTGCTCGGCGTCGAATCGATACACGAGGACTTTGTCGAGTCCAAGGTCGCACACGAACGCGAATCGATTCGCGAGATCCAACGTCACGCAGTGCGCGTGCGGCCCCTTCTGGCGATCGGGATCGACGCTCTTGCCAGTGTGTTGCACGACGTCGCTGGCTGCGCCGAGCCGGCCGTCCGAGCCCACCGGCAACACCGACACGCTTCCGCTGCCGTAGTTGGCGACGAGCAGATGCCGGCGTTCCTTGTCCAGAACCAGGTGACATGGGCCGGTGCCCATCGACGGCCGCTGATTCAAGAGCCTCAACATGCCGGTTTCGCGATCGATCGAGAACGCGCTCACTGCACCGGTCGGTTTGCCCTCGAACTCGTTGAGCTCGTTCACCGCGAAGAGCAGACGGCGCTTGAAGTCGAGCTCGATGAACGAGGGATTCGATGTCTCGGCCGCCAGTCCGAGCGGAACCAGCGTGATGTTCTGCGACACCTCGAGGTTCTCGGTCTGCAACCGGAACAGATAGATCCCCTTGCTCTTCGATCCCGTATACGTCCCGACATAAACGAAAGTGGGCATGTTGTCCTTCAGACCTGTCGCCGGCGACCTTCGATCGTTCCCACAGAACCTCCACGTCACTGCGCGCGCTCATACTACAACTGTGTTAGGCTCTCCGACCAACAAAGGCGATGTCGTCACGCGGAAGCATGTCGAATGATTGGTTGGTGACTTATGAAGATGAGACGTCGAGAGTTCATCGGCACCGCGTCGGCGTTGGTGGCGGGGATGGCGGCGCCAGCAGTGGCGCGCGCGCAGGAAGGCGGCAGTAAACCGCCGCCGATTCCGACGCGACAAGCCAAG
>MNEX01000110.1 GCA_001917905.1 Acidobacteria bacterium 13_1_40CM_65_14
ACGATCGTCGCCGTACCGTTTTGATTGCCGGCGTTGAACTTCACGGTCACGCGACCGCCTCGCGTCTCCGCCTCCGGCGGCTGAATCGAACCGAGCGTCGTCGTAAACGTGATGAGCGTGCCGTCCTGCGGCGGCGTTCCTCCGGCCTCGAGGACCTGAGCGATGATGTCGGTCGACCCGTTGAGCGGCAGCGTCGTGGCCGCCGCCGTCAGCGTGATGGTCGACCCCGACGGCGCGAGCAGCGGCACCTTCTGACAGGCCGAGGTCAGGAGAGCGGCGATCGCAAGGGTGGCAGCGAGGGGGACAGCGCGAAAGCGCCCGCGGCCCGCGCGACAGAGCGGGGTCCCCAACGCGGCAGCCGCGGTGGGGTGCCGAAAGCGAGTCTTCGAGCGCCGCAGCGCGAGCGAGCGGGGGTGGGGCCCCGCGAGCGTAGGAAAAAGTCGTGGTATCATGAAGACGCTTAACATCTTAGTATCCATGAAGTTAGCGGGTCAAGCGCGGCACAATCAGCACGGCTATGCGATGGCCGCCCTCCTGGTCGCCATGGCAATCATGGCGATCATGATGACAGTCGCCATGCCCGTCTGGAAGCAGGCGGCCCAGCGCGAGAAGGAAGAGGAACTGATCTTTCGCGGCCTGCAGTACACCCACGCGATTGGTTTGTTCCAGCGCAAATACGCGAACGCGTACCCGCCCAACTTCGACGCGCTCGTCGAGCAGCGGTTCCTACGCAAAAAATTCAAGGACCCAATCACCAAAGACGATTTCCAGCCGTTGCTCGCCGGCCAGGGCACACCTGGCAGCGCCACGCCGGGAGGCCAGCCGCAATCACCGGGTGTCGGCGGTGCGGGTCGAGGAGCGATCGGCGCGCCCGGCGCCGGAATGGCCGGTACCGCTGGACGGGGAACGTCGCCGATAGGTGGAACGTCGCCGATAGGTACGCCAGGTGCGGGTCCTGTGGGCGGCGTCATCGGCGTCACGAGCAAGAGCAAAGAAAAGTCCCTTCGTCTGTACAACGGCCGCAATCATTACAACGAGTGGGCGTTCGTGTTCACGCCTCAGCTGCAAACACCGGGCGGCGGCGCGCCTGGTAGCGCTGTGCCGGGTCCGCCCGGGCAGCGTGGCCAGCCTGGACAACGCGGCCAGCCGGGTCAACGCGGCCCGGACGCCTCACCGTTCTCGCCAGTTCCTGGCCGCGGTGGACCTGGTGGCGGCCGAACCGGACCAGGCGGCCAGAATCCATTCCAGCCACAGCCGATCTTTCCGCCGCAACGCGGACGCTCTGGAGGTTAGGACGTCGGAAGGTTTGATGCGGCCGAGTGTGGCTGCGGCTCAGCCTCGAGGTTGCGGGCAATCATGATCGCGGCGAGCGCGGCGATGACGAGCAGCGTGACGCCGAGTGCAACGCTGCGCAGCAGGATTTCTCCCACACCAAACAGCGACGCGTAAACGAGGACGCAGCCGAGAAACGCGTTGAACAGATCGCGGCCAAGCGATCCCTCCGCGAGTGAGACCCCGACCGCACGTCGAACAGGACCCCAGCCGCCGCCGTGCGGGCGCACGCGGCGATAAAAATTCTGCAGCGTCGCGTCCGGCTCCGGAGGCGTCATCCACGTGACGGCGAGCCACGCGATCGTCGTCACCGCGACGGTGACGATCATGATGTACGCGAAATCGCGCGGCCGATCGCTGTCCCACTCGAGCACGAGCTGCAGGTAGAGCGACACGGCGGCCGCGACGGCCATCGCCGAAACCTCCGACCACGCGTTGATGCGCCACCACAACCATCGCAGCAGCAGAACGGATCCGGTTCCCGCGCCCGTCACGATGAGCAGCTTCCACGCCTGCTCGATCGACGCCAGGTGCAGCGTCACGTAAATCGACACGAGCATCAGTCCAATCGTCACGAGCTGCGACACGACGACGTATTCACGCTCGGTCTTGTCGCGGCGCATGAACCGGCGATAGCAGTCGTTGACGACGTAGGACGCGCCCCAATTGAGCTGCGTGCCAATGGTCGACATGTACGCCGCGGCGAACGCCGCGAGCATCACGCCGCGGAGCGCCGGCGGAAACACCGCCGGATCCATCAGCGTCCGGACGTAGCCCGATTCCCTGTCGGCGAGCGTCGGATAGAGCACCAGGGATGCGAGCGCGGTGAGAATCCACGGCCACGGTCGCACGGCGTAGTGCGCGATGTTGAACCAGAGCGTCGCGAAGAGACCGTGGCGCTCGTCGCGCGCCGAGAAGATCCGCTGCGCGACGTAGCCGCCCCCGCCGGGCTCGGCGCCCGGATACCAGCTCGCCCACCAGTTCACGCCGAGGTACACGAACAGCGTGATGGCCGGCATCCACGCCGAGTCGGTTGACGGAAAGAACGCGAGCCGCGAGCCGGCGCCCGCCGCGGCGTCGAGCGCCTCGACCTGCTGCTTCAGCGCGCCGAGGCCGCCGACGGCGCGTACCGCGAAGTAGGCGAGCGCGACGACCATCCCCATCTTCAGCACGAACTGCACGAGGTCGGTCACGAGCACGCCCCACAGTCCGGCAATGGTCGTGTAAAAGGCGGTGAATGCCAGCATCGCGATCAGCACCCACAAGGCGTGCGAGGCGTCGAGGCCGAGCGTGACCTCGAGGATCTTCAGCATCGCCAGGTTGACCCAGCCGATGATGATGCAGTTGATCGGAATGCCGAGATACAGCGCGCGGAAGCCGCGGAGAAACGCCGCCGGCGCGCCGGCGTACCTCAGCTCCGCGAACTCGACGTCGGTCATCACGCCGGCGCGGCGCCACAACCGCGCGTAGACGAACACGGTCAGCATGCCGCTCGCGGCCATGTTCCACCACAGCCAGTTGCCGGCGATGCCGTATCGCGCGACCATGCCGGTCACCACCAGCGGCGTGTCGGCGGCAAATGTGGTCGCCACCATCGACGTGCCGGCCAGCCACCACGGCACATCGCGTCCTGAGAGGAAGAACTCGGTCGTGCTGCCGCGGGCGCGGCGCATGTAGTACAGCCCGATCGCGAGGTTGAGCGCGAAGTAGGCGGCGATGACGAGCCAATCAGTAAACGTCAGGGTCATAGCAGCGCATCGTGGAAGTCGCGCCTGACATGGCGCATCTGATCGATCGTGCCGCCGCCGCAGACGCGATTGGTCAGGAGCACGAAATACCGATCGCGATCCGGATCAATCCAGAGCGATGTGCCAGTGAAGCCGACATGGCCGAACGCGGAGGACGACATCCGTGTCCCGCACGACGAAGCCGGCAGCATCGTATCCCAGCCAAGCGCGCGCGAGTTGCCGGGGACGGTACTTTTCGTCGTGAATTCGCGCACGAGCTCCGCTGAGAAGGGGGGCGGCATGGTGGTGTCGCCGCGTGCCGCTCGAAGCATCGTACGCGCGAACCGGCCGACAGCCGGCGCCGAGCCGAAGAGTCCAGCGTGGCCCGCGATCCCGCCGAGCGCGGCCGCGTAGTTGTCGTGAACTTCGCCGACGAGCATCTCGCCGCGCCGACGGTCTTCGTCCATTGGCAGCGTCGGTGCCGCGCGGCGGCGCGCCTCCGGCGAGAGCGTGAACGTCAAACCCTCGTACGTGCTCAAACCCTCGTCGGTGGTGTCCGGCTTCAGCCGGACCTCACCATCCGGCGACCGACCGCCGCGATCGGCGACGATGAACCCGAGGAGGATGAACCCGAGATCGCTGTAGATCGATCGCGACCGCGGTGCGTATTCGAGCTTCATGGTGCAGATGTCGTGCTCGAACTCACGGCGCGCTTCGCCGGGCGGATCGACGAGGCGCGCCGACAGACCGGACGTGTGCTCCAGCAAATCGCGAACGGTCACCGCCTCTCGATCGGTTCCGCGCCACTCGTCGAAGAACGACGACACCGCGTCCTCGAGGCGCAACGCGCGTCCGTGGACCAGCCGCATGACGCCGGTGGCGGTGGCGATGACTTTCGTCAGCGAGGCGAGATCGAACGGCGTGTCGAGCTCAGTCCGGGCGGATGCGTCGTCGAACGTGAGCGTGCCGAGCGCCTCCTGCCACAAGACGCCATCGCTCGCGCCGACTTCGGCCGTCGCCGCGGGAAACACCCGCGCCCCGATCGCATCTCGAAGCACACGGGACACATCGTCGAACCCGCTCATGCCGCACGCGGACGGCGACTCGCGACGTGCACGAGCCACGCGGTTGCGATTGTCGTCGCCGCTCCGATGAAGATGTACCAAGTGAACGCGATCGGCGTCCATCCCCACACCACGGTCATCACCACCAGTCCCGCGAGCATTCCGGCGAAGGCCTCTCCCTCGGTGATCGACGGCGCCAGTGTGCCGAGCAGGAACGCGCCCAGCACCGAACCTGACGCGTACGACAGCACAGCGAGGCCCACGTCGAGGACCGACCTCTGCATCCACTGAGCGGCAATCGCAACGCCGATCTGCACGACGCCCCAGATCACGGTCCACAGCCGCGAGACGCGCATCAGCCTCTGCTCGTCGGCGTCCGGTCTGAAGTACTTCAGGTAAAAGTCGTTGACCGTTGTCGCGGCCATGGCGTTGATCGACGGCGAGAGCGCGGCCGCGACGATCGCGGCCACGATGAAGCCGGCGGCGCCGTGCGACAGCGCGGTCACGATGAACGTCGGGAGCAGCTCGTCGTTGCGCGCCAGCGTCCGCGGCAGCGCGACATGCTGGTAGTACGTGAACAACATGACGCGGATGAGGAGAAACAGCACGAACTGCGCGAAGACGAGCACGCCGCTCAACACGAGTCCGCGAGACGCTTCGCGCGACGAGCGCGCTGCGAGCAACCGCTGGACGAGGAATTGATCCGTGCCGTGTGTCGAGAGCGTGATCGCGATCCCGCCTGTCACCGCCGCCCAGAAGGTATACGGCTGCGTCAGGATCGTGCGGAAGTCGAACACGCGAAATTTGCCGGCCGCCGATCCGGCGCGCATGACTTCCGACCATCCTCCCGGAATCAGCGCGAGGAGCGAGACGAACACCACCGTCGCGCCGGCGAGATAGACGAACAACTGCACGACGTCGGTCCAGATGACCGCCGAGGCGCCGCCGCGCACGGTGTACACGATCATTGCGATCCCGAGAACGATGACGGCCCAGGTCACGGGCACGTGCGTGACGACCGAGATGACGAGCGCCGTGGCGAACAGCCGGATGCCGTCGGCGAGCGCGCGCGTGATCAGGAAGATGACGGCCGACAGGTTCTTCACACGCGGGCCGAACCGCCGCTGCAGCAGTTCGTACGAGGTGAACAGCTCTCTGCGGAAGTACGCCGGAATGAAGAGCACACTGACCAACACACGACCGATGACGTACCCGAACACCAGTTGCAGGAACGTCATGTTGCTGCCGTACGCCGTCGCGGGCACGCTGATGAAGGTCAGCGTGCTCGTCTCGGTCGCGACGATCGTGAAGCAGATCGCCCACCACGGCACCGACTGACCGGTCAGGAAGTAGTCGCGTGTGGTTTTCTGGAACCGCGCGAAGTAGGAGCCGAAAGCCGTGATCGCCAGCAGGTAACCGCCGATCACGAGGTAGTCGATCCAGGTCAGGACCACGATTGGCTGGCTTCGTGGACCGGCTCGACTGACTCGGTACTAGTCACAACAAACCTTCGCCGGCGAGTCTCGGCCCGCGACAACGCCGCGTCCCCGCCGCGCACGCCTGCGCGGTGGGTGCGAGCGGAGCGGCCCGGTAGGGGATTCGAGAAGCCACTCCACTAGTAGCATAGAATCCACGACTCATGCACGTGCTCGGCATCGACGCGGGCGGCACCAAGACGGTCTGTCTCCTCGCCGACGAAGGCGGAACAGTTCTCTCCGAGGGCAGAGGCCCCGGCGCCAATCTGCACGCAGCCGGCGAGCTCGAGGTCGAGAAGGTGCTCCATGAGGTGATGGAGGACGCGCTCGGCGACCGCGACATCACGCCGGCGGCGATCTGCCTCGGGATCGCGGGCGTGGATCGTGACGACGAGGCGCGCACCGTGCGCGCGATCATGCGGCGCATCGGACACAAGTCGCGCGTGCTGGTCGTCAACGACGCGCTCATCGCGCTCGTCGCCGGGGCGAAGGACGCGCCCGGCATCGTCATCATCGCCGGCACCGGGTCGATCGTGTACGGGCGCAATGCCGGCGGTCAGGCGGCGCGGGCGGGCGGCTGGGGCCACATGATCGGCGACGAGGGAAGCGGCTACTGGATTGGCCGCGAGGCGGTGGCGGCCGTCATGCGGGCGGCCGACGGTCGCGGTCCGGCCACGCGGCTGAGCGACGACATCCTCGCGCACTTCAGCGTCAACGACGTCTCGCGCCTGCCGCGGATTGTGTACGACCCCGAGGTCCCGCGGATGCGCGTCGCGGCGCTCGGACCGATTGTGGAAGGCGCGGCGTCGGAGGGCGACGCGGTGGCGATGCGCATCCTCGAGCGCGCCGTCGACGAGCTGATGCTCGGCGCGCTGTCGGTCGCGACGCGCCTCGAGATGCGCGGCGACGCGTTCACGTTCTATCTCGCCGGCGGCATTTTCCGCGTCGTGCCGTCGCTCGCCGCCGTCCTGCCGCGGCGGCTCGTCGAAGTCGCGCCGCGCTGTCAGGTGCAGCTGCTCGACGAGGAGCCGGCGGTCGGCGCGGTGTGGCTCGCGCTCGCCGAAGCGCGCGAAGGCGCTCAAATCCCGCACTATAAGACGTGATGCGTGTGCGTGTGCTTGCGACGCCGGAGACCGTCGCGCGGGTGCTGGCGCATGACATCGCGCGCCGCCTCGCGCGCGACCGGCGCCTCGTGCTCGGCCTGCCGACCGGCCGCACGCCCATTCCGCTCTACCGCGAGCTCGTGCGGCTGCATCGGGCGGGGCAGGCCGATTTCTCGCGCGCCACATCATTCAACCTCGACGAGTTCCTCGGCCTGCCCGGATCCGATCCGCGCAGCTATCGCGCGTTCATGCAGCGTCACCTGTTCGACGGCATCAACCTCCCGCCCCGACGCATTCACGTGCTGGACGGGATGGCGCGCAATGTCGCTCGAGAATGCCTGCGCTACGAGCGGGCGATCGATCGAGCCGGCGGCATCGATCTGCAGATCCTGGGTCTCGGCGCCAACGGACACATCGGGTTCAACGAGCCGGCGCGCGCGCTCGTCGCGCGCACGCACCGCACGCGGCTCCGTGCCGCGACACGCCGCGCGAACGCGGCGCTCTTCGGCGGACGGCTCGCCGACGTGCCGCACGACGCGCTGTCGATGGGCATGGCGACGATTCTGCACGCCGGGCGGATTGTAATGCTGGCGACGGGCGCGTCGAAGGCGCGCTGCGTGTCGCGGATGATCCAGGGACCGGTGACGCCCCACGTCCCGGCGTCGTTCTTACAGCTTCATCGGCACGCGGAGGTCTGGCTGGACCGCACGGCTGCTAGCCGACTTTGAGGAGCGCCTTCAGGCGCGGCTCGACGTCCTCGCCGATGGCTTCGCGGACGAAGTCGCGCGCGCGGCGCAGGCGCGAGAGCGACTGGTTGTAGCTGAGGTCGCCCTTCTGCATCACGATCGCGGCCTTCACGTTCCAGTGCGCGCGGCGGAGCAATTTGTCGGCGTCGTCGTACTCGAGGCCCGTGACGATCGTGATGATCCGCCGCGCGCGATCGCGCAGCTTCTCCGAGCCCATCTGCACGTCGACCATCAGGTTGCCGTACGTCTTGCCGATTCGAATCATCGACGCCGTCGTCAACATGTTCAGCACCATCTTCGTCGCGGTGCCGGCCTTGAGACGCGTCGATCCCGCGATGACCTCGGGGCCGACGGCTGGCGCAATCGTCAGGTCGACAAACGTCTGGAGCTCGGTGCTCGGGTCGCACGTGACGAAGATGATCTTCGAGCCGGCCCGTCGCGCCCTGGTCAGCGCGCCGCGAACGAAGGGCGTCATGCCGCTCGCCGACACGCCAATGACGACGTCCTTCTTGGTCGGCCGCAGCCGGTTGACCGATCGCGCGCCTTCCTCGTAGTTGTCCTCGACGCCCTCGCGCGCCCGCAGGACCGCGTTCTGGCCGCCGGCCATGATGGCCTGCACGAGATCGGGTTTGGTTCCGAAGGTCGGCGGCATTTCGGCGGACTCGAGGACGCCCAGGCGGCCGCTCGTGCCGGCGCCCACGAAGATGATCCGCCCGTTCTTCCTGAGCGCCTGGGTGATGATGTCGACGCCGACGGCAATGCGGTCCTTTTCGTGCTGAACCGCCGCAACCATCTTCTGGTCCTCGCTCAGCATCCCTTCGACGATGTCGGCGGCGGCGAGCTTGTCGATGCCGAGCGTGGCCGGATTGATTTGCTCGGTGGGAAGAGACTGCCACTTGGAACGAACAGCCATGCTGGGCAAAACCTCAGGGACGAACCGCGGATATTATCATAGCGAACCGATGATCGACGCGTATCTCGATCACTTGCGCGTCGAGCGCCGCCTCGCCGATCACACGCTCGAGAGTTACGGTCGAGATCTCCGCGCCCTCGCGGAGTACGCCGCGGGCGCAGGACGGCCTCCGGAAGCGCTCGATCGTGTGACGCTCGAAGCGTTCGTCCGGCAGCAACGGACGCGCGGATTGTCGCCCCGGTCGGTCGCGCGGATGGTGGCCACCCTGCGCGGCTTCTACAAGTTCCTCGTGCTGGACCGCCGCCTCGACCACAGTCCCGCCGACGATCTGACGCCGCCGCGCGCCTGGCCCGCGCTGCCCAAGTTCCTGTCGCTCGAGGAAGTCGACACGCTGATCGCGCAGCCCGATGTCACCACGCCGCTCGGCATCCGCGACCGCGCGATGATCGAGCTGCTCTATGCGACCGGCGTGCGCGTCTCGGAGCTCGTCGGCGTCCGGATGTCCGATCTCCACCTCGATGAGCAGTACATGACGTGCGTAGGAAAGGGCAACAAAGAGCGGCTGATTCCAATCGGCGAGCAGGCGGCGCACTGGATTCGCCGGTACCATCGCGAGGCGCGGCCTCAGCTGGTTCGCGCGGTTCGCAGCGCTCGCGGGGTTCGCGAGGTTCTGTTTGTCAACGCGCGGGGCGGCGCGCTGACGCGCGTCGGCTTCTGGAAGATCCTCAAACGGCACGGGCGCAAGGCGGGCCTGCCGCGTACGCTCAGCCCGCACGTCGTGCGGCATTCCTTCGCCACGCATCTGCTCGAGCGCGGCGCCGATCTGCGCGCGATTCAAATGATGCTCGGCCACGCCGATCTCTCGACGACGCAGATCTACACGCACGTGCTCGAGGCGCGGCTGCGCGCGGTCTACGATCGCTTCCACCCTCGGGCGTGATTCTGCTAGACTTAGCCGTTTCAACGGACGACATTCTTAGTGATGTAGTGTCCGGCTTCGGCCGGACCGGAGCGCCTGCGGCCCGCGCGAGGAAAGCGAATCTTCGAGCGCCGCAGCGCGAGCGAGCGGGGGTGGGGCCCCGCGAGCATAAAAAAGGAGCGCGCGGCATGAGCCGTAAGGGACGGCATCTATTTACGTCTGAATCGGTCACGGAAGGTCACCCCGACAAAATCGCCGATCAGATTTCCGATTCCATTCTCGACGCGATCCTGGCGAAGGACCCCGTGAGCCGCGTCGCCTGCGAAACGCTCGTCACGACCGGCCTGGCCGTCGTCGCCGGCGAAATCACGACGAGCGCGTACGTCGACTTCCAGGACATCGTGCGCGCGACGATCAACGAGATCGGCTACAACCGGGGCAAGTACGGATTCGACGGCGAAACGTGCGCGGTGCTGTCGTCCATTCACAGCCAGTCACCTGACATCGCGTTGGGCGTCGACACGGGGGGCGCCGGCGATCAGGGTCTGATGTTCGGCTTCGCGTGCATCGAGACCGAAGAGCTGATGCCGTTGCCGATCATGCTCGCGCACAAGCTCGCGAAGGGGCTCTCGTGCGCGCGGCGTGACGGCGTCCTCGAGTACCTCCGCCCCGACGGCAAATCCCAAGTCACCATCGAATACGACGGCACCAAGCCGATCCGCGTCGACGCCGTCGTCGTCTCCAGCCAGCACAGCCCGCTGGTCACGCAGGAGACGATGAAGGAAGACATCGTCGAGAAGATCGTCAACCGCGTGATCCCCGAAGAGCTGCGCGACGAGAACACGAAGATCTTCGTGAATCCGACCGGACGCTTTGTCGTCGGCGGTCCGCATGGCGATGCCGGCGTCACCGGACGGAAGATCATCGTGGACACCTACGGTGGCGCCGCCCCGCACGGCGGCGGGGCGTTCTCCGGCAAGGATCCCACGAAGGTCGATCGCTCGGCGTGCTACATGGCGCGCTACATCGCGAAGAACGTTGTCGCGGCCGGCATCGCCGAGCGCGCCCTCGTCCAGCTCGCGTATGCCATCGGCGTTGCCGATCCGGTATCGGTTGCGGTCCACACGGAGGGGACTGGGCGCATTCCGGAAGAGAAAATCACCCAGATCGTCCGCGATCACTTCAAGCTGACGCCGCGCGGCATCATGGAGGAGCTCGATCTGCGACGGCCGATCTACAAGAAGACCGCCGCGTTCGGCCATTTCGGCCGCAACGAGCCCGAGTTCACGTGGGAACGGACCGACAAGGCGGCCGCGCTTCGCGCCGCCGCCGGAGTGTAGTCGGTCGCTCGTCGTTGGTCAGGTGAAGAAGCTTCTGCTGGTGACGGCGGCCTTTGCGGCCGCCGTTGCGGTTTTTGTCGTCCTGACGATTCAGCCGCGACGACTCATGCTCGCGGCCACGAGCGACGGCACGATTCCCGGCGTCATCCACATTCATACGAATCGATCGGACGGACTGAGCGCTCCTGACGACATCGCGGCCGCAGCCGCGCGCGCCGGCCTGAAGTTCATCGTATTCACCGATCACGGCGACGCGACCCGGCGTCCGGATCCGCCGGCCTATCGTTCGGGCGTGTTGTGTCTGGACGGGGTGGAAATCAGCACGACGGGCGGCCATTACATTGCCCTCGATATGCCGCCCGCGCCGTACCCGCTCGGCGGCGAGCCGCGCGACGTCGTCGAGGACGTCCATCGTCTCGGCGGATTCGGCGTGGTGGCGCATCCCGATTCGCCGAAGCTCGAGCTCCGCTGGCGCGAATGGGCGGCGCCGTTCGACGCCATCGAGATCCTCAACCCGGACAGCAGCTGGCGCGCGTGGGCGCAGCAGTCCGGCTGGCGCCCGAAGCTGAAACTGTTCGAAGCGCTCGTCGACTATCCGTTCCGTCCGGCGGAAACCATTGCGGGCCTGCTGCACGAAGCGCTGGATCTTCCGATGCGCATGGCCGCGCTCACCCAGCGCCGGCGCCTCGTCTCGCTCGCAGGCGCGGACGCCCACGCGAAGCTCGCGCTACCGAACGCCGACCCTGGCGACAGCCGCTTCGCATTGCCGCTGCCTGGCTACGAATCAGCGTTCCGCGTCTTGTCGACGCACGTGCGTCTCGAGCGCGCGCTGTCAGGGAACGCGGCCGACGATGGCGGTGTCGTGCTGCGTGCGATTCGCGCAGGACATCTCTACATCGCCATCGACGGCCTGGCGACCCCTCCATCGCTGGAGCTGACGGCCTCGAACGCGTCAGGAACGGCAGCCGGCGGAGACGAGCTTGCTGCCGGCAGCCCGGTGACTCTGCGTGTCCGGACGAACGCGCCGCGTCCGTTCACCACCTCCATCTGGGACGGTGTGAAGCTCGTCAGCGGCGAACATCACGAGCAAGAGTTTTCGGTCACGCTGGCTGACACGCCGGCCGTGTACTGGGTCGGCATTCGATCGACCGGGCGCACGCCGGAGTTGACATGGGCGAGAAGTAACCCCATCTACGTGCGGGGGCTGGCACCCGTCACGCGTCCGTTCACCCGTCCGCCCGTGCGGACGAATCAGCCGATGTTCGACGGCACGTCGGCCGCCGAGTGGCGCGTGGAGCAGGACTCGACGTCGGTCGCCGCCGTGGAGCTCGCGCCGGTGTTCGGCGGTCCCGAGCTTCGGTTTCGTTACGGCTTGTCGGGACAAATCACGCCGCCGCCGTTCGCCGCGCTCGTCTTCGACACACCGGGCGGTATTGCGCCAAACGATCGACTGGCGTTCACGATCCGCGCTGAACGTCCCATGCGAATGTCGGTGCAGCTTCGGGCGCCGCGTGAAGGTGGGGAAGCGGAACGTTGGCAGCGATCCGTCTACATCAGCCCGACGAGCGAAGAGCGCATCGTCTATTTCGACGAAGTGTCGCCGATCGGCGCGACACAGACCTTGAAGTCGGCGCTCAATCTGGTCCGCAGCATCCTGTTCGTCGTCGATCCGGTGAACACGAGACGCGAGTCGTCTGGCCGGATCTGGATCAAGCGGGCGGCGCTCCAGCGTTAAGTTCTGACAGTCAGGAGCATCACGGCGGCGGCGGCGCTGAAGAGAATGTTCGGCGCCCACGCAGCGAGCACCGGCGACATGGCGCCACCGGATCCCAGCGCCGCGAACACGCTCAGCGCAATCCAATACACGATCGCCATCACGATGCCGATCCCGATCCCGTACAGCGCGCCGCGGCGGCCGGTCGTGACCGCAAACGGCAGCGCGAGCAACGTCATGATGACGGTGACAAACGGAAACGCCACCTTTCGCTGCAACTGCACCAGGTACGCGACGACGGAGTAGCCGCTGGCCTGCAACTCGGTGACGTAGCGTTTGAGCTCGCCGTACGTCATCCGCTCCGCATCCGGCTCTGGTGTGTTGAAGAACTTCGGCGGCTCGAGCGACACAGGCCGCTCCGCAAACGCCTGGTAGTTCACGACGGTCTCGACGCGGTTGTGCCGCCTGGCCGTCTTGAGCTCGCGCATCCACCCTTGATGCGCGACCCACGTCAGCGACGGCTGAGCGCTGTCGCCAGGCTGTCGCACAAGGCTCACGTCCTTCGCGTACGTCAAGGAATCCAGCCGCCAGGCCGCGTGATCGACGTGGAACATCGACAGGCGGCTGAACTGGTTTACGGCAGGGTTGAAGATCTCGTAGTGATAGATGTCACCGCCCGTGCCGACGATCCAGCGGCGGTCGAGCACGCCGAAGGTTTGCACGGGCCACCCGCGAATCACCGCATTCAGCCGCTGTGCCTGGCGATTGGAATTCGCCAGCACGTGTTCCTCGAGCATGAACAACACGCCGCTGAAGACAACCGCGAACACCAGAATCGGCAGCGCCGATCG
This sequence comes from Acidobacteria bacterium 13_1_40CM_65_14, assembly GCA_001917905.1. Taxonomy (GTDB): domain Bacteria; phylum Acidobacteriota; class Vicinamibacteria; order Vicinamibacterales; family CAVVIG01; genus QHWF01. The sequence continues at coordinate 13,185 of MNEX01000110.1, forward strand.
GTACAGGCTGATGCCGCACGCGCGCATCACAATCAGTTCGCTGTTCTTCGTCAGCAGGCCCATCGTGACGAGCGTCGCGACGAGGGCGGCCAGCGGGATGATGTAGTACACATACTGCGGTGTCTGCCAATAGAAGTACCGCAGCAGCATGCGGGATGTCGCGGTACCCCGGAAGAGCTTGTCGGCCAGGTCAATGAAGGTCGAGATGTAGAAGAGGCCAACGAGCGAGACGAACGAGAGCACGAACACGCGCAGGTACTCACGCGACACGTACAGATCGAGCAGCGTCGGCCTCGGTAGATCCATGTGCGGCACACGGATGACGAGAACCACTCGCCGAGTGCCGGCGCCACTCCGCGATCCGTCGACGAGAGTTGCCGGCGCATCTCGGCGCGAGCGCCAGAACGTGGGCACGCTAATCCGGATCGGTTGATCGGCGGATCCCGCGCGCCAGATCACGAGACCGACGCCGACGATGCCGAGCACGACGTTTGCGATCCACGGCGCGAAGGCCGGCCAGAGCCGGCCGCTGATGGCACCCGCGCGCGACGTCCAGAGCAGCACGTAGTACACGAAAATCACGCCGATGCCGACCACGAACCCGGCGAGCTTGCCGTCCTTCCGGTTGCTGACGCCGAGCGCCACACCGATCAGGGCGAGGACGAGACAGGCGATCGGAATCGAAAACTTCTGCTGGATCGTGAAGTACTGGCTGCCGGTCGGCGCGCCATGCTGCGCGTTCTCGGCGGCCGTGGCGCGCAGCTCGGCAATCGTTTTCTCGTTGTCGCCCTTCATCAGCTGCGTGCGCGGAAACACCGTCTCGGCGTCCATGTTGAGCACGAGCCGATCGAACGAGCTGCCTTCGTAGTCTTCGGGCTTGTTCGCGAACGTCGTGTGCCGCGTGCCCTGTTCGAGCACGAGCTCGACCGTCTGCTTCGCACGGTCGACGTTCAGGCGCCCCTGCCTCGCGAAATATGCCGTGGTCTCGCCGGACCGCGTCGCATCGGCGAGAAACACGTCGCGCCAGCCGCCTGATGGCGGCACGTCGCGCACGTACAGGACGCGGTTCGGAAACTGATCGAAGAAGACGCGCGGCTTGATGTCGCTTTCGGCCTTCGACGCAATGACGTTGAACGTGATGGTGCGGAAGGTCTGATTCGCATTGGGCAGCGCGACGATCATCACGTGCGCCGTGGCCGCGCACGCCGCGAGCGACAGGACGACGATCGGGCGCATCACGCGGAAAATGCTGACGCCGCAAGCCTGCAGCGCCACGAACTCGCGGTCCGCAGACAGCCGGCCCAGCCCAATGAGGATCCCGAGGAGGAGCGCCATCGGAATCGTGATGCCCAACGCCTGCGGCACCAGCGTCAGCAGGACGCGCAGCACGATCGGCCACGCGACCCCTTTGGCGATGAGCTGCTCCGCGTTCTGCAGGATCGGCGGCATGATCAGGACGAACGTGAGCAGCAGCAGCCACAGGAAGAAGGGCAGCACGATCTCGCGGAGGAGATACCGATCGAGGATCTTGGGCATCAGCCAGTACGCGCCGGACGGCTACGACTAGACTACACCGTATGACGCGCGTCGCCATCCTGTGGCACATGCATCAGCCCTTCTACGAGGACCTCGCGACCGGCGAGCACGTCCTCCCGTGGGTCCGGCTGCATGCGCTGAAGGACTACTACGGCATGGCCGCAATTCTTCGCGAGTTCCCCGACGTCAAGATGACGTTCAACCTGGTGCCGTCGCTGCTCGTCCAGCTGGAAGCGTTCGCCGAGAATCGCGCCCGCGATCGCTACCTCGACCTGAGTCTCAAACCGGCGGCGAATCTGGACGAGCAGGATATCGACTTCATCCTCGAGAATTTCTTCCACGCGCAACGGCAGCGGATGATCGACGTGTATCCACGCTACGCGGAACTGATGGCACGGCGGATCTGCAGGTGTGGCACAAACTTGTCTGGATCGACCCGTTTTATCTCGAGGGTGACGCGCGGATCCGAGGTCTGCTGGCCAAAGGGCGCGACTTCACCGAGGAAGACAAAGCGGTGCTGCGCACCGTCGAGCTCGAAGTTCTGAACAAGGTGATTCCCGAGTACCGAGAGGCGGCCAGACGCGGGCAAATCGAGCTGTCGGCGTCACCGTTCTATCACCCGATCCTTCCACTCCTGTGCGACACGGATATCTACCGGCGAACACATCCCGACTCGCGGATGCCGCGCCGGCGCTTCGTTCATCCGGAGGATGCGGTCGAACAGCTTGAACGCGCCGCCAGTTCTCACGAGCGGCTGTTCGGGCAGCGTCCGGTCGGCCTGTGGCCGTCCGAAGGATCGGTATCGGACGCGATCGTGCCGCTCGTCGCGGCGGCCGGCTTTACATGGATGGCCACTGACGAGCTGATCCTGGCGCGCACGCTGAACGCGACGTTCTCGCGCGACGCCCGGGGACACGTCGACCATCCGGAGCGGCTCTACACGGCGTACGCCGTCCGCGCCGGCGGCGCGTCGGTGGCGTGCGCTTTCCGGGACCACGTGCTGTCGGACTTGATTGGCTTCAGCTATGCCGGCTGGGGCGCAGACGCCGCGGCGGACGATTTCGTCGGGCGGCTCGTCGAAGCCGGACGCCGGTTTCGTGAGCGGACCGGCGGGGGAGACGCGCTCATCCCCATCATCCTGGACGGCGAAAACGCGTGGGAGCACTTTGAAGGTGGAGGCCGGCCGTTCCTGCGCGCGCTGTACCGACGGCTGTCAACACACGCGGAGCTGCGGACCGTCACCATGGCCGACGCGTGCCGGATGCCGGCGCGCGAGTTGCCGGGCATCTTTCCGGGATCGTGGATCGACGCCAACTTCTACATCTGGATTGGTCACGCTGACGATCGGAAGGCCTGGAGCCAGCTGGCCGACGCGCGGCAGGCGCTCGAATCGGCGACCGCCGATACGCAGGCGCTCGGCGGGGCCCGCGAGGAAATCCTGATCGCGGAAGGCAGCGACTGGTTCTGGTGGTACGGCGACGACCACTCATCGGCCCACGATCTCGAGTTCGACGACCTCTTTCGCCGCCACGTCCGCAACGCGTACCGGCTGATGCAGAAGCCGGCGCCGGATGAGCTCTTCGTCAGCAACATCAGCAGCGCAGCGCCGCCGGAGGCGCAAACCTATCCCACAGCCTTGCTGTGTCCCACAGTCGACGGGGACGAGACGAGTTATTTCGAATGGCTCGGCGCCGGCAGCCTCGAGATTCGTGAAACCGCCGGAGCGATGCACCGGTCCGACCGGCGCGTGCCACTGCTGACGCTCGTGCAGTTCGGGTTCGACCGCGAGCGGCTGTTCGTGCGCGTGGACGCTGTGCGGCCGATGGTGGATCTGCTGGCGGACGGCCACGAGATCTCCCTGAAATTTCTGCAGCCCGACGGCGTTCGGTTTTCGGTCTGCCAGAGGCTGGGGCGTCTCATCGGACGGTTCTGGGACCGGCAATCCTCATCAACCGCGATCGTCGGATCCGCACCGTGGACCGAACGCGGTCCGAGCCACGCCGTGGTGGCGGCGGGAACCGTCCTCGAACTGTCGCTCCCGACACGCGAGCTGCGAGTCGGCGCCGGCGATTCGCTCGCATTCTTCGTCGCCGTGTACGACGAAGGCGTGGAAACCGAGCGCCATCCGGAACATCGACCCATCGAGCTCACGGTGCCCGACGCGCTGTTCGAAGCGCGCAACTGGCGAGCCTGATTGATTGACAACGCCTGCTCGGGCGAACGCCCGCGCGTCGCCTCCGCAAACGATGCACAGCTCATTTTTCGAGCTATTTCGTCAGAGTCTGATAATGGATGTTATGTTAACTACTGGCTTCGACTCGCAGGCGTGGCTGACGTCTGGACGCGGATCGGTCACGCGCCAGCACGCGGTCGCGATCGCGATTACTTCCCTTTGCGGAGATCCCGCAGAATGCCTTCCAGCGCCTCGATGACATCGTCACGCGTGGCGCGACTCTTCGTAAAACTCAGCTTGAGGTTGAACGCCTTACTCGGCGGCCGATACGCGAACACGTAATGCTTCGGACGTCCGGCCTTCGGCTTCGCGGCGGCCTCGCGAAGCTGCTGACGCGTGGCGCCGCCCTGACTGGCGATTTTTTCGACCAGCGCCGTCATTTTCTCGGGGGTCTCCTGCCGAACTACCTGCAGAAGCAACGACTTAGCGGAAATGTCGGCCAGCCGACACAGATTGCGAACCTCGTCCGGCATGCCGTTCAGCGCGAGCGACTCGGTGATTGACGTCCGGGACTTCCCCAGCCGCCGCGCGAGGTCCTCGTGCGTATAGCCGCAGCGCTCGGCGAGGCCGTGCAGCGCTTCCGACTCCTCGAACGGCGTCAGATCCTTGCGCTGGAGGTTCTCAATCAACGCCAGTTCCAGCATCTCGGTTTCGTCCACGTCTCGGATGACGACCGGGAGCTCGCGGAGTCCGACCTGGATCGCCGCCTGATAGCGCCGCTCCCCGGCCACGATCTGGAACCGAGTCCCGCGCTGCCGAACGACCAGCGGCTCGAGAATCCCCTTTTCGGTAATCGAGGCCATCAGCTCGGACAGGTCGCCCATCACGTGGCGCGGCTGGTTTGGGTTCGGATCGATTTGGTCGATCGGGACGAGTCGGCCGATCGGCGCGCCGGCGGACGCCGCCAGCGCTTCCACGTAGTGTTCGTCGTGCCGCATCGCGATCGATTCGGGCAGCCCTCGTCTAGGCACGGTCGATGACCTCCTCACACAGGCTGTAGTACTCGGTGGCGCCCGTCGAGTCGGGCGCAAAGGTGAAGATCGATTCCTTGTACGCGGGGCTTTCTTCGAGACGTACGCTTTTGGTGATGACCGTCTTGAACACCTTCCTGCCGAACACCTTTTGAATCTGGCTGCGGATGTCGCGCGCCAGCGCCGTCCGCTTGTCGTGCATCGTGATGACGACGCCCAGGATCCGCAGCGCCGGGTTGGGGCGTGCGCGCACCTTCTCAATCGTCTCGAGCAAATCGTCGGTCCCCTCGAGCGCAAAGTACGAGGACTGAATGGGAATCAGCAGGTGCGTCGCCGCCACGAGCGCGTTGACCGTCAACAGCCCCAGCGTCGGCGGGCAATCGATGACGATCTGCGGATACTCCTTCCGCAACGGCTCGAGCTTGTCCTTCAGCCTGAAGTGCGCGTCCATCTCGCCCACCAACTTGGCTTCGAGCTTGGCCAGCGCGATGCGCGACGGCGCGATGGCGAGGTTCTCGATCGGCGAGGCCACCACCACGTCCTTCAGCGCGACCTGCGGATCGGCGATCGCGTCGTAGACGCTCTTCGATACCTGCTGCATGTCGAGAAACGACATCGTGCTGTTGGCTTGCGGATCGAGATCGATGAGGAGGGTGCGCTTACCCCGCAGCGCGAGCGCGGCGGCCAGATTGATGGCGGTCGTGGTCTTGCCCACGCCCCCCTTCTGGTTTGCGATGGCGACGATCATGAAATGGACGGGTCGGGCGGAACCCGGCCATTCTAGCAGAGACCAGCCGCGCTACATTTTGTATTTGCCCAGATCGTCGGGATCCAGACTCTCGAGCCATTTGTGGAGACGATCGGCATCGGTCTTTTCCGCCGACGGGTCCATCGTCTTGGCGTTATCGATCACCGTGTCCTCGACGAAGATCGGCGCGCGCGTGCGCAGGGCGAGAGCGATCGCGTCGCTCGGGCGCGCATCGACGGCGAGCGTATCGCCATTCAGCGAGAGATAAATGAGCGCGTAAAAGGTGTTCTCCTGGAGATCGCACACGACGACCTTCTGGACCGATGCCTTGAGGTCGTGAATGACGTTTCGCAACAGGTCGTGCGTCATCGGCCGCGGCGTCGAAATATTCTCGATCTGCAGCGCGATGGCATTGGCCTCGAAGATGCCGACCCAGATCGGCAGCACCCGCTGCCCGTCCTTGTCGCGCAGGATGACGATCGGCATGTTGGTGATGGGGTCGACCATCAGGCCTTTGATGGTCATCTCGATTTGCATGGCTCTACAACCTAGGCGCCGCACGCACGCCTGTCAAACGTCCGCGTACCTCATCCACCCGAACGGCACGGCCCCACACGCTGTGCGGTCCGGCGCGTTCGACGCGAACCGCAATCGTTCGGCCGATCCACTCTGGCGGTCCCGGCAGATTGACGACCACATTGCTGCTCGTCCGCCCCGATAACTCCGTGTCGCGGCGCCGGCTCGCGGCGTCGATGAGCACCATGACCGGCTCGCCGATCAGTTGGCCGTTCAGACCGCCCTGAATCTCCCGCTGCAGTCGTTGGAGCGCGACGATCCGCCGCGTCTTCTCCGCGTCGGGCACGTTGTCCGGGAGCCGCTTCTCCGCCAGCGTGTTCGGCCGTTCGGAATACTTGAAGGAGAACATGCTGTGGAACCGGACCGCCGCCGTCAGCGACAGCGTCTCGTCGAAGTCCGCGTCGGCCTCTCCCGGGAAACCAACGATCATATCGGTCGATAGCGCCACGTCCGGCAGCATCTGCCGGATGCGGTCCACGAGCGCGAGGTAGCTGTCGCGCGTGTAGCGGCGGCGCATCGCGGTCAGCACGCGCGTCGACCCGGATTGCACCGGAAGATGCAGGTGACGGCAGATCTTCGGCAGCCTCGCCATGGCGGCGAGAAAGCGCTCATCGACATGCCGCGGGTGCGGGCTCGCGAAACGGATCCGGTCCAGGCCCTCGATGTCATGGATCGCCTCGAGGAGGCCGGTGAAATCGCAGCCGGCATCGTCAGGCGCGTCGTAGTGGTTCACGATCTGTCCGAGGAGTTGGACTTCCCGTCGACCGCTCGCGACCGCCTCACGCACTTCCGCCACGATGTCGGCCTTGGGACGCATCCGCTCGTGTCCGCGCGTGTACGGGACCACGCAGAAGCTGCAGAACTCGTTGCACCCTTCGATGATGGTCACGTACGCCTTGACCGGATCGCTCCGTCGCGTGATCCCGAGCGGCCACCTCACATCATCGCACGCACCCAGATCGAGAACGCCTGCGCGACGGCGTCGGTGCTCTCGATCCGCTCCGACGGCATCGACGAGCAGCGGCAGGCGGCGAATCGCCTGCGTCCCGAGGACGACGTCTGCGACGCCCGCCGACCGCTTCAGGACCGTCGCGCCTTCTTGCTGCGCCACGCATCCCGCCACGGCGACGATCGGGTCGTGGCCCTGGTCGCTGGCGAGCTGGCGCAGCTCACCCAGCCGCGTGTACAGCTTCTCCTCGGCACGCTCACGGACGCTGCAGGTGTTGATCACCACGAGATCCGCGTCGGCGGCGGTGTCTGTGGCCTCAAAACCGGCCTGCTCGAGGAGGCCCGCCATCCGTTCCGAATCGTGAACGTTCATCTGGCAGCCGAACGTCTCGATGAGATATTTGCGCGCCACGGCCTACCGATGCGTCCTCGGCGCCCGCGGTGGTTTCTCGCCTACGGCGACACGGTTCGCTTTCGCTCTTTCGCTTTCGCCTTTTGCCATCGATTCGCCTTTCGCCTGACCGGCTCGCTCCCCCAGCATCTCACGCGCGGAGCGCCGAAGGCCATCGCTAATCGCCTCGCCTCCCAGCATGCGCGCGAGCTCGTCGACTCGACGCGCCTCATCGAGTCGTCGGACGGTCGTCTTGGTGCGGCCGTGGTCGACACGCTTTTCGATCTGAAAGTGCGTGTCGGCGTAGGCGGCGATCTGCGGCAAGTGTGTGATGCACAGCACCTGAAACGCCGAGCCCAAGCCGCGCAGCTTGCGACCGACGACGTCCGCCACGCGTCCGCCGATCCCGGCGTCGACCTCGTCGAACACCAGACCCGGCGCCGCGGTGCTCGGCGGCCGATCGGCGGCGTCGTTGAACCCGTGGCGCGACGTCGCGGTGAGCGTCTTGATCGCCAGCATGATGCGTGACAACTCGCCGCCCGACACGATGCGCGCGAGCGGACGCAGATCTTCGCCGGGATTCGGCGAGACGAAGAACTCGGCGGCGTCGATGCCTCGCGCGCTCCATTCAGCCTCGGGCAGCGCGCCACCGAACCGCACCTCGAATCGCGTCTGCTCCATCGCCAGTTCGGCCAGCAGCGTCTCGAGTTGCGTCGCAAAGCCTCCGGCGACGCGACGCCGTGCGTGCGACAGCGCCTGGGCGGCCGCCAAGTAAGCCGTGCGCGCCGCGTCCACCGCGCGCTCGAGCTCGGCGATCCGCTCGTCGCCGCACTCGAGGTCGGACCGTTCCAGCTGCAGCGCCCGATGGCGGCTGATGACGTCGGCAAGCGTCGGCCCGTATTTCCGCTTCAAGCGCTCGAGCAGCGCCAGACGCTCCTCGACTTCCTGGAGCCGCGCGGGCGACGCCTCGATGCCCTCGGCATATCGGCGCAGAAACAGCGCCAGATCCTCGAGCTGTGACTTGATGGCTTCACGAGCCTCGAGGTACGGCTGGAATTGCGGATCGAGATCGGCGAGTTCCGCGACGCGACGCCAGACATTCCCGAGGGCCGACAAAATGGCGTCGTCACGCTCGTACAACGACGCGTAGCTCTCCACGCACAACCGCTCGACGCGCTCCGCGCTGGCCAACACGTGTCGCAGCGCGGACAGCTCGTCGTCTTCGCCCGGCTTCGGCGCGGCGCGGTCGAGTTCGCCGAGCTGGAACGCGATGAGCTCCAACCGCGCGTTCCGATCGCTGGCGGCCGTCCGGACACGTGCGAGCTCCTCCTGGGCGGTTCGACACGCTTCGAACGCCAGGGCGCACGGCCCGGCGAGCGAATCGAGCGAACCGAATGTGTCGAGGACGCCGAGGTGTGTGGACGGATCGAGCAGTGTCTGATGCTCGTGTTGACCGTGGAGCTCGATCAACCGGGCCGAAAGATCCTTGAGCGCGCCAGCAGTGGCGAGCGCCCCGTTGATGAACGCGCGGCTCCGCCCTTGCGCGGTGATTTCGCGGCGGATCAGGAGCTCGTCGCCGCCGCTTTCAAAGAGGGCTTCGATGGCCGCGCTGTCCTCGCCCGTCCGCACCAGGTCTCCGGAGGCGCGTCCGCCGAGCAGCAGCCCGACGGCTTCGACCAGAATCGACTTGCCGGCGCCAGTTTCACCGGTAAGGACGTTGAGCCCGGGATCGAACTCGACCTCGACCGAGTCGATGACGGCGAGATGCTGGATCCGGAGGAAGCGGAGCATGTGGGAAGCGCGAGAACTCCAATCGTAGCATAGGTTTGACAGCTATTTCACCCCATGATACAGTTTTGCATTCGCGCTGTCCCAGCGGCGCATCGCTATGTCTCGGAGGGCCGTTTGCGCACGCTTGGAAGCCTCCCGCTCGCCTTGCTCCAGCAGGCGGCCGGCGGGGTTGCGCTCGAAAGCTCGGGTACGAGCATCGTCGGGCGCGTTGCTCATTTCACCCTCGTTTCCAAACTCGCGCTCCTGAGCCTCGGACTGCTATCAGTCATTTCCTGGGGCATCATCTTTTACAAACTCTGGACGTTCCGGCGGTCCGAGCGCCAAAGCGCACAGTTCCTCGACGTTTTCCGCCGCAGCAGCAAGTTTTCCGAGGTGCAGGCGGTCTGCCGATCGCTTGACGAGAGTCCGCTTGTCGGCCTGTTTCAATCGGCATACGCTGAGCTCACCGCGCAGCTGCGACAGAACCAGCCACCGGACGCGGCCGCGCCGGCCAATCCACGCGGCGCTCCCGGTCGTCCAACTCTCAAGAGCCTCTCGGCCGTCGATCGTGCGCTGATGCGTGCGGCCGTGGTCGAGGTCAACAAACTCGAGCGTCACATCACGTTTCTCGCGACGACCGCGAGCATGGCGCCGTTCATCGGCTTGTTCGGGACCGTCTGGGGCATCATCGCAGCGTTCGAGAACATTGGCCGGACGGGATCGACGAACCTCAGCGTCGTCGCGCCCGGGATTGCCGAGGCATTGGTCGCCACGGCTGCCGGTTTGATCGCCGCCATCCCGGCCGTGTACTTCTACAATGCGCTCTCGAACCGCGTGAAATTGTTCGCCTCCGAAATGGACGACTTCGCCATGGAGTTTCTGAACATCGCGGAAAGGAACTTTACGTAGGTGCCGAAGGTACAGCCTGCAGCGAGCGCCGCGTCGGGACGTCTGGGACGTGGCCGTCGCGTCAGTACCTCGCTCGCCGAGATCAATGTCGTTCCGCTCGTGGATGTGATGCTCGTGCTGCTGGTGATCTTCATGGTCACCGCACCAATGATTCAGCGCGGCGTCGACGTCAACATTCCGGTGTCGACGCGCTCGGGACAAATCGCGAACGAGCGGGTGTTCGTCAGCATCCCGCTCGCGTATCGTCAGAATCGCGTCGTGTATCTCGGCGACGAACCGATTCGCGCGGAGATCTTGCAGGAACGCATCCGGCAGAAGATGGAGAACCGCAGCGACAAAGAGGTCTACCTGCGCGGCGACGCTGGCGTGCAGTATCAGGAGCTGATGGAGATATTCGACCGCCTGAAGGCGGCGGGCGTCGAAAAAGTGGGCCTCATCACCAAAATGCCAGGTGAACGCTAATCCATGGACGTCACCGATGTGCTTCGCGACCGGATGCAGGCCCCCGCTGGACTTCAGCGAATGGTGGCGGTGTCGGTGGCGGCGCATGTCGTGTTCGGCGCGGGCCTCCTCCTGGCGCCTGCTCGGTTTCTTGGTCGCGAGTCGGCCGCGCCGCGGACGGTGATGACGATTTCGCTCGGCGGCAATGCGGGCGCCGACAGCGGCGGCATGACGCAAATGGGCCGCCGTGCCGTGCAGGTCCAGACCCCGCCCGAGGAGGCCGCCAAGCGCGAGGCGGTCCGGCCGCCTGCCGCGAAAGCGCCCGAGATGGTCCTTCCCCGCCGCGACGTCAAGGTGAGCAAAACGACGCCTGCGCCGAACGTGACGCAGGCGCCCGATGACGCGCGTGGCCGCACACCAACGAGGGGCGCTCAGACCGCCAAGGGCAGCACGAGCGCGGAAACCGGCATACGGGGCCAAGGATTCGGACTGTCGAGCGGTCAGGGCATTGGCGGCACGCTCGACGTCGCGAACTTCTGTTGCCCCGACTATGTGCAGACGATGGTCCAGCGGATTAGAAGCGTCTGGGCGCAGAACCAAGGCGTCACCGCACAAACCATCATCAAGTTCACCATCCAACGTGACGGCAAGATCACCGACACGATCGTCGAAGCGAGCAGCGGCAATGACGCGCTCGATCTCGCCGCGCGCCGCGCCGTCGCCGTCACGCAACTGCCGCCGCTCCCGGATGCGTATCCCAATCCCTCGCTGCCCGTCCACCTCACATTCAAGTACGAAAGATGAAACGGATATCCCTGATCGTCGTGCTCGCCGCGGCTATGGCGTCGACGCGTGCGCAGCAACCGCCGCAACCACCTGCGCAGCCGCCGCAACCGCAGGAAATCGAGACCACCATCACCGGCGAGCCGGGTTCCCCGCCGCGCCTGGCCGTGCCTGAATTCATCGCCGTCTCGAAAGACACCGAGAGCGTGGCGATCGCCAAGACGATCAGTCAGGTCCTCTTCGACGACCTGAACTTCGAGCGCGAGTTCGCGCTGATTCCGCGCGACGTCTACTCGACGATTCCGGCCGCAACCTCCTTCAGCGACGTGCCGTTCGACCGCTGGCGCGAGCTGAATGCCGACGGCCTCGTGGTCGGCACCGTGCAGAAGACGGCCACCGGTCTCAAGGTGGAGCTGCGGCTGTTCAACGTTCGCACGCGTCAGTCGGCGTACGGGCGCGAGTATTCCGGTTCAACGGCAAACCCGCGCCTCTACGCGCACCAGATCTCCGACGAGTTGCATCAGTCGCAGCGCGGGCTGAAAGGCGTCGCGCGGACCAAGCTCGTGTTCGATTCCGATCGCGACGGCGAGCGCATGGGCGGGACCATCGAAAACCGCGGCGTGAAGGAGCTGTACATCGCCGATTACGACGGGGAGAATCAGCGCCGTGTCACGGTGTCCAAGACCCTGAACATCAACCCGGCGTGGTCGCCGGACGGACGATCGATCGCCTACACGTCGTATCGCCGCGGGGGGGGACAGATCTTCGTGTCGCACATCTTTCAGGCGCTGCTCGACGAGTTGACCAAAGGAGAAAAAGTCGGCGAGAACTGGCTGCCCGCCTGGTCGCCGGACGGCACCCGTTTGTGCTTCACGTCAACGCGCGACGGCAACAGCGAAATTTACGTGATGAATCGCGACGGGTCGAATGTGCGCCGGCTCACGCGCCATCCGGGCATCGACATCTCACCGACCTGGTCGCCGCCCGGCACCCAGATCGCGTTCGTCTCCGATCGCGGCGGCGATCCCCACATCTACATCATGGACGCCGACGGCTCAGGCTCGCCGACACTTCTGACGCGCGAGTACTCGGATCGACCCACCTGGTCGCCGGCGCCGTACAACGAGATCGCCTATTCGGCCAGGACCGGACCGGGCAACGACATCAAAGTGATCGACTTGGCAAGCCGGCAGGTACGCCAGTTGACGTTCGGCGAAGGCACGAACGAGAGTCCGACCTGGTCGGCCAACGGGCGGCATTTGGCCTTCATGTCCACGCGTGCCGGCAAGTCGCAGATTTTCACGATCGCGCGCGATGGCAAGAACGTGCGCCAACTCACGCGCACGGGCAGCAACCAACAACCCAACTGGTCAAAATAACGGAGACAACGATGACACGCGTGTGGGGGACCACGGTTCTGTTGCTCATGGTGATGAGCGTCGCGGGGTGCGGAAAAAAACAAGCGCCCATCGCTCGCCCGATGCCACCGCCCTTCCCCGGGGCGATCTCGACGCCGTCGTCACGGCCGCCGGCCCCGCCCGAGCCGGTCGCGGAACCGACCATCGTGCCGCCCGAGCCGGTGCGCGACGATGCGATCGCGTCCGCGTCGCTTGACGATCTCAATCGCAATTCGCCGCTCAAGCCGGTGTTCTTCGATTACAACAGCAGCGATCTGAGTCCTGACGCGCAGCGCGCGCTCGACGAGAACGCCGCCACGATCAAGAAGTATCCCAGCTGGGCCGTGACGATCGAAGGCCACTGCGATGAACGCGGCACCGCCGAGTACAATTTGGCGTTGGGCGAACGCCGTTCGGTAGCCGCGCGCGCCTATCTCGTGTCGCTGGGCATCCCTGCCGATCGCGTCCGCACGGTGAGCTACGGCAAGGAGTTTCCGTTCGATCCCGGCCACGACGAAGCGGCGTTCAGGAAGAACCGGCGCGCGCATTTCGTCATCACCGCGAAGTGAGCCTATGAGACACAGAATTCTCGCCGTGGTTCTCGCCGGCGCGCTGGTCGCTGTCGCCGCGATGCCGGCGTCGGCCGCGAACAAGGAACATCAACAGCTGATGGCCGACATCCGCATGCTGCAGGAGCAATCGCAGCTGCTGCAGAACATGCTCGCGTCGCTGACCGACGTCGTGAAGACGTTGAGCACGCATCTCGATCAGCGGCTGGATCAGCAGAACGCGGCGCTCGTCAAGGGCTTCGCCGATCAGAAGCTGATTCTCGATACGTTGTCGAACGACGCGCGCGTCATTCGCGAACGTCTCGATGACAACAACGTCCGCATCGGCTCGCTGACGCAGGAAGTCGAAGCGCTCCGTCATGCCCTGCAGCAGCGTCCCACCTCGACGGAGGTCGATCCGACCGGCGCCGCCGCGACGTCGGGCGGCGGCTCGAACGCCGGCGGATCGGCGCCGCCGGTCGGCTTGTCGCCGCAGAAGATGCAGGAAACAGCCCAGGCCGACTACGCGGCCGGCCAGTACGATCTGGCGATCGAAGGGTTCCAGGCGTACATCAAGAATTTTCCGAAGTCCGACTGGGTCGACGACGCGCAGCTGTTCATCTGCAAGTCTTATCTGCTCGAGGGCAAGAACGACAAGGCCGTGGACGCATGCGACGCGGTGATCCGCAATTACCCGAGCGGCAACGCGGTTCCTGAGGCGTACTATCGGAAAGGTCTCGCCCTGAGCAATCTCCGCGACGTCGCCGGCGCGCGCGCGGCGTGCGACACCGTCGTGAAGAATTACAAAGACAGCGACGTCGCGATCCTCGCGCAGCAATGCCTCGACCGATTGCGGCGCCCGTAGCCATTCAGAACTTAGAACTTAGAACTCAGAACTCAGAACTCAGAACTTAGAAGTTCGGAGCCGACGATGTAGAATGCTTCGGCTCGTTCACCGTTCTCAGTTCTAAGTTCTAAGGTCTGAGTTCTCATTTCTGAGTTCTCAACCCCGAAGGGCACCTATGGGCTCAGTCAACAAAGTGATCCTGGTCGGCAACCTCGGACGCGACGCCGAGCTACGCTACACGCCGGGCGGCGCCGCGGTCGCGACGATCAACATGGCGACCACCGAGGTGTGGAACGACAAGGCGGGCCAGCGGCAGGAAAAAACCGAGTGGCACCGCGTCGTGCTGTGGGGCAAATCGGCCGAATCGCTCACCGAGTATCTCACCAAGGGCAAGCAGATCTACGTCGAAGGCCGCCTGCAAACGCGCCAATGGGACGACAAGGACGGCAACAAGCGCTACACGACTGAGATCCGCGGCGACAAGATCGTCCTGCTGGGCGGCGGCCGCGGTGGCGGCGTGTCGCGCGGCGGTGTCGCCGATGAGAGCATGGGCGGCCATGCACCGGCACCCGAGCCTGCGGCTGAGCCCCTCACCGACGACGACATTCCATTTTGACGCTGAGGCATTGCGCGACTGATTGAGCAGGCACGCATAGACGCCGCGGCGCGCTTCATCGCGCGCCATTTTCCTCCGACGCGACTCGTGCGAGCCGCGTCGCTCAGCACGCACGACCGCATCGTCTACCTGAAACTCGAGTCCGACCTGCCAACCGCGTCGTTCAAGATCCGCGGTGCGCTGTTCTCGTTGTCAGAACGCGTCCGTGCAGGCGAAGTGGCCGAGGTCGTCGCCGCCAGTACCGGAAATCATGGCGCGGCCGTGGCGTATGCCGGCCGGCAGCTCCGCGTCCGGACCACGATCTTTCTTCCCACTCGCCCGAATCCCGTCAAGGCGCCGCGGATTCGCGAGCTCGGCGCGTCGCTGGTCGAGACGGGACCGGATCTGACGGCGGCGATTGACGCGGCGCACGAGTACGCGGCGCGTATCGGTGCGTTTTTTCTGCACGACGCGAGCGATCCCGACGTGCCGGTCGGCCGCGACGATTGGACGCGAGATTCTCCTCGAGCGGCCGGAGACCGGCGTCATCTACGTGCCAGTCGGCGACTCCGCGCTCATCCGCGGCGTGGCCTCGGCCGCCAAACATCTTCGGCCCGCCAGCCGTATCGTCGGCGTTGTCGCCGAGCGCGGCCCGGCCTACTACTTGTCCTGGCAGCGCGGGCGCGTGGTTGAAACGGCGTCGGCGGACACGATTGCAGATGGGCTCGCTGTGCGGCGACCGCTGGCGCCCAACGTCGCCGCGATCGGCGAGCTCGTCGACGAGATGCGTCTCGGTGAGCGACGACGAGTTGCGCACGGCGATCGCGTTTTCTCGCACGGCACGAACAGGTCGTGGCGGAGCCCGCCGCGGCCGCTTCCGTGGCCGCGCTGCTGAAAGAAGAGGGACACGCTCGGGGAACGATCGCGCTCCTGGTCACCGGCGCCAATATCGCGCCGGATCTCAGGCTTTAGGTTTGTGTGTGTCTTCGCGGCCGTAGCGATCTTCCAGGCGCACGACATCGTGCAGCTCGGGCGTGGACACCTCGAAGATGTCGCTGTCCTCGATGGCCGTCATGCGGTGGATCGTCTTCGGCGTGATGTGGACGCGTTCACCTGGGCGCATCTCCCGCTTCGTCAAGCCGCCGCCCTCGTCGATCTCGAAGAGCAGCTTGCCCGAGTGCAGATAGATCGTCTCGTCCTTCACGTTGTGATACTGCAGGCTCAGGGCGTGGCCAGCGTTGACGTGAATGAGCTTGCCGACGTACCGATCGGTTTTCGCCCAGTGCAGCTCGTAGCCCCACGGTTTCTCGATGCGTGTGATCTCGCCGCTCACGAATCACTCCTCAGAAGCGTCAGCTTGCCGAGCGCCGCGAGCAGCTCGTGCTCGATCTCGTCGATCGTCGGCAGTTTCAAAATCCGGCGCGCCAGCGCGCGCAGCTCGTCGCGGCGCAGCTCGCGGAGCACCTGTTTGGCGACTGGAATGGCGCCCGGCGTCATGCTGAAATCGGTCAGCCCCAGTCCGACGAGCAGCGTCAGCAGCGCCGGATCCGAGGCCATCTCGCCACAGAGCGACACCGGAATCCGCTGACGCTCGGCCGCGCGGCGGACCATCAGAATCATGCGCAGAATCGCCGGGTGCAGCGGCTCGTACAGCTGCGACACACGTTCGTCGGCGCGGTCGACCGCGAGGCAGTACTGAATGAGATCGTTGGTGCCGATTGTGAAGAAGTCGACCTCGCGCGCGAGCAGATCGGCGGTATACGCGGCGGCGGGAATCTCGATCATCACGCCGACCGGCACCGTCGGCACCTGCTCGCCGCGCCGCGCCAGCTCCGCGGCAGCTTCGGCGATCATGCGGCGCGCTTCGCGCAGCTGCTCCACGCTCGAGACGAACGGAAACATGATGCGGAGGCTGCCGTGCCGCGCGGCGCGCAGCAGCGCGCGCACCTGGACCTGGAACAACTCGGGCCGCGTGAGGCTGAGGCGCAGTCCCCGAAGGCCCTGGCGGCTTCCGCGCTGCTCGTCCGCCACCCATCCGCCCGCCAGCGGCTGCTCGACGAGCCACGACGTGATCTGATCTTCGTCGACGTCGAAGGTGCGAACGGTAACCGTGCCTGGCGCCATGCCCTCGAGCATGCCGCGATAGATCTCGTACTGACGTTCCTCCTCGCCCACGTGGGCAATCCCGCTGGCCAGCAGGAACTCCGACCGGTACAGCCCAATGCCCTCGGCGCCGGCGTAGCGAGCGGCCGCGAGATCGTCGGGGAATTCGATGTTGGCGTCCAGCCGGATGGGCACGCCGTCTGCCGTCGAGGCGGGACGCCGGCGCTCGGCATCGGCGCCGGCCGCCGGACGCCGGTCGTCGGCGTGCCGTGCCGCGCGTGCGAGTTCCTCGACCGTCGGATCCACGATCACCTGGCTCGACGAGCCGTCGATGATGACGATCTGCCCGGGCTGCACCTGCCGGCTCGCATCGTGAAGGCCGACAACCGCCGGCACGTCGAGCGATCGCGCCAGGATCGCGGTGTGATACGTGCGGCTGCCCGCGTCGGTCGCAAAACCGCGGACTTTGGTCCAGTCCACCTGCGCGGCCAGCGACGGCGTCAGCTCGTCGGCGATCAGCACTGAGGCTTCGTCGAGTTCCCGGAGCAGATCTCTCGGCGTCGATACGCCCTGACGCAGGTTCATTCGCAGCCGCCCGACGAGATCGGCGACGTCGCCGGTGCGCTCGCGGAGGTACGGATCGGCCACCTCGTCCAACACGGCGCTGAACTCGTGGAACACCTGCTGCACGGCCCACTCGGCGTTGACGCGCTGGTCGCGGACGATGTCGGCGGCGCGCGGGACGAGCATCGGATCGTCGAGCATCAGGAGCTGCGCGTCGAAGAGCGACGCCATCTCCGGCAGACGCTTGGCGACGCGCGCGCGGATGTCCACGAGCTGCTCGCGCGATCGCACGCGGCTCTCGTCGAGCCGCCGCAGCTCGTGGTCGACGCGCCGCTGCGCGATCTGATACCGCAGCACCTGCGCGCGCTGGATCAGAATGACCGCGCGGCCCGAGACGACGCCGGGCGACACGCCGATACCGGTCAGGCGCTGCATCACTTTTTACCGCTCGTGGGGCCCCACCCCCACTCGCTGCGGCTCGTCTCGCTGTGCTCGCTCGCCGCGGCCGCAGGCGCTTCTTCGCCGAACCCTGACGCCACGAGGGCGACCAGCGCGCTCACCGCATCGCTCTCGTCGTGGCCGTCCGCGCTGATGGTGATCGTCGATCCGCGCGCGGCGGCGAGCAGCAGGATGCCCATGATGCTCTTGCCGTCCATCTCGCGTGAATCGCGTGCGACGCGCACGCGCGACTGATACCGCGTGGCGAGGTGCACGAACTTCGCGGCCGCCCGCGCGTGCATGCCCAGCTGGTTCACGACGGTGACCGACTGCGAGATCATGCGGGACTCTTCTCGCCCCGCAGCAGATCGGACGCGACCCAGATGGCGTTCCGCCCGTGCTCACGCATCTCTTTGGCGACCGCGAGGAGATTCGACGACTCGCGGAGGCCCGCGAGCTTGATCAGCATCGGGAGGTTGACGCCCGTGATCACTTCGAGCCGATCGGTTTCAAGAAACGTCATGCCGAGGTTCGACGGCGTCCCGCCGAACATGTCGGTCAGCAGCAGGACACCCTCGCTGCCGCCAACGCGCTCGATCGCCTGTGCGATGTCTTCTCGTGCGTCGTTCACGTCGTCGTGCCAGCCGATCGAGACCGCCGTGAACCGCGGCAGGTCGCCGACAATCATCTCGGCGGCGTTCACGAGCTCGGTCGCGAGCTGTCCGTGGGTCACCACGACGACGCCAATCACAGCTTCTATCGTAAGGCAGGATAGGCAGGATGGGCAGGATAGGCAGGATCGGCGGCGCCTCCCCTCCCATCCAGCCCGTCCCGCCTATCCCGCCCTTCCCGCCTACGAATGGCCAATATCACGATGACGGACGCGCACGCGCGCCCCGGCGACGTCGGCGAGAGCTTTTCGCAGACGTTCGGCGATCATCACCGATCGGTGGCGGCCGCCCGTGCAGCCGACGGCGATGGTCAGGTAGCTCTTCCCTTCCGCGATGTAGTACGGCACGACGTAGCGGACGTATTCCGTGAGCCGGTCCATGAATGCGCGCGACGAGGTGTCGCGCTCCATGAACTCGGCGACGGCGCGATCGCGGCCGGTCCGGCGCCGCAGCGCGGGCACGAAGTGCGGATTCGGCAGACAGCGCGCGTCGAACACGAGATCGGCGTCGACCGGCACGCCATGCTTGAAGCCGAAACTGAGCAGCGTGATCGTCAGCCGGGCCGCGGATCGATCGCGCGAGAGCCCCATGAAGAACTGCCGCAGCTCGTGGACGGTCATGTCCGACGTGTCGACGATCTCGTCCGCGAGATCGCGGATCGCGTTCATCCGCTCACGCTCATCGCGAATGCCTTCGGTGACCGATCGATCCGGCGCGAGCGGATGCGGGCGGCGCGTTTCGCTGAACCGGCGGACGAGCGTGGCATGGCTCGCCTCCAGAAAAATCAGGATCGGGTTGAGCCGCGGCATCTTCCGCAGATTCTCGAAGACCTTGGCGAATGACGACAGGAATCCGCCTTCGCGCACGTCGACGACGATTGCGACCTTGGTGATGTCGCCGCCCGTCTGCAGCGACAGCTTGGCGAGCGTGGGAATCAGCGTGGTCGGCAGGTTGTCGACGCAGAAGTACCCGAGGTCTTCGAGCGCCCGGATCGCCTGCGATTTTCCCGAGCCGGACAGACCTGTCAGCACGATGAACGGCTGGCCGCCCTTCTTTTTCCGATGCTCGCGGGGCCCGACTTTTCTCACCCGCTCCGGGGTCCCACCCCCCTCGCCGTTGCTCAGCGCACGCGCGCTTCGCGACGGCTCACGGCTGCCGCTCGCTCGCGCCGACCTCCCAGCCTTACCCGTCACACCGGCCCGACCTGCCCGAGGACTCATCGGCTCCCGCCCGGCTCGAGCTCCTCATCCTCTTCATCCGGCGAGGGCAGCGACGGCTGACGCAGCGTCGCCTCGAGCCGTTCGGCGAGCGCACGCGCCGCGTGATGGCCGCGGGCCTTGAGCAGCTGATTCCGGGCGGCGACCTCCACCAGGATGGCGATGTTGCGGCCGGGCGCGACCGGCATGCGAATGAGCGGCACGCGCAGTCCGAGAATCTCGTACGAATCGTCGTCGAGCCCGAGCCGCTCGTACTCGCGCGACGGATCCCAGCGTTCGAGCTGCACGACGAGCTCGACGCGTTTAGAGGACCGCGTGGACGCGATGCCGAACAGCTCCTTCACGTTGATCACGCCGAGGCCGCGCAGCTCCATGTGGTGGCGCGTCAGCTCGGGACAGGTGCCGATGAGCATCGTGTCCTGACGCCGGCGCATTTCGACCGTGTCGTCGGCGACCAGGCGATGGCCGCGCACGATCAGGTCGAGCGCGCATTCGCTCTTGCCGATGCCGCTCTCACCGGCGATGAGCACGCCAAGCCCGAGCACGTCCATCAGCACCGCGTGTAGCATCGTCCGCTCGGCGAGCGAGTCTTCGAGAATCGACGTCAGCTTCGCAATGGCGGTCGGCGTCGGAATCCCCGTCTTCAGCAGCGGCAGGCCGGCGCGCTCGGCTTCCACGATCAGTTCCACGGGCGGCGTGAAGCCGCCAGTGACGAGCACGCATGGAACATCGAGCGTCAGCGCGAGGCGCATCGACGACACGCGCGCCGCGGTCTCCAGGCTTTCGAGATAGCGGATTTCACTCTCGCCGAAAATGAGGACGCGGCCTGGCTTGAGGTACTCGTGGAATCCCGCGAGCGCGAGACCGGTTTTCTGGATGTGCGGGCTGGTGATGGCGCGGTCGAGGCCATCGGCACCGGCCAGCAGGTCGAGCGGCAGACCAAACGCCTCGGGTCGGCTGCGCAGCAGCCCGCCGACGGTGATGCCAGCTTGCGGGGCCACGCCTCGATTATCGGTCAGGCTTCGGTTTCGACCAGTGTGAGCTCGCCGTTGTGCCGGTACAGCACGCTGATGGCCGACGTCTCGACATCGCGGAACACGACGATGCCTTCGTTCCCGTCCCCGATTTCGCGCGCGGCCTCGGCGAGCGACATCGGCTTGAGCGACTGGCGCGACGCGCGCAGAATGCGCGGCATCCGCGCGCGCTCGCGCTTCGGCTTCGCGGGCCCGGCGGGCTTGACGGCAATCGCTTCGCGTTCCTCGCCGATGATCGGCACGCCCTTGCCGGCGCCGCGCCGCTTGCGCTCCTGCCACTTGCCTTTGATCTTGTGCGCCTGCTGCGTGATTTTGTCGATCGCGACGCTCAGCGACGTTTCCCAGCTGCCGGAATCGCCGACCCCATGCAGGAACTTCTCGCCCCGGGCGTGCAACGTGATGTCGGCGCGGTGCCGGTGCTTCTCGCGCGTCAGCACCGCATGCGCCGACACGGCGCTGTCGTTGAGCGCGCGTTCGAGCTTGGCGAGCTTGGTGTCGACGAGGCGGCGAAGCGTGGGAGTGATGTCGACGTGACGGCCGGTGAGTTCGAGTCGCATAGGGATGTCCGCCGTAGCGCCGGGCCTTGTCAGGCCCGGCGATCAGTAGAGAACCTTGCGTTGATTGGACGTGGGAATCTTCAGCTCTTCGCGGTACTTCGCGATCGTGCGCCGCGCGAGCACGAGTCCCTCGCGCTGCAGGATGCTGACGATCTTCGAATCGCTGAGCGGCTTGCGCGGATCTTCGTTCTCGATGATCTTCCGGATCCGCTGCTTGATCGTCACCGACGAGACGCTCTCGCCGTACGAGCTGCTGATGCCGCTGTGGAAGAAGTACTTCATCTCGAACACGCCCTGGGGCGTGTGCATGTACTTGTTCGTCACCACGCGGCTGACCGTCGACTCGTGCATGCCGATGTCGTTCGCCACGTCGCGCAGCACCAGCGGCCGCAGGTGCTCGATGCCGTGATCCAGGAAGTCCCGCTGGAAATTGACGATGCTTTTGGCGACCTTGAAGATCGTCTTCTGCCGCTGCTCGACCGATTTGATCAGCCAGAGCGCCGATCGGAACTTGTCCTTCACGTAGGCGCGCGTCTCGTCGTTGTCGCTCGCGCCCTTGTCGAGCAGCCGGCGATAGACCGGGCTGATCCGCATCTGCGGCAACCCGTCCTCGTTCAGGACGACGACGTATTCGTCCTCGACCTTCATGACGTACACGTCGGGGATGACGTATTGGGACTGCGTCGGGTTGTAGCGGCTGCCCGGCTTCGGATCGAGATGCCGGATGATCTCGATGTGCTCCTTGAGATCGTCGATCGTCATCCCGAGCTTGCGCGCGATTTCCGGCACCTGATGGTTCTGAAGGAGGCGCAGATGATCGGTCACGACTTTCTCGGTCGGCGTGCCTTCGAGCCCGAGGTGACGGAGCTGCAGCAGCAGGCACTCTTGGAGATCGCGCGCGGCGACGCCGGTCGGATCGAACGCTTGAACGAGCTTGAGCGCGCGCTCGACCTCGGCGACCGGCCACGGTCCCATCCCGGCCAGCTCGTCGAAGGACGCGACCAGATAGCCGTCGTCGTCGAGGTTGCCGATGATGGCCGACCCGATCTCGCGTATCAACGAGTCGTCGGTCTGCATTGAAAGCTGCCACATCAGGTGATCGGACAGCGAGCTGGCGGTGGACAGCGTGTTTTCGATCGGCGGGAGCTCTTTGACTTCCTGCGGCGCGCGCGGCCGGTAGCCGTCGTCGAGGTAGTCGCCGAAGAAATACTCGTAATCCTGATCGTCCCACGTATCCGTTTTGTTGCTTTGCTGTTCCGGTTCGGCCTTTTCGGGCGCGGCTGCGGCCTCGGCGGGCTGCAGTTCCTCGGTCGGCACCTCTTCGAGCATCGGGTTCTCGACCATCTCCTGGTTCAGGAGGTCCGAGAGCTCGAGCGTCGACATCGGCAACAGCTTGATCGCCTGCTGCAGCGAGGGCGTGAGGATCAGTTTCTGAACGAGTTTGGTGTGGAGTTTTTGCTGGATGCCCATGAAGCCGCGCGTCAGTCAGCTAAGTCGTTATCTCGATGCTACTTGCATGGATCAATCAACGCCCTGCGTGCCAAGCGGTGTTCACGCCGCCTCACATGATGCAATTCCCACGCCTATTTTAGTCCAATCGGAACTCGGTCCCCAGATAAATCCGTCGGACCTCATCGTCGGCGGTGAGCGTGTCGGGCGTCCCGCTCTTGAAGATCACGCCTTCGTTCACGATGTAGGCGCGATCGGTGATGCGCAGCGTCTCGCGCACGTTGTGATCGGTGACGAGCACGCCGATGCCGCGATCTTTCAGGTGAAAAATGATTTTCTGGATGTCGGACACGGCGATCGGATCGATCCCGGCAAACGGCTCGTCGAGCAGGATGAATTTCGGCGAGACGACAAGGGCGCGCGTGATCTCGGCGCGGCGGCGCTCGCCGCCCGACAGCGTGTGCGCCGGCGCCTGCGCGAGCGGCGTCAGGTTCAGCTCCGCGAGCAGCGCGCGCAGCCGTGCGCGCCGCGTCGCCGAGTCGAGGCCCATCGTCTCGAGGATCGCGAGAATGTTCTGTTCGACGGTGAGGCCGCGAAAGATCGACGGCTCCTGCGGCAGATAGCCGATCCCCTTGCGCGCGCGGATGTACATCGGATCGTCGGTGATGTCGTGGCCGTCCAGCTCGACGCGTCCGGTATCAGGCGTCGTCAGGCCGACCGTCATGTAGAAGGTCGTGGTCTTGCCGGCGCCGTTCGGTCCGAGGAGCCCGACGATTTCGCCGGAGCTGACGTCCAGGTTGACGCCGCGTACGACCGTGCGTCCGCCGTACGATTTGGTGAGATTGTGCGTGCGGAGTGTCGCCATCGAAACGTTAAACGCGCCACCACAGAGGACACGGGGGACACGGAGGAACAAACCTGTTCCGGTTGGCTTTACCCTCTGTGTCCTCCACGTCCTCCGTGGTGGAGAGTTTCACGACTGACACTTACCGCCGCCTTTGGTCTGCGTGCGGGTCTGTTGATTGCCGTCGACGACGATACTATCGGTCGATTTGAGGAAGGTCAACGTCTTGCCGGTCGTCTCGCGCTCGCACTCGTCGATGATCTTCACCGGCGCGCCGACGATGACGTAGCGCTCGTCGGCGGTGGTGTAGGTCATGCGCATGCCGGTGGTTTTCCGATTCTGCTCGCGCAACGTGACGTTGTCGTAGGCCTCGGCGCGATCGAGCTCGTCGCCTGACGGCTTCAAGTACAGCTCGATCTTCGCGGCGGTCATGTCGCCCTCGGGGCTGCTCATGTGCGCGTCGCCGGTGTAGGTGAGGCGCCGCGGCGCGTCTTCGTATGTGAGATCCTTGGCCGTCGCCACCGAGCGGACCCGTTCTTTCTTGTTCTCCTTGTTGGTCTGCTCGAGCATGGTGGCGCTGGTGACTGCCGACGCGGTGAGATCGCCGGTCTTCGAGTCGATCAGGATCGATTCGCCTTTGATCGACGTGTCGCCCTGCCAGAGCTGCGCTGCGCCGGTGTACGCCGTCTTCGACGTGGTGCCGTCGTAATCGAGAGCCGTCGCCGTTACGTTCACCGGCTGATCCTGTTTCAGCATGGACGGCATTTTCGCGGTGTTTTCTCCAGCGCGCGGGGCCCCGCCCCCACTCGCGCCGGCCTCGCCAGCCTTCTTCGTCGG
This sequence comes from Acidobacteria bacterium 13_1_40CM_65_14, assembly GCA_001917905.1. GTDB lineage: Bacteria > Acidobacteriota > Vicinamibacteria > Vicinamibacterales > CAVVIG01 > QHWF01. The sequence continues at coordinate 37,592 of MNEX01000110.1, forward strand.
CTGGAGCACGCTTTTCACTTTGTCGGTTCCCGTCGCCGTGGCTTGGACTTTCGGTCCGTCGAGCGTGACGTCGATCTTGGCGGCATCGACGGCGATCTGCTCGTTCACGACGCGCGGCGCGGCGGCGCCCGGTTCGGATCCACTGAGCTCCAAAGTGCCTTTGTCGACGTCGTAGCGGGCCGTCGCGGCGACCGCCAACAGCTTCCCTTCTTCGAAGCGCACCGTGTGCGTGAACTTGGCGTCCTCGATCGCGCTCATGCCGCGCTTGAGTCCGACGTCGAGGGTCGCGGAGCTCGCGGCGCGATTCACGTTCTGTCCGCGCTCGCGGAACTGGACGTTGCCGGAGAACAGCGCGCGCGTGAGGCCGCGGCCAGCCTCGCCCTTCGCATTGAGCGTCGCCGACTGAATCGTGCGGCCCGGCGTGTCCGCCTCTGGCGGGATCGTCAACCGCACGGCGTCACGCGCGACGAGCGCGGTGGGCGTCGAGCCGTCGCGATCGAGCGTGATGTCCATCATCCCGGCGACGATCTCGCGCCCGGCCTTCCCCGCTTCTCCCGCGACCTGAACGGACGCGGCGCTGCCGATCGTCGCGTGCTCGAGCGTCTCGTCGGCGGCGTATTTCAGCGTGACGTCACGCCCGCTCAGCGCTTGCAGCGCGCCAGGAGCCGCCTTCGCCGTCGTGATTTTCGTGTCGCCCCGCAGCTCGATCATCTCGATGCGCTTGCCGTCCTCACTCAGATGCGCGACGGCGGTGTCCGCCTCGATGAGTTGTTCCCCGCGCTGCATGCGGACGTTCTTGTCGAACTGCCGGTACCGCTCGCGCCGGGCGAACGTGGCATTGCCGGACGTAATCTCGGTCGCGCCGCCGCCTCCGTCTGCGGCCGTGGTGATGACCGCCTGATCGAGAATCGAGAGCACGTCGCGCTCGCGGTCGAACGTCATGCCGACGCCCTTCGCGGTGGTCTTTCCCTCGGTGAGCTCGACCGGACCCGGCGCGCGGACGGTGTTGTCGCTCTTCGCGAACGTCGCATGCTCGGTGTGCGCGCGAACCTCGGACGAGACGAGCTGGACGTCGCCGTTCAACACGATCGTCGAGCCGTCAGCGCCGACCTCCGCTTCCTTCCCGGAGGCCTTGAGCGTGCCCTTGCCGTCTTTCTCGTCGGCCGTGATCGTGACGCCGTAGAGCTTCATCGATCCGTTGGCGTATATCTGCTGCGTCTGGAATTCGACGCTGACATCCTGACGAGACAATTTGAAGCGCTCGAGCCGGCCCCCGGCCACTTCAATGGCAGCGCCGGGGTCGGACCGAGGGATGGGCGTCGAGGCCGCCGGCGGGTGGCGCGGCTTCCACTGCCGAGCAACGATTACGACAAACACCACGGCGAACGCGGCGATGATCAGCCGGGCTCTTCGTTGCCAGCGTGTCACAACAGTTCAGACTTCAAACGTCAGACTTCAGACTGCCGGAGATCGGCGAGGGTCAGCTCGACGAACGTTTCTCCATTGTACTGATTCTGTTCGAGGGAGAAGGCGACGTCGAGTGCCGCCTTGTGCTCGGTGAGGTAGTCGTGGCGCTCGGCCGCGCGCCAGGCGATGGCGCGGAAGATGCGGCCGTCCTGCTTGAGCGCCATCTTGAGGTGTCGCTCCTTCAGCTTGCGCGGACCATCGATGATCTCGACTCGTCTGGCGGCAAATACCGGTCGCGGGTTCCCGGCGCCGAAGGGCGCGAGCGCTGCGACGCCGTAGGCGACGTCGCCCGTGATGCCGCGGAACGTGAGGTCGCCGTCGATACGCAGCCGCGGCATGAGATCGTCAGGACCCAGCGTTTCGTCGGCGACGGCGTTCACGGCCAACCGCAGCTCTTTGATGCGCGACGCCTCGAGCGCCAGCCCCGCGGCTTGCCTGTGCCCGCCAAATCGCATGAGCAGGTGCGCGCATCGCTCGAGCGCACCGAGCATGTCGAACTTCGAAATGCTGCGGCACGACCCGTGGGCCACGCCGTCTTCGACCGACAACACAATGGCGGGACGATGGAACGCGTCGACGAGCTTGGAGGCCACGATGCCAATCACGCCCCGGTGCCAGCCGTCGCCGGCCACGACCAGCACGGACCGCGCGCCGATGTCCGGATCCGTTTGAACGATCTTTTTGGCGGCGGCGAGGATGTCCGCTTCTTCTTCCTGCCGCTTGAGGTTCTCGCCGTCGAGCGTCATCGCCAGCTGCCGCACTTCTTCCGCCATCGCTTCGTCGGCGGCGAGGAGCAGCCGCGTGGCGATGTCGGGCGTGCTCATGCGGCCGGCGGCGTTGACCCGCGGCGCCAGCAGGAACGAGATGTGATAGCTGTCGATCGTCTTGCCCGTCAGCCCTGAGATGTCGAGCAGCGATCGCAACCCGATCTTGTGCGGCCCGCGCGTCAGCAGATCGAGACCCAGTTTCGCGATCACGCGGTTCTCGCCGACGAGCGGGACGACGTCGGCCAGCGTGCCAATCGCCGCGACCTTGATGAAGCCCGGCATCCAGCCGTCCCGATCCGCGCGGCGGCAGAGGGCCTGCACCAGCTTCAGCGCGACGCCGACGCCGGCGAGGTACTTGTCCGGATAGCTGCAGTCGCGGCGCTTCGGATTGATGACCGCCAGGGCCGGCGGCAGCTCGGCGTCCGGTTCGTGGTGATCGGTGATGATCAGATCGACGCCGAGCTCGCGTGCCCGGCGCGCCGCCTCGGCGCCGCGAATACCGCAGTCGACCGACACGACCAGCGCGACACCGTCCGCGTGGAGCCGCTCGATCGCGACGGGTTGCAGGCCGTAGCCGTCCTTCAATCGCTCCGGAATGAAGTGCACGACGTCGGCGCCGAGCATCTCCAGCGCGCGCCGCAGAATGACCGTCGACGTGATGCCATCCACGTCGTAGTCGCCGTGAATCGCGATCCGCTCCTTCCGCTCGATGGCGGCCATGATCCGATCGACCGCCACGCGCATGTCGGCGAGCAGCAGCGGATCGTGCAGGTGGTCGAGCGATGGATTGAGGAAGCGCTGCGCCGTTTCCGGATCGCCGAGGCCGCGCTGACACAGCAACCGCGCCACGATCGGCGCAATGCCAAGGACCGCCGCGAGGCGCTCGGAGGCCGGATCGTCACAGGGTTGGAGATCCCAGCGCGGTGAAATCATCCTCCTTCACTCAATCGGTACACGGGTTGCTCGATGCGCTTAATCAACACAAAGGGCACAAAGGACACAAAGCTTTTTTATGGGACCGAACGCCGTGAGTCGTCGGGTCATCGGCTCCGCCATCAAAGTCCACAACGCTCTGGGCGCCGGTGTTCTCGAAAGCGCATACCACGCTTGCCTTTGTCATCAATTCGCCGAAGACGGCCTGCAGTTTCAACACCAGGTGCGGTTGCCGATCGTCTACGAAGGAGTCGAGCTGCCAGCTGTCTATCGGGTCGACTTCATCGTCGAAAAATGCCTCATCGTCGAGGTCAAGTGTGTGGAAAAACTGCTACCCGTTCACTCCGCGCAGCTGCTTTCCTACCTGCGACTAAGCGGCTACAAGCTCGGACTGCTAATCAACTTCAATGTTGCTCATCTCCGCGACGGCATCCGGCGGAAGATCAACGGTCCTGAAAGCGAGTTGTGACCGTCTCCTGAGGGGACTGGGTTTTCCCTTTGTGTCCTTTGTGTCCTTTGTGTTCACTCAGCGATGGAACAAGCTACCCGTCCGAGTATCAGCTTCCCTCGTCGCGGAAATCGGTTCCCAACCGGCCCATGTTCCGGAACTTGTCATAACGGAGGGCCAGCCGCGTCTCCCCATCCAGCGCGCTCACGTCGCTCAACATTCTGGTGAGCACATCGTCGACCTGCTTGGCGGCGGCAGCGGGATCGGTGTGAGCGCCGCCGATCGGCTCGCCGATGATCTCGTCGATGATGCCGGCGTGAAGCAGATCCGGCGCCGTGAGCTTGAGCGCTGCCGCGGCTTCGATTTTCTTGGTGGCATCGCGCCACAGGATGGCGGCGCAGCCTTCGGGCGGAATCACGCTGTAGATCGCGAACTCCTGCATCAGCACCCGATCGCCAATTGCGATGCCGAGCGCGCCACCGCTGCCGCCTTCGCCGCTGACGATGACGACGATCGGCGTGTCGAGCATCATCATGTCGCGCAGGTTGACCGCAATCGCCTCGGCGACGCCGCGCTCCTCGGACTCGATGCCGGGATACGCCGCCGGCGTGTCGACGAAGACGATGATCGGGCGGCTGAATTTCTCGGCGAGGCGCATCGCGCGCAGCGCCTTGCGGTACCCTTCGGGCCGCGCGTACCCGAAGTTCCGGTAGATCTTCTCCTTGGTGTCGCGGCCCTTGACGTGACCCACGAGCAGCACCGGCCGATCTTTGTAATCCGCAAAGCCGGTCATGATGGCGTGGTCGTCGGCGTAGCGGCGATCGCCGTGGATCTCGACGAAATTCGTGAACAACCGGTGGATGAAATCTTCGAGGTCGGGCCGGCTCGGATGGCGCGCGACGAGCACCCGCTGCCACGGCGTCAGCGAGCGATAGAGCTCGGCGCGGACCGACTCGACGCGCCGCCGCAGCACCTCGATCTCACGATCGCGCGCGTCGGTGCGCGGCTGGAGCGTCAACGCCTCGATCTCCTTCAGGAGAACGGCGATCGGCTCCTCGAATTCGAGGTTCTCCAGAGCCATCTACAGCAGGTCTCTCCACGAAAACACGAAACCGCGAAAACACCCTTCGACGAGCTCAGGGCAAGCGCCTGTGGTGAGCGTGTCGAACCATGGTTTCGTGCTTTCGTGGTTTCGTGGCCGATCGTCGTGGCTGTTCATCGCAGCTCCACGGATCCGGCGCCGACCACCTGCTCCAGTTCGGCGATCAGGTTCGGCGACGGCCGTACGCGAATCTGTGAGCTGACCTCGACTTTGACCCGCAGCCGGTTCGGCGGCTCGCCGGTTTCGACCTCGAACGATACCTTGCGGTCGCCGCGGTGGCGCGAAAAGATTTCGCCGAGCGTCTCGAGCGTGTTCCGGTCGGCCGGCTTGCGCAGGTGGATCGCGACCTCGCGCGCCAGACGCTCGCGGACGCTGTCGATCGGCGTGATCTCCGACGCGAGAATGCGCACCGTCTCGTCGTCTCGTTCCAGCTTCCCGCGGACGAGGACCATCGTGCCGGTCTCGATCAAGCCGGCGCTACGCTGATACGTTTCAGGGAACGCGATAACTTCGACGCCGCCTTGCGAATCCTCGAGGGTGAACACCGCCATGCGATCGCCCTTGCGCGTTTTGAGCTGACGGCACGCGGCGACGATGCCGCCGATGCTGGTGTCGGGCTCGATCGGCTTCGGTCCGGCCGGGCCCCAACCGTTGTCGCGCGAAGCGCCCGGCTGAACGTCCGCGAGCTCGGCGACCGACTTCGCGCCGAGCTCTTTCAGCGCCGGCGCGTACCGATCGACCGGATGGCCGCTCCAGTACAGGCCGAGCGTCTCTTTCTCAAAGGCCAACTGCTCGGCATCGGTCCACGGTTTCGCATCGGGTAGCGTGACGCCTCGCCCGGGGACGGTCTGAAGCCCGTCCCCTTCATCCGATGGGTGGCCATCGTCGAAGCCGCCGAACAACTGGGCCTGGCCTTGATCGCGATCGCGCTGGGCGCGCGCCCCGTACTCGCACGCGCCGTCGACGGCCGCGAGCAGCCGCGGCCTCAAGGCGACCGACGGAAGCGACTCGTAGGCCGTGCCCTTCGCAAGCGAGTCGAACGCCCCCGCCTTCGTCAGGCTCTCGAACACGCGCTTGTTGACGAGCCGCAGGTCGAGGTCCTCGCATAGCGAGACGAGCGACGTGATGCGGCCCTGCTTCTTTCGCACGTCGAGGAGCGACTGAATCGCGCCTTCGCCGACGTTCTTGATCGCGAACAGCCCAAACCGGACGCCGTGGCCTGGTTCGACGGTGAACCGCAGCTGGCTTTCGTTGATGTCCGGCGGCAGCACCGGAATTCCGCGTTCGCGGCACTCGCCGAGGTACAGCGCGAGCTTGTCGGTGTTCTCCGCTTCGATCGTCAACAGCGACGCAGCGAAGTGCCACGGGTAATTCGCCTTCAGATACGCGGTCTGGTAGGCGAGAAACGCGTAGGCCGTCGAGTGCGCTTTCGGGAATCCGTAACCGGCGAAGTGCTCCATCAAGTCGAAAATCTGCCCGGCCTTCTTGTCGTTGACGCTGTTTTTCTTCGCGCCCTCGACGAACTTGCCGCGCTGCTTCGCCATCACCTCAGGGTTCTTCTTGCCCATCGCCTTGCGGAGGATGTCGGCTTCGCCGAGCGTGAAGCCGGCGAGCTCGCGCGCGATCCGCATCACCTGTTCCTGATACGCGATGACGCCGTAGGTCTCGCGAAGAATCGGCTCGAGCTGCGGCAGCTCGTACTTGACTTCGGTCTTGCCCTGCTTGCGCGCGATGTAGTCGTCGACCATGCCGCTGCGAAGCGGTCCCGGCCGGTACAGCGCGTTCAACGCGATGAGATCCTCGAGCGTGTGCGGCTTCGCCTTCCGCAGAATGTCGCGCATGCCGCTCGATTCGAACTGGAAGATGCCGTAGGTCTGGCCGTCCTGAAAGATCTGATACGTTTTTGCATCGTCGAGCGGCACGCGGCCGATGTCGAGCTCCTCGCCCGTCGTCTGTTCGATCGCCGCCACGGCGTCGGTGATGAGCGTCAGCGTGCTGAGGCCGAGGAAGTCCATCTTCAGCAGGCCCACGCGCTCGATGTCCTTCATCGACCACTGCGTGACGATTTCGTCGTGGGCGCCGCGATAGAGCGGCGCGTACTCCGTGATCGCCCGCGGCGCAATCACGACGCCGGCGGCGTGCACGGACGCATGGCGAGTCATGCCTTCGAGGCGCTTGGCGACGCTGAGCAGCTCCTTGACCTTCGGATCGTTCTGCTCCATCTGCCGCAGCGGCTCGCTCTCCTCGAGCGCCTTGTCGAGCGTCATGTCGAGCGCTGCGGGAATCAGCTTCGCGACCTTGTCGACGTCCGCAAACGGCATCTCGAGCACGCGGCCGACGTCGCGCACGACGGCCTTCGCCTTCATCGTCCCGAACGTGATGATCTGCGCGACGTTCTCGCGGCCGTACTTCTGCGTGACGTACTCGATGACCTCGCCGCGGCGCCGCTCGCAGAAGTCGATGTCGATGTCCGGCATCGACACGCGCTCGGGGTTCAGAAACCGCTCGAAAATGAGGTCGAAGTCCAGCGGATCGACGTCGGTGATGCGAAGACAGTAGGCCACCAGGCTGCCGGCGGCGGATCCGCGGCCCGGCCCGACCGGAATGCCGCGCTCGCGCGCGTAGCGGATGAAGTCCCAGACGATCAGGAAGTATCCCGGATACTTCATCTTCTTGATCATCTCGACTTCGTACGAGAGGCGGCGCTCGTACTCGTCGATGGTGTGGCGCAGCGCACCTGACGCCGACAGCTGTTGCAGCCGTGGAAGCCGATGCGTGAATCCTTCGCGGACAACATGCTCGAAGTAATCGTCGAGTGTGAATCCGGCCGGCACGTCGAAGTTCGGCAGGTAGTTCTCGCCTTCGCCGATCGTCACGTCGCAGCGGTCGGCGATGCGGACCGTGTTGGCGACCGCGTCCGGGAAATCCTTGAAGACGTCCGCCATCTCCTCTGATGTTTTCAGGAAGAATTGCCGCGCCTCGTAGCGCAACCGCTTCGGATCACTGAAAGCTTTGCCCGTGCCGATGCACAGCAGGATGTCATGTGGATGCGCGTCGCTGTCGCGCAGGTAGTGGACGTCGTTGGTGCAGACGAGGCCCAGGCCGAGATCCTTCGCAATCGCCGGGATGCCGCTGTTGACGACGCGCTGCTCCTCGATGCCGTGCCACTGCATCTCGAGAAAAAAGTTCTCGGGGCCGAGGATGTCCTTGTACGCGGCCGCCGCGTCGCGCGCTTTCCTCTCCTGCTGATGCGAGAGGCCCTCGGCGACCTCGCCTTTCAAGCAGCTGCTGAGACCGATGAGACCCTTGGCATGCTGCGCGAGCAGCTCCTTGTCGATGCGAGGCTTGTAGTAGAAACCTTCGGTGTACCCGGCCGACACGAGCTTGATCAGATTGTGGTAGCCCTCGCTGGTCTCGGCGAGCAGCACGAGATGATTCGCCGTCTCCCCCGGATTCCCGCTCTTGTGACGGCGATCGCCCGGCGCGACGTACACCTCACACCCGAGAATCGGCTTCACGCCCTTCTTGCGGGCCTGATCGTGGAACATCACCGACGAAAAGAGGTTCCCGTGCTCGGTGATCGCAATCGCCGGCATCTTCAGCTTCGCTGCGTGGTCCAGCAGCTCGTCGATGCGGCACGCGCCGTCGAGCAGCGAGAACTCGGTGTGGAGATGCAAATGAACGAATTCGGTCATTACTCGGTGTCCGCGTCCGCGCGCCGAACCAGCTCCTTCAGGCGAGCACGATCACGCTCTGGATCGGCACTCCTCTTGATAAGGCGGCCCTCGATGCGAATCACCTTTGGCTTGACTCCGCTTCCGGTCGTCGTTTTTCTCTCCTTCGAATCCGATACGCCCGTTTTAGCCACGCTGCCTCACTTGTCTCTTGGAACCGGCGGTTCATCGCGAATGATCGGTCGCGTCGGTATCTTCACGATGGTCGGCTTTCGCGGTTCATGGTCCTGGGGCTCGTCATCGTCAGGCTGTGGCATAAGTCACCTCCACGAAAGTACCGTCTTGAATGCGACGAATCCCATCAATGTGATCACGGCAAGCGCAAGAAACCGAATGCTCAGACGCAGCCATCGGGCTTTCAGTCCATTCGCGAGAGCGTTAACTTCCGTCGCGCGATCGAAAAAATCTGCCATCGACGCGAGGACAGTCAGCTCATCCTGCTCACCGAGAGCATCGACGATGACCCGTGGTTGAGGATACGTCCGATACTCGGTCACGGAAATAGCTGAAACGCCACACGCCACCGCTATAAACAGGAAAACGCCGCTGCCGGCATAGAGGCCGATGGCCGTCCAACCGCGCCAATCGGCCCTCACGAACAACGTGTCCACCGACGCGTCCTTGAGCACGAACACAAGAAGTGCGCCGGCGACCGCGAAGACAATTTGTGCCTTGCGATCATACGATTCGACGCGCCGGTGCTCGTCGTCGAAAGTCTCCTTCGCGATGTTGTAAATGAGCCGGTATATCTCGAGTGCCGCCACCCGGCTACTCCCACTCGATCGTCGATGCGCGACGAGATGCGTGCGAGCAGGTCGTGCGGCAGGCGCGCCCAGTCAGCCGTCATGCCGTCCTTGCTCTCGACCGCGCGAATCGCGGCGGTGTATTCGTAGGTCCGCTCGTCACCCATCACACCGACGCTCTGCACTGGCAGCAGCACCGCGAAGCTTTGCCACAGACGCGCGTACCAGCCCTCGCGCCGCACTTCCTCCGCGACGATCGCGTCGGCCCGCCGCAACAGGGCGAGGCGATCCGGTGTCACCGCGCCGAGAATCCTGACGGCCAATCCAGGCCCGGGAAATGGCTGGCGGACGACGAATTCCTCGTCCAGTCCGAGCTGACGGCCGACGACCCGGACTTCGTCCTTGAAGAGCTCGCGCAGCGGCTCGACGAGCGTCATGCGCATGCGATCGGGCAGGCCGCCGACGTTGTGGTGACTCTTGATGACCGACGATTGTCCGACAATCGCAACCGATTCGATGACGTCCGGATACAGCGTCCCTTGAGCGAGAAAATCGACCCGACCGAGGTTCGTCGCTTGCTCCTCGAACACGTCGATGAACGTCGCACCGATGATTTTGCGCTTCTGTTCGGGATCGACGACGCCGGCGAGTCGATTGAGAAACAGCTGCGATGCATCGACGAACACGAGTGGAAGCTGCAGTCGCTCGAAGCGCTTCCGTACCTGACTCGCTTCGTCGAGTCGCAGGACGCCGTTGTCGACGAAGACGCACGTCAGCTGATCGCCGACGGCGCGACGAATGAGCAACGCCGCGACCGTCGAGTCGACGCCGCCGCTCAGCGCGCAGACGACGCGTCCGCTGCCTACTTGCTTTCTGATCCGCGTCGTCGCCTCGTCGACAAACGACGCCATCGTCCAGTCGCCGGTGCAGCCGCAGACGCCGAACGCGAAGTTACGCAGGATCTCGAGGCCGCGCTCGGTGTGCACGACCTCCGGATGGAACAGCAACGCGTAGAGCTGGCGCTCCGGATGCGCCATCGCGGCCACAGGCGCATTCGCGCTGGTCGCGACGACGGCGAAGCCAGCCGGCGCGGCGGCGACGAAGTCACCGTGGCTGGCCCACACGCGGATCTCGTCGGGCACCTCGCTGAACAACGCGGCCGGATCGGGCCGGCGCGACGCGACCGCCGAGCGCGTCCGCCATCAACTGCATGCCGTAGCAGATGCCGAGCACCGGTTTGCCGAGGTCGTAGACCTGCGGATCGCATTTCGGCGCGCCCGGCTCCGACACGCTCTTGGGTCCGCCCGAGAGGATGATCCCCACCGGATTCCGCGCGCGGATTTTTTCGATCGGCGTGTCCGGCGGCCACACTTCCGAGTACACCGACAGTTCTCGCAGCCGCCGAGCGATGAGTTGGGTGTACTGAGAGCCGAAATCCAGAACGATGATGGTTTGGTGGTTCACCTAGTGGAGTGTCTCTTCCAAATTACTACCGGGCCGCTCCGATGTCGCGGCCCGAAAATCGCGGTCGAAGGCTCGTGGTGACTAGTACTCATCCAGCTGATGCCGCCCACTAGGAGCCTGAGGTTAACGCTATTATAACGGTGTGTCCGATCGGCTCACCACAAGATGTTGTAGTGCACTTGCCCTGATCGCTTCGTGCTCGTTGGCGTTTTGCGGGCAGGCGGCCGGGCCCGCGCCCTTTCCGACGCCGCGCGCGCACAAAGGCAAGATCGACAACACGCCGCCCGCGCTTCTTCCGATCCGAACGGTGTGGACGCTTGCGCTGAAGAACCCGCTCGCCTTTGCGCCGGCGTACGACAAGACGCTTGCGTTCTTCCCCATCGCCGGCGATCGCGTCGCCGCGTACGATCTTCCGACGGGAAAACAGCAATGGCTCGTGTCCGCTCGACCGCAGAGCGATCCGGTGGCCGGTGACGGATTGCTGTTTCTCGTCGAGCCGGACACGCTGATGGCGCTGCGCGCCAGTGACGGCGGCGTCGCGTGGCGGCTGCCGTTTGCGGAACCTCTCGCAGTTCATCCCGTGTGGGACAACGGCTGGCTGATCGTGGCCTCGAAGGCCGGATCGATTCTGGCCTTCCGCGCAACCGATGGTCAGTTGATCTGGTCGCACGACGTCGGCTCGCCCGCTCACGCGCTGCCGGCACTCGCCGCGGATCGCGTCTACGTCCCAACTGGAGACGGACGCGTCGTCGCCCTGCGCGTCGATACTGGCGCACCGGTCTGGGAGCGCCGGCTCGGCGGCCCGCCCGATGACATCCTCGCGCTCACCGATCGCGTGTACGTCGGATCGGAGGACAACTACTTCTACTCACTGGCGACGAAAGATGGACGCGTCGACTGGCGATGGCGCACCGGCGGCGACGTCATCGGTCTTCCACTCGTCGACGAACATCGGGTGTACTTCGTCGCGCTCGATAACGTCCTCCGCGCGCTCAATCGCGACTCGGGCGTGCAGCAGTGGATGCGAGCGTTGCCGCTGCGGCCGATGACCGGCCCGACTCGAGCGGGCTCGACGATTGTCGTGACGGGGCTCGCTCCCTCGCTGCGAGCGTTCAATCTGTCGGATGGGGCCGCTGCCGGGGAGATTCCGGCGGCGCCTGAAGTCGGCGCACCGCCGTACGTCTTCGACGATTCGGTGACGAAGCTTCCACAGCTTCTCTACGTGACGCGCGACATCGCCGCCGGCGCGACGGCCACGCTCGTGACGCACAGTTTCGAGCCGACGATGAGTCCGGTGAGTCCGCTGCCCAACCTGATCACGTTCGGACCGCCGGCTCCCGCGACAACAAAGTAGCCTACCGCCTGGTGGCGTCCGCTAGAGAGGATGTGAAGAAATCACGTGAACGCAAAGGCCGCTAAGACCGCAAAGACGAATCTTTTCGAAAAAGATGCTTTGCGCGCTTTGCGATCTTTGCGTTCAACGTGATTCTTTCACAAGCGCTAAAGCCTTCGCGCTATGTCCGTCAAAGCTTTCGCGCTCCGATCGACATGTTCGCGGACGGCCTTGGCGAGACGGCGGATGCCCTCTTCGATCCGCTCGTGCGACGGCGCGGAGAACGCGAGCCGCGCGAAGCTGCTGCGCCGCCCGTCGACGAAAAACGCGCTTCCAGCCACATAGACGACGCCGTGCGCGACTGCGCGGTCGAGAAGCGCGTCAGTGTCCACCTCGCTCGCGAACGACGCCCAGAGAAAGAAGCCGCCCTCTGGCTGGGGCCACGACATGAGATCGCCGAGCTCGCGACCGAGCGCCCGTTCCATGACGCATCGCTTGGCCTGGTCGTAAGTCCAGGCGAAGATGTCAGGCGCCGGGAACCCCGGAGCGAACGAAATCAGGTCCGGCACTCGCAGGCCGAGCGCGCCCATCTTCCGGATGGCCGATTCCTGCATCGTGGCCGCCGCGCGCGAAAACACTCTGTCGTAATTGATAACCGGCATAGAGGGTGATGTAGGCGCCGAGCGCCGTGAGACCGAGATACTGGAACACGAGGCCGCGCAGCAGCAGCGCGGCGAGCTGCAGCGGGAAGACCGCGAGGCCGACGAGCGGCACGAACGCAATCAGCCCGACGCCCGACCACGCGAGCGCCGACGCGACGGTGGCCGCGATGACGAGTGCGAAAACGATGACGAAGACTCCGGCGAGCGGGCGGAACTCGGCGCGCACGAAGCGCGCCACCGCGCGGGCGGCACGGCCGACGCCGACGCCTTCCACCGCCATCGCAATCTGCGTCAGCAGATACAGCAGGTTGACGAGCGTGATCCACGCGACGAGCGCCGCGGCGGTGACCGCCGCGATGAAGGTCCACCCGACAATCAGCACTCGTCCGCTGACCGCCTGATAGCCGCGAACGATCACGATCAGATAGCTGCCGACCGACAGCGCGTAGACGCTCATCAGCAGCAGCCCGAGCACGAGATACGAACGGAAGAGGCGCGCGCAGCCGTCGGTGAACCGCTGCAGCGTGAAGCGCGACGCGCCACGCAGATTCTCAAAGGTGATCGGCTCGCGCTCGATCGGGCCAGCGGCGCTGTTGGCGGCGAGCAGCACGTCCACCGTGCCGCCCTTGACCAGGAACATCAGCACCGACCCGCCCAACAGCACGACGCTGAACGCGGTCATGAAGGCCACGAACGCGACCGGCTCGGAGAGCAGCGTGCTCGCAATGGTCGTGAAGATGTCGCGCAGACTGCCCTGCAGCAGATCCGCGAGGTCGGCGCCGAGCAGCACCGCGACGAGGATCGCGGCACCGAGGATCGGCACGGCGAGCAGCACCTGAAACGTCGTCTCGGCGACGAACTGAATCGCGACCGTCTGCCAGTTCGCGGCGGCGAGCAGCGCGCCGCGCTTGAGCAAGTGCTTGAGGTCCAAGTCGTTTTCTATGCTCGCGAGGCCCCACCCCGCTCGCGGCTCGCTCGGCGGCGCCGCGTTGCGCGGCGCTTCCCTCCGGCGCCTCGCTCGGGCCGCAGGCGCTTTTCACTATAGCACCCGTGTATTCTTAGATCTCACCGTGTCCGTCATCCTGCGTGTGGCCCGAGCGGGGCTCGTCGCCGCACTGCTCGTCGCCCTCGTCGGCTGGGCGTCCGAGCGTCAGCGCTTCGGCTCCTCGGACCAGGCCGCGCTCGCACGCGTGGAGCGCGAGCTGCGCCAGCGCTTCGACGCGAGCGCCGACACGCTCGGCAGCCTGGCGGCGCGCGTGGCGTCCAACCGCGAGGCCTTTGGCGCGGCGCCGCGCGACGCCGCGGAGGTCAAGCGGCTCTTCGACGCTTGCGCCGCCGCGATTCCCAGCGATCAGGCGGGGCGCACCGGCATCAGCATCTACGACCCGACGGCGGCGCCGCTCGCGTGGGCCGGCCGCGTCTCCGACCTCCCGCGGGCTCGCATCGACGGTCCCGCGGCCTTGTTCGTCGCGCCCGGCGCGCTCGGACCGCGACTCATCCGGATCGAGCCGGTGATGAACGGCGATCGATCGTCTGCGGTGCGCCTCGCGACGGTCGTCGTGGAACAAACACTCGGCACGGCAGCCGGCGCGCCGGGCCCCGCGGACAGCTTCGTTCTGGCCACATCGATCGCCCCAGCGGCGGTACGAACACCACTCCCAATCTCCAATCAACAATCAATCCGCAATCCGCAACCCGCAATCCGCACTGACAGCACCGGTCCGTACTCCTTCGTGATCCCGTCGCCGAATGGCGGTGTGCTCGTTGAGGCGGCGGTGTCACCGCAGGACCTTGCGTCCGCGCGCGACGGCTGGTCGCGCGGTGTGCGCGCGACCGTCATCTCGGTGCTGGGCGTGACGCTGCTCCTCTGCGCCTGGCCCACCGTCGAACTGCGTCGGCGGACGCCAAGCGCGCGAACGTTCCTCCTCGCCACGGCCGCGACCATCGCGATGTTGCTCGCCGCCCGCTTCACGTTCTGGATCGCCGCGGCTGCGGTCGTCGATGCGCTGGGCGCCGGATCTCCGCTCAATCTGCTGCTCACCGCGCTGACCACGGCCGCGCTCGCGTGGCTGGCGATCGATCTCATCGAGCGGCGGCGGCTCGCCCGGCCGCGGCCGCGCGTCTTGACCCCGTCGCTGCCCGTGGGCGCGTTGTGGACCGCCGCGTTTGCCATGGCGGGGCTCGCCGGCACGTGGCTCGTCTGGCTCTACGAACGGATCGTGCAGAGGGTGATATCGCACACCGATCTCGACCTCCTGCACTTCTCCCTGCATCCGATTAGCGCTGCGCGGCTCGGACTGACCTGCGCGCTCGTGCTGCTCGACGCCGCGATCATCTGGAGCGCCGCCGCAATGATTCGCGTGCCGGCGCTGGTCAGCCGTCCGCCGCGGAGCCGGACGTGGCGCGCCGGCGCCGCCGTGGCGTGGATGGCGGGCGTCGTGCTCGCCACCTTCGTGCTGCGCCTGCCTGGACCGCCCGTGCCGGTCGGGCCGCTCTGGATCGCGATGCTGGCGGCGGGCGTGTCCGCGATCGTGCTCGCGCGCATCGGCAGCAAGCTCCGGCGGGCGTCACAAGCGGCGCGGCTCGTCGCCGTCTTCCTCGCACTTCTCGTTCCGGCGGTGGCGATGTATCCGTCGCTCTTCGCCTATGCGACCGAGGCCAAAGAGCTGCTGATCGCCGGCGAGTACGGGCCGCAGGCGCTGCGCCAGCGAGACGATTTGAAGTTGCGGCTCGCGCACACGCTCGATCAGATCGACGCGCTGCCAACACTCCGGCAGTTCGTGACCGCGTCGGGAATCTCGAATGGCGCCGCGGGCCCCGCGCCGACCACGGACCGCGCGTTCTTCGTCTGGTCGAAGACGGATCTCGCCACCTACCGCTTGACGTCCGCCATCGAGCTGTACGGCGCCAACGGCCGTTTGGTGGATCGTTTCTCCAACCTGCCGGAATACACGGCTGCGCCGTACTTCGCGACGAGTTGCAGCTGGGAGCCGGTCGCCGAGGTGTCGCCATTCGGCTCGGCGATTCGCCAAGTGCTGCGCGCGAGCCGCGGCATCTGTGAGCGCGGCCGGCCGATCGGCGCCATCGTCGTGCGCGCGATGCTCGACTATCGGACGCTGCCGTTCATTTCCTCGCAAAGCCCGTATCTGGAATCGCTCCGGCCGAACCGCGAGGCGCGGGCCGAAGGCGTCTTCGGCCGCGACGTGGAATTCGTGGTGTACGGGTGGAGCCGCGCGCCGCTCTTCAGCTCCGGCACCAGCGTCTGGCCGCTGCCCGATCGCGTCTTCGAGCGGATGGTGGAGTCGCGCGAGCCGTTCTGGGACGAGTTGGAGCGCGACGAGCGCCAGTACCGCGTGGATTTTCTCAACGATCGCGGGGGGATCTACGCGCTCGGCTACCCGGTCATCACGTGGTTCGGCCACGTCATCAACATGGCCGAGCTCGTGACGCTGACAGGCGTCCTGTATCTCGCGCTGCTCCTCGGCGCCACGCTGTTCAACCTGCTCACGTCGCGGACGCCAGCGAGCGGCCGCGCGCTGCTGCGCGAGGTGCGGTCCAGTTTCTATCGCAAGTTGTTTCTCGCGTTCTGGGCCGTGGCGGTCGTACCGGTCGCCATCCTCGCGATCGGCACGCGGACCTATGTCGCGGCGCAGCTCCGCGCGAGCACCGAGGAAGCGGCGGCCAGGACGGTGACGGTCGCGCAACGCCTGGTCGAGGACTACGCGTCGCTCCAGCAACGCGGTCCCGGTTCGCTGACGACGATCGACGATCAAATCATGGTGCTCGTACGGCGCGCGATCGACGAAGACGTGAACCTCTTCGACCGCGACCACCTGCAGGCGACCAGTGCTCGCGATCTGTTCGCCACGCAGCTCCTGCCGATGCGGACGCCGGGCGACGTGTACAAGACGATTCTGCTCGACCGGATGCCCACCTTCGTCGGCGAAGAGCAGGTTGGCGATCTGACGGCATATCGCCTCGCGGCGGCGCCGGTCCGCGCCGGCGGACGCGAAGGCATCGTCACCGTCCCGCTCACGTCGCGGCAGCAGGAAATCGAGCTGCAGATCGACGAGCTCGATCGGCGCGTGTTGTCGGCGGCGGTGCTCTTCAGCCTGCTCGGCGCCGCGATCGGCTACTGGATGGCCGAGCGCATCGCCGATCCCGTCAGCCGTCTCACCCGCGCCACCCATAGGATTGCGCGTGGAGACTTAGACGCGCGCATTGCGACGACGTCGACCGACGAGCTGCGCCGTCTGGTGGAGGATTTCAATCGGATGGCGGAGGATCTCAAGCGCCAGCGCGCCGAGCTCGAGCACACGCAGCGCATCGAGGCGTGGGCCGACATGGCGCGCCAGGTGGCGCACGACATCAAGAATCCGCTGACGCCGATCCAGCTGTCGGCGGAACATGCGCGCCGCGTGAACATCGATCGCGGACGTCCGCTGTCGCCAGTCCTCGACGAGTGCGTGAACGCGATCCTCACGCAGGTGAAGCTGCTGCGGCAGATCGCGGCCGAGTTCTCCAGTTTCGCGTCGGCGCCCAAGCCGCGGCCGGAGCCGACATCCGTGTCCGCGCTGCTTCAGGAAGTCGTGGAGCCGTACCGGGCGGGACTCGAAGGCCGCGTGACCATCGAGGTCAACGCGCCGCCGGATCTGCCGGCGGTCAACATCGATCGCACGCTCTTCGCGCGCGGCCTGACGAACATCATCGAGAACGCACTGCACGCGATGCCCGGAGGAGGAAAGCTGACGATCACCGCCCGTCAGCAACGAGCCTCGAGCAGCGAACCCAAGCAATCCTCGGTGTCCGACTTTAGCCGGACCGTGGTCGTCGAGGTTTCTGACACGGGCGTCGGCATGGATGCCGACGACCTCGCGAGGATCTTCGAGCCGTACTTCTCGACCAAGGCGACCGGCACCGGCCTCGGCCTGACGATCGCCAAGCGCAACGTCGAGTTGATTGGCGGGACGATCGAGGTGCGCAGTCAGCGCGGCGTGGGAACGACGGTGGTCATTACGCTGCCGCTCGGAAGTAGCGCAGCCCTTTAGAGCGCATTGCAGAATCAAGCGCTCCACCACGGAGGACACGGGGGACGCGGAGGAAAAATCGTGTTTTGGACAGGGTTGACCCTCCTGTCCTCCGTGTCCCCTGTGGTGGCGAGGTAATTTTCAACGCTCTCTTGGGGCGGCCGCGGGCAGTCCCCTGGCGGCCTTCGCGTTCATCGTCCCTCCACGGTGAACGCGATCAGCACGTTGCCGCTCTTGCCGCCATACGTCGGATAGCCCGACGTCTGCAGCACCACGCCCTCCGCAATCGCCGGTCCGCCGACGTCGATCGAGCCGCCATGCGCCGTCACCTTGTTCACCGTGTCGAAGTCGCGCGCGGTGTCGAAGTCCCAGAGAACACGGCCGTCCTCCGCTGAATACGCGCGCAGATGGCCATCGACGGAACCGGAGAAGACGACGCCGGGAATCGCCGTGATGGCCGCGGACTGAGCGGGGCTGCACATTGGCCGATCGCCGCACACTGGCGCGGCCGCATTCCAGATTTTCACGCCGTCAGTGAGCCGCAGCGCAAACAGCCCGCCCCCGATCACTGGATCGAGCGTGGTCATGCCGATCACGACGGGACCGCCGGTTCGCTTGAACGATTGATCCGACAGCGCCACGTACGCCTGCCGTCCGTCGGTGGCCGATCCCCACTCGACACCGCCGAGCATGCCGCCCTTGCCGATACGCGTGCTCCACAGCACCTTGCCGGTGTTCGCGTCGAGACCGTGCACGACACCCGATTTCTGACCGACGATGAGACGCCGCTCGCCTGTCGGCAGCGTGACCAGCATCGGCGGCGATCCGAAATCGAAGTCGGGTCCGTTCGAGGCGGGACAGTTCGCGGCATCGATGCCGCCGCACGCGAGGTTCCACGCGTCGCCGGCCGTCAGCTGACTCACCCACTTGATCGCGCCCGTATCGAGATCGAGCGCCATGATGGCATCGCTGGTCGGCGCCGCTGGCTCCGAGTAGCTGTCGCCGGTGCCGATGTAGATCGTCTTGCGCGCGACGTCGATGGTCGGCGACGACCAGACCGACGCGCCCGACGGTCCGTAGAGCTGCGTGCCCGCTTTGTTCTTGATGGTCGGCTTCGGCGTCTCGCCGATCGTGTACGTCCTCCAGAGCTGGTTCCCGTTGCTCGCGTCGAGCGCGATGACGCTGCCTCGGAACGTGCAGCATGGATACTTTGGATTGGCGCCGGCGAGCTCTTCGAGCGAGGACATCGGCACGTAGAGGCGGCCGTCCAGGAATTTCGGCGTCCCGGTGATACGCGCCACCGGATGGTCGTCGCCCCGCTTCTTCCAGCGAAGCTGTCCGGTCGCGGCGTCGAGGCTGTAGATGTTCGCGGCCACGTCGGCGAAGAACACGCTCGGTGTCGCTGACCCCCGTTCGCGGCCGACCGTCGTCGCCGTTCGTACCTGGGCGTCGGCGTCGAAGGTCCAGTACGCGCAGCCGTCGCTCAGGCTCAACGCGTACACGCGCCCCGACGAACTGCCGACGAACACGCGCCCATCGACAATGGTGGGCTGAATCGCCGCGGAGGTGTCGCCGGCGAAACCGAACGTCCACTTCACCTTCAATTTCGGAACGTCAGCCGCCGTGAGTCCTGCGCCGGGCCGCGGCTGGTAGCGATCGTTGGTGAACCCTGCGCTCCAACTGTCCCACGCGCTCGGACGCGCGTTGCTGAACGCGGCGGGCGCGCGCGTGCAGCGCGGCGCGGTCACCGGTGCGGTCATCGAGCCAAGCGGCTTGCCTGACAGGAAGACGGCGATCGCGCGCCGCTGATCGTCGTTCAGCGCACTGCCCTGTGCGCGCATCAAACCGGTCTCGAGCGAGGCGACAAGGCGCTCCGGCGTCATCTCGCCAAGCGCGCGACGGGCCGGCGCGCGAACCACGCCGCCGTCGTGGCAGACCGCGCAATACTGACCGTACAGCGCGGCGCCGTCCTGGGCCAGCGCCGGCACGGCCGTCAACACGAACATCGTCGCGCACGCACTGCGAACCATACGAAGCCTCCGGTGCGCGGATTATATCGGGGGATGGGCGATCGGCGATCGGGTGATCGGCGATGTCAGCGCGCAGCGCTGTCGCGTGCGGGGGGTTCGCTCGTCGAGACAGGCAGACTGCTGTCGGACACCTGGCCGCGTCCACCGCGATACTTGAAGCGCGTGATCGCCATGCCGACGAACGCGGACGCGAGATAGCTGTACGCCATCACGACGAGCACGAACCGCGGATGCGTGGCGACCGCCACGATACCGGCGGCGATGAAGATGAGCACGGTGTACGGCTGACGAGCCCGGAGGTCCAGCGTTTTGAAACTGCGGAAACGAATCGTGCTGACCATCAGGATCGCGGGCACGAGCACCATCGCCAGCGCGGGCAGCGCCTCGCGATAGTCGAAGAGGCCCCACGGGTACGCGTAGACCGTCGCGGCCGGAACCGCGGCCGCCGCCGGGCTCGGCATCCCGACGAAGTACCGCTTGTCGCTGCCGGACATGCCTTGAATGTTGAACCGCGCCAGCCGCATCGCTGCGCAGGCGACGAACATGAAGCCGGCGGCCCAGCCGAGGCGGCCGAGCGAATTGAGTCCCCACGCGAACGACAGGACGGCCGGCGCGATGCCGAATGAGATGACGTCGGCCAGCGAGTCGAACTGGAGACCGAACTCGCTCTCGGCGCCCATCAGCCGCGCGATGCGGCCGTCGAGCATGTCGAGCGCGAACGCGAAGCCGATGAACGGCGCCGCCGTCTCGTACTCGCCGCGCATCGCGTACACGACGCACGCGTAGCCGCAGAACATGTTGCCCATCGTGAACAGGCTGGGCAACAGGTACACACCACGGCGGAACCGGCGCCGCGGCCGGTGCGCCCCGCGCCGCAGGAACCTCAGTCGTCCTTCAGGATGATCAACCACAGCTGTAGCGCAGGCCTTTCAGGCCTGCCGTCAGTGTAGCAGAGCGATCACGGTCTCGCCGGCGCGGACGATGTCGCCAACCTTGACCGTCATGGTGGCGGTCATCGGCACAAACACATCCATTCGCGACCCGAACTTCATGATGCCGAAACGCTCGCCGGAGCGGACGTCGGCGCCCTTCTCCACACGGCAGACGACGCGCCGGGCGAGGATGCCGACGACTTGCCGCACGACGACCGTCTGCCCGTCGTGATCGATCCAGATCTCGCTGCGTTCGTTCGCGCTTCCCGCGTCGTGGCGGTATGCGGGCAAGAACCGTCCGGGAATATAGCTGACGCTGGTCACGCGTCCGGACACCGGGATGCGATTCACATGCACGTCAACCGGCGAGAGGAAAATACTGATCTGCTGCCACTCGCCGGGCGGCGCCGATTCCTTCAGCGCGGGGCCCGCGTGGATCACGCGGCCGTCGGCCGGGGCGAGCACGGCATGCACTTCGGTGGGCGGTACGCGCTCGGGGTCGCGGAAGAAGAACGCGAAGAACGCGCCGAGCGCGACGAATGGAATCGCCAGAAACCAGGCGACGGCTGCGCCGGCCACGAAGGCGAGCAGCAGCGCGCCGCCGATGAACGGGAGCCCTGCAGGATCGAAACGCATCGGGTGATCGCGTGATCGGCGATCGAGGTCGACCGCGTATGCGATCGCAGATCACCCGATCGGCGATGGCTTACGCCTGCTGGCGATGGCGACGGAGGATGTCCTCCATCCGATCTTTTAACTGGAGCTTGCGCTTTTTGAGGGTGACTTCTTCGAGTTGTTCGGGTTCGGAAAGGTAATGCTTGGCGGTCAGTTCATGCAGGCGATCTTCAAGTTCGTGATGCTTGGCGGCGAGTTGGTTGAATTCGTGGTCCGTCTGCAGCAGCTGTGCTTTCAGATCATGCGGCTGTGCATTCATGCTCCGCCTCCTTGGACATCGATTAAGCGGGGAACTCGAGAACGGTGGAGAGGGCCGTGCGGCTGCATCAATTCCGAGTATGTGACGAGCCGAAAGTACCACAACGATACCGGCGTTTCAACCCCAACAGCTGAGACCCCAACAGCTGAGAGCTGATTGCCGAGAACTGAGAGCTGCGGCTTTCAGTTTTGTCAGCCATCAGCGAGCCCCTCACGCCAGAGGACCAGGGCGTCTTCGACCGGCTTGGTGTAATACGCGCGCCGCACGCCCGCGACGGAGAATCCGAAGCGTTCATACAGCAGACGCGCGGGATCGTTGGACCGGCGAACCTCGAGCGTGGCTCGCTGCGCGCCCATGCTGCCGCCTTCCCGCAGGACGTGACGCAGCAGCGCCGTCGCGACGCCGGTCCGCCGGGACTCGGGCTTCACGGCCAGGTTGTTGATGTGCAGCTCGTCGAGCACGCGCCAGAAGGAGCAGAAGCCGACGACGTGCCCTGTCGCGTCGTGTGCCAGAAAGCAGTACGACACCCCACGGTTCTCCAGCTCCGCAAGGTACATGTCACGGGACCACGGATTCGTGAAAGACGCCTCCTCGATCGCCAGGACGTCGTCGATCTGATCGGGGTCGGTCAGAGGTTCAATCCGCACGTCGGTCTCTCGCCACCTCAGCATCAGGGCGCCTTATATATAAAGGATGCAGGCCCGCCGCGTCGACGGTTTCTCCGCGGCGGGCCGACATCCGCGAACAGCACCGCGCCGTCGCCCATCACATCCACACGCTCTTCGCCGATCTGCCGGCGCCATCGCGCGATCGTGGACGCGGGATCGCCGACCGTCGCGGCGTCCACTTCGATCACATGGTCACGCTCGAAGAGCGAAGACGAGGTGACGCGGAACAGCGACGCGAAGACGTCACGTCGATGCGCGTCCATCCACGCGGCGACGTACGCGCCGGGCTGCACGTCTCGACTCGCCAGCTGGCCGAGCGCCTCGAGCGCCGGCACGCCGACGATCCGCGTCCCGCCGACGAACGCGAGTCCCTGGATCGTCGCGATGCCGATGCGCAAGCCGGTGAACGATCCGGGACCGGACGCCACGGCAAACAGATCCACATCCGCGAGCGTGCGATCGTGCGCGTCGAGGAGCGCCAGGATCTCAGCCGGCAAACGCTCGGCATGCGTGCGCGCCGCGTCGCCGCCGCGCTCGTCGACGACGCGGTCGTCCTCGACCATCGCCGCGCTTCCCGCGCGCGTCGTCGTGTCCAGTGCCAACACTCGCATCTCGTCAGCTCCCGGCGCTCGTAAAGGTGACAGCTAGATTAGACTTTAAGCATATGTCAGCGTCCGCGACGCCCGCGATGCGCCAGTATCTGGACGCCAAGCAGCAGCATCGCGATGCCATCCTCTTGTTCCGGATGGGCGACTTCTACGAGATGTTCTACGAAGACGCGCTCGTGGCCGCGCGCGCACTCGAGCTGACACTCACGTCACGGTCGAAGGACGCCAACGGCGGCGGCATTCCGATGTGTGGCGTTCCGTTTCACGCCGTCGACGGCTACATCGCGCGGCTCGTCAAGAAAGGGTTCCGCGTCGCCATCTGCGATCAGGTCGAGGATCCGCGCAAAGCGAAAGGGATCGTCAAGCGCGAGGTCGTCCGCGTCGTCTCGCCCGGCACGCTGACCGACACGAATTATCTCGACGCGCGCGAGCCCGCGTTTCTGATGTCGATCGTGACGACGGATGTCGCACGAACGCTTCAGCCGAGCGAACGCGCGCGAGGCCCTCAGCCGACGGTCGGGGTGGCTCTGCTCGATCTTTCCACGGGCGAATTCAGCGCCACGGAGTATTCCGGCGAGGATGGTCTGCAGGCGCTGGCGGACGAGCTCACGTTGCTGAAGCCCCGCGAGATCGTCGCGCCCAAGAGCGATACCGGCAGTACGGACGCCGTGTTGGCCTCGATCGGCGTGAATGGGTTGCCGGTCACGCCGCTCGAGCCGTGGATGTTCGAGCTCGAGTCGGCGCGCCGCACGCTCCTCGATCAGTTACGCGCGGGCGGACTCGAAGGCTTCGGCCTCGATCGGCATCCGGCCGCCGTGGCCGCTGCCGGCGGTCTCGTGCACTACCTGCGCGAGAGCCAGAAGGTGGACCTCGCGCACGTCCGCTCGATCACCTATCGCCAGCGGGCCGATGCGCTGCTCATCGATCCGACGACGGTGAAGCATCTCGAGATCGTCGAAGGATCGGAGGGCGGGCGCGACGGGTCGCTGCTGGACCAGCTCGATCGCACGGTGACGTCGATCGGCAGCCGGATGCTGCGGTCGTGGCTGCTGCGACCGCTCGTCTCGCTCGAGCCGATTCGCGATCGCCTCGACGCGGTCGAGGAGCTCGCGTTTCGCACGACCGAGCGCGGCAAGTTTCGCGAGACGATCAAGACGGTTCAGGATCTCGAGCGCCTCGTCGCGCGCGCGGCGCTCGGGACGGCGGGCCCGCGCGATCTCGTCGGCCTGAAGCAGTCGCTCATGGTCGTGCCGCGTGTGCGCACGGTGCTGGCGGAGCTGCAGGCGCCGCTCGTGCGGTCGCTCGTCGCCCAGCTCGACGAGCTCGTCGACGTCCGCGATCGCATCGATGCCACGCTCATCGACGATCCGCCGGCACTCACCCGCGAAGGCGGATTCGCCCGCGACGGCGTCGACCGCGAGCTCGACGAGCTGCGGACGATCAGCCGCTCGGGCAAACAGATCATCGCGGAGATGGAGGCGCGCGAGCGCGCGCGCACCGGCATCCACTCGCTGAAGGTCCGCTACAACCGCGTGTTCGGCTATTACATAGAAGTTTCGAAATCGAACCTCCATGCGGTGCCGCTGGACTATCACCGCAAGCAGACGATTGCCGGCGGCGAGCGCTTCATCACGCCGGCGCTGAAGGAATACGAGGAGAAGGTGCTCGGCGCCGACGAGCGCATCCTCGAGCGCGAGCTGGAGATTTTCGAGATCCTGCGAGCGGCCGTTGCCGAAGAGGCGCCGCGGATTCAGGCGACGGCGCGCGCGCTGGCGACGCTCGACGTGCTCTCGACGCTGGCGGAAGACGCCGCGGTCAACAACTACATCAAGCCACAGGTCCACGACGGCGACGATCTGATCGCCGTCGATGCGCGGCATCCGGTGGTCGAGCGCCGGACATCAATCACGGGCGATGCGTTCGTCCCGAACGACATCTCGCTGAACGGCTCGTCGTGTCAGCTCGTGATTCTCACCGGGCCGAACATGGGCGGCAAGTCGACGTACCTGCGCCAGACGGCGCTGCTGTGCGTGATGGCGCAGGCGGGATCGTTCGTGCCGGCGCGCGAAGCGAAGCTGCCGATCGTCGATCGCATGTTCGCGCGCGTGGGCGCGTCGGACAACATCGCCCGCGGCCACTCGACGTTCATGGTCGAGATGCAGGAGACGGCGAACATCCTGCACTGCGCCACGTCGCGATCGCTGGTCGTGCTCGATGAGATCGGCCGCGGGACAGCGACCTTCGACGGCCTCAGCATCGCGTGGGCGGTGGCGGAGTTTCTGGCGACCAACGCGAAGATGCGGCCCAAGACGCTCTTCGCGACGCACTACCACGAGCTCACCGATCTCGCCGACGCGACGCCCGGCGTCGTCAACTTCCATGTCGCCGCGCGCGAGTGGAAGGACGACATCGTCTTCCTGCGCAAGATTGTGCCGGGGCGATCCGATCGCAGCTACGGCATTCAGGTCGCGCGGCTCGCGGGGCTGCCCCGCGCGGTCATCGATCGCGCGCGGGAGATTCTCGCCGCGCTCGAGCGCGACGAGCTCACGCGCGGCGGGCGGCCGTCGGTCAGCGGCACGCCGTCGGAGCCGCAGCGACAGCTCGGCTTGTTTCAGGCGGCGGCACCCGACGATCGCCTGCGCGAGCGCATCGCCGCGCTCGACGTCGATCGCATGACGCCAATCGAAGCGCTCGCACTCCTCGCGGAGTTGAAGAAGGATTTATGAGCGCCGTCAACACGACCGGCACGCGCAAGCGAACGCTCGGCGACGTGGTTGCGTCGCTCCGCCAGCCGAAGGTGGCGGTGATGCTCGCGTTGGGCTTCTCGTCCGGTTTGCCGTTTTTTCTCAGCGGCAACACGCTTGGCTACTGGCTGCGCGACGAGGGGACGACGCTCGCGACGATTGGATTCCTGTCGTGGGTCGGGTTGGCGTACTCGCTCAAGTTCCTCTGGGCGCCGGTCATCGACCGGGTCGACGCGCCGGTGTTCGGTCGCCTCGGCCGCCGGCGCGGCTGGATGATTGTCAGCCAGCTCTTCGTCGCCGCCGGCCTCATCGCGCTCTCTGCGATTGGTCTGAAGGCCGGACTCGCGACGGTCGGCATCCTGGCTGTCGTCGTCGCGTTCTCCTCGTCCACGCAGGACATCGTGGTCGACGCGTGGCGGATCGAGGCGGCGGCCGACTCCGATGAGCTCGGGCTTCTCTCGGCGGCCTATCAACTCGGGTACCGATTCGCCATCATCGTGACCGACGCGCTGATTCTGATCGCGGCGAACCACTTCGGCTGGCGCATCTCGTACGCCGCGATGGCGGCGCTGATGGCGGTCGGCGTGAGCGCGAGCTTCGTGGCCATGGAGCCGCTGCGGGCAAACAAGGTCTTCGCATCCCAAGCCGAAGCGCCGCTCTGGACCGCGCGCGGGTTTTTCGACGCCGTGATCGGTCCGTTCAGGGAATTCTTTCGCGTCTACGGCGCGCTCGCGCTGCTGATGCTCGCGATGATCAGCTTCTACCGATTGCCCGAGTTCATGATGGGTCCGATGGCGAACCCGTACTATCACGATCTGGGTCTGTCGAAGGATGCCGTCGGCGCCGTCAGGGCATCAATCGGTCTCGTCGCATCGCTCGTCGGCATTGCCGCCGGCGGCTTCAGCGCGCTGCGGTTCGGGTATTTCAAGACGCTGATTGCGGGCCTCATCATCCAGAGCCTGGTGATCGCCAACTTCGCCACGCTCGCGTACGTCGGTCCTGACATTCGGGTGTTCGGTGCGGTCATGGCTGCCGACAACTTCGGGATCGGCTTCGCGGGCGTCGCGCTCGTCACCTACATGTCGAGCCTGACGAGCATCGGCTACACCGCGACGCAGTATGCGCTCCTCAGCTCGACGTACACCTACGTCGGCAAGCTCTCGAAGGGTTTCTCGGGCGTGATGGTCGAGCGGCTGGCGGCCGGGCGAACGCTCCTCGACGGGTACGCGCTCTTTTTCATCGGCTGCGGTCTCCTTGGTGTCCCCGCGCTCATTCTCTGCATCGTCCTCGCGCGTGCGACGCGTCAGCCGGAGCGCGCGCCTGCTGAGACCCGCTGACCGGAGCGGCGTGGCGCGCACACGGACAGCGGTCCTCCTTCTCTTGTTCGCCGCGTCCGCGTGGGGCACGGCGCATGCGACCACCCTCTACGATCCGAGGCTGCGATTCCGCGCGTTGCCGACGGAACACTTCATCATCTATTTCCATCAGGGCGAAGAGCCGCTCGCACGGCGACTCGCCGCGATCGCCGAAGAGACGTGGCTGGCGATGCAGCGCCCCTTTGGCGTCATGCCTCCGAAGCGGACGCACGTGGTCCTCGTGGATCAGACGGAGCTGGCCAACGGCTGGGCCACTCCCCTTCCGTACGACACCATCATGGTGACGGCGGCCTGGCCGCTCGGCTCGGAGTTCATCGGCGACACCGGCGACTGGCTACGGCTCGTCTTCACACACGAGTTCACGCATGTCGTCCACCTGGATCGATCCGAAGGCTGGGCGCGCGTGG
>MNEX01000144.1:0-6830 GCA_001917905.1 Acidobacteria bacterium 13_1_40CM_65_14
AGGGTGACGCGGGACGGATGAAAACCCTCATCGAGCGGTATCAAACGGACTATTACCGCGGGCCTGTCGGCCCGGGTCCCACCGGCCGATAAGCTGAACGCAGGAAATGGACGATTTGACCTTCAGCGCGCGGCGCGCGAGCACCTCCGCCGCGGCGCGAACGGCCGAGCCCGTCGACCTCGAGACGCGGTTCCGGTCCCTCGTGCAGTCACCGCTGCGTGCCGGCATCCTTCGCTATTTGAGCGCCCGACCCGACGAGAGCTTCGACGTCGAAACTCTGATGCAGACGTTCGGACGCCTCAAGCTGGACGTCGACAACTGCGTCCGCGAGCTCGTCGATTTCGGCGTCGCCCAGGTCATTCCGGGCAATCCGATGCGCTACATGGCCGAGCGGCCGGCCAACGAAGCGGTCGTCGATCTTCTCGACCATTTCCTCGAGCGCCGCGCCGCCGTGACGACGGAAGATCAGTCGCCGTCGGTGCAGCGGTTCCGCGAAATGATCGGCCGCGACGAGAAGATGCTGATCGTCTTCGAGTGGATTCGCACCGCCGCAAAATCCGACATCTCGGTGCTCATCCTCGGGCCGACCGGCTCGGGCAAGGAAGTCGTCGCGCGGATGATTCACGAGTTGAGCCGCCGAAGCGTCGCGAAGTTCCAGGCGGTCAACTGCGCCGCGCTGCCCGACACGCTGTTCGAGTCGGAGATCTTCGGCTACGAGAAGGGCGCGTTCACCGGCGCGCACGACCGCAAGCCGGGCCGCCTCGAGCTGGCCAACGAAGGCACGCTGTTTCTCGACGAAATCGGCGACATGTCGCTCATCGCGCAGGCCAAGCTGTTGCGCGTGCTCGAGGAGCGGCGGTTCGAGCGCCTCGGCGGCCACAAGTCGATCTCGGTCGACTTCCGCCTGATCTCGGCGACGAACCGGCCGCTGGAGCAATTCGTGCGTGACGGTCGCTTTCGTGAGGACTTGTATTACCGCGTCAACGCGTTCGCCATTCGCCTGCCGTCGCTCCGCGAACGGCAGGTGGACATCCCGGTGCTCGCACAGCGGTTCCTCGCGCGCTACTGCGCCGCTCAGGGGCTGCCGCTCGACAGCAAGACGTTCTCGCGTGAGGCGCTGGATTTGCTCGTCGGATATCAATGGCCGGGCAACATCCGGGAGCTAGAGAGTACGGTATCGCGCGCCGCGCTGTCCGCACCGGGGCGGGCGATCCGCGCGACCGACGTCGAATTTCTGCACGCCACGTCGACCACGCCGCAAGCGTCCGGCGAACAGATGCCGTCGCTGGCGGAAGCCGAACGGGCCCATATCGTGCGAGTCCTCGAGGCAGTGCAGTGGAACAAGAAGGAAGCGGCGCGGGTGCTCGATATCAGCCGGGGCACCTTATACCGGAAAATTGTCGAGTACCAGCTCGAACCCGAACCTCGGCCGTCCGCGCGCCGGTTGCGCGAAACCGCGACATAGTCCGTCAATTCTCTACCAGACTGTCTCAATCTGTCGTATCATCGGAGCCAATCCGGCTCCCCCAGCTGGGTTTATGAAGGATCTGCCAGTCGCGGCACGGATCTTCGTCGGAACCGTGCTCGCCGCCGGGCTCGTCATCCTGGTCTTGTTTGCGCCGCACAGCATCGGCAACCCGCTGCTGTTTGCGGCACTGCTGTCCTTTTCGGCGCTCGCGTCGGCGCTGAAAGTCAGCCTGCCGCTCGCCACGAGCGGATCGACGATGTCGGTGTCGTACGCCGTCGATTTCGCGGCCCTCCTTCTGCTCGGCGCGAACGAAACGATGATCGTCGCGGCGGCGAGCGCGTACAGCCAGTGCACGTTTCGGACGCAGGCCCGATCCGACGCGTACCGCACGTTGTTCAGCATGGCGTCGCTCGTCGTCACGGTGAAGGCCGCCGGCCTCGTGTATGTCTGGCTCGGCGGCACGCCGCCCGGCACGCCGTTCACGTTGGTCGCGATTCCAAAGCCGCTCGTCGGCGCCGCGACCACGTACTTCGTCTGCAACACCGCGCTCATCGCCACGGCGATTGCGCTCTCGACCAGGCAACCGCTGCTGCGCGTCTGGAACGAAAACTTCCTGTGGAGCGCGCCGAGCTATTTCGTCGGCGCGGGCGCCGCCGCGCTCGCGGCCACGATCTTCGAGGGCGGCGGCTACTGGTTCGCGCTGCTCGCCGCGGCGCCGCCGTACTTCATCTACCGCACCTACAAGGTGTACATGGGCCGCATTCACGATCAGCAGCGGCACGTGCTGCAGGTGTCGGACCTCCATCTCGCGACGATCGAAGCGCTCGCGCTCGCCATTGATGCCAAGGATCAAACCGCGCAGAGCCACATCCGCCGCGTGCAGGTGTACGCCGCGGGGCTCGCGCGATCGCTCGGCATGACCGACAACGAGATTCAAGGCGTCAAGACGGCCGCGCTGCTGCACGACATCGGCAAGCTCGCCGTCCCCGAGCACATTCTCTCGAAGCCGGGACCGCTGACGCAGGAAGAATTCCAGAAGATCCGCATTCATCCGCAGGTCGGCGCCGAGATCATCAGCGGCGTGCCGTTCCCGTATCCGGTCGCACCGCTCATCCTCAGCCACCATGAACGCTGGGACGGCAAGGGCTATCCCGCGGGCCTGAAGGGCGAAGAGATTCCGCTCGGCGCGCGGATTCTCTCGGTCGTCGACTACTTCGATGCGCTCATGTCCGAGCGGCCGTACCACAAGGCGATGAGCCTCGAGGCCGCGCTCGGCCTGCTCCGCCAGGAAGCGAGTAAGGCGCTCGACCCGCGCGTCGTGCAGACCTTCATCGACATGTATCCGTCGCTGACCGCAGAAGCCGAAGCGAGCCAGCAGCCGGCCAGAAAACTGACGCGTGTCGCCGAAGAGGCGCCGAGCGCGCAGCCGGCGGTCGGCCTGGTCAACGATGCGTCGGTCCGCACGAACGTGTTCCAGGACATCGCGCTCGCGCACCGCGAGATTTACGCGCTGTACGAGATCGCGCAGGCCATGGGCAGCAGCCTCGGCGTGTCCGACACGATGGCGCTCATCTCGTCGAAGTTGAGCAACATCGTCCCGTTTTCCTGCTGCGCGCTCTTCCTCTACAGCGACGAAAGCGAAACGCTGCGCTGCCGCTTCGCGACCGGCGTGGAGTCGGAAACCATCCAGCAGCTCACGATTCGCAACGGCCATGGCCTGACCGGCTGGGTCGCGCGCAACCGCCGTCCGCTGGTGAACGCGCGACCGAGCGCCGACCTCGAAGCGGCGGGCATGCCGTCGGATCGCACCGCGCTGCACTCCGCGCTCGTGTGCCCGCTCGTGTTCAACGAGCGCTTCATCGGGACGATCTCGGTCTACCACACCGAGCCGTCGGTCTACACCGACGACCACCGCCGGCTGCTCGATCGCATCTCCGAGCAGGCCGCCGCGGTCATCTACAACTCGATGGTGTTCGAGCAAACGCAGGAAGATTCGCTGACCGATCCGCTGACCGCGCTGCCGAACACGCGCTTCATGTTCATGCACCTGACGCGCGAGCTCGCGCGCGCCGACCGCTTGAAGTCGGAAGTGTCGCTGCTCGTGATGGACCTGGACAGCTTCAAGGACATCAACGACACGTACGGCCACCACGTCGGCGATCGTGCGCTGCGCGAGGTGGCCGGGGTGCTGCGCGCGGCGATTCGTCCGTACGACATCTGCGTCCGCTACGCGGGCGACGAGTTCATCGTCGTGCTGTCAGGCTGCGGCGGCGAGGAGGCGGAACGGAAGCGTCTCGAGCTCCAGCGCGCCGTCGACACCCTGCAATTCGAGCCGCGGCCTGGGAAGATGCTTCCGCTGGCGATCAGCGTCGGCGCGGCGATCTTCCCGCACGACGGCGACTCGTACGAGACGCTGCTCGCCACGGCCGACAGCCGCATGTACCGCGACAAGACGCGGCGCAAGCGTCACGGCGCGGGACACGACGAGCCGCCGCCGCGCAGCGGCACGCACAGCCTCTCCGACGTCGATCTGTACAAAGCGGCGATTGGCATTCTCTGAACTTAGAACTAACAACTCAGAACTCAGAACTGAACTCCGGAACCTTGAGTTTTGAGTTTGAGTTCTGAGTTCTGAGTTCTGAGTTCTAAGTTCTGAGTTCTGAGTTCTAAGTTTCGTCGTCGACCCAGTCGGGCGCGACGCCAGTCAGGCCGGTCCAGAGAATCGCGAGGCCCGTCGCCCCGACGACGAGCGCAAGGCCTTCCATCCACCACGCGTCGAAGCGGCCGCTGAATTCGATCCAGGCGGCGGGAATCACCAGCGCAAGACCGACGGCGATCGCGAGGGCGCGGCGGCGAACCAGTCGCAAGAGCATGCCTCGGACGCGGCGCAGCGCCATCTTTTCTCACTTCGCGTGGGGCCCCACCCCCACGCCAGACACGCTCGCGCCGTGGCGCTCGCGTGTATCCAGAACAGAACGTCACCGTCCGGCGCCGGAGTTCCGTAAGCGCGATAGCATATCTGCTCTGTGTTGCTGACCCTCCCGATCCGTGAGGTGCTGACAGCGACGCCGCGCGCGCGGATCCTGCGGCTGGACCTCGGCGGTCAGCCGTTCGACTATGCCGCCGGTCAGGCGGTGATGATTGGAAGGCACGGTCAGGAGCACCGGAAGCCGTATTCGATTGCGGCGGCGCCGGAAGACGCGCGGCGCGACGACTGGCTGGAATTACTCGTCGGCGTCGACGCGAACGGGCAGCCGGGGCCGCATCTCGCGCTCGAGCCCGGCACCATGGTCGACGTCGACGGCCCGTTGGGGACCTTCACCTTTCCCGCCGATCCGCTGGAGCCCCGGTTCGTGTTCATCGCCGGCGGCACCGGCATCGCGCCGCTGCGCGCGATGCTGCGGCACGCGCTCGCGATTCCGCACCGTGACATCGGCCTGTTCTACAGCGCCCGGACGCCGGACGAGTTCGCGTTCGAGCCGGAGTTTCGCGCGATGGCGCGGTCGGGAACGATCGCGCTGCGCCAGACGGTGACGCGCGCGAATCAAACGGACTGGAGCGGCGCGCGCGGACGTCTGGATCGCGCCGCGCTCAGCGAGCTCATACACGACCCCGCGACGCTGTGCTTCGTCTGCGGGCCGCCGGCGCTCGTCGCGGAGATGCCGGCGCACCTCGGCGCGCTCGGCATCCCACGCGAACGGATTCGGATGGAGGAGTGGGGCTGACCGTTTAACCGCCGGTCTGCAGCGTCGACCTCACGTCCTTCACGCCGGGCGTCTTCCGCGCGACTTCGATTGCGCGCGCTTCTTCTGCCCGGTTCCTCACCGTTCCCGAGATCGTCACGACGCCGTTGGTCGTGCTGACGTCGATCTTCGTCGCGCCGACCTGCTGATCGTTGAGCAGCGCGGTTTTCACCCGCGCCGTGATCGTCGCATCGTCCATGGCGCCGGCCGCGTCCATGGTCCGAATCGAGGTGCCGCCGCATGCGGGAAACGCGCACGCCGCCAGACACACGAGAAGCAAGAATCTTGGAATCATGGCGCTGATGCGGTGCAACAAGTGGACCGTCTCTGCTGATTACTACTAGCCACAACGAGCTTCGACGTGATTTTGAGGCCGCGACAACGGAGCGGCCTGCTAGCAAGCTCGAGAAGACACGCCGTTTAGATGCCGCCGCTGACGTGAAACCCGCTGTCGACCATCAGGATTTCGCCCGTAATCGCGCGGGCCGCGGGGCTGAGCAGGAACGTCGCCGCGTCGGCGATCTCGGCCAGCTCGACGTTGCGCCGTAGCGGCGCACGCTCGCGATATACCTGCAGGATGCTCGAGAAGCCGGAGATGCCCGACGCCGCCAGCGTCTTGATGGGCCCGGCGGAGATTGCATTGACGCGGATGTTCTGCGGACCGAGATCGGCGGCGAGATAGCGGACCGACGACTCGAGCGCCGCTTTCGCGACGCCCATCACGTTGTAGTTCGGAAAGACGCGGTGGCTGCCGATGAACGTCAGCGTCAGCACGCTGCCGCCGCCGCGCTTCTCCATCAGCGGCGCGACCGCGCGGGTCAGACCGATGAGCGAGTAGGTGCTGACGTCGAGCGCCACGCGAAAGCCCTCGCGCGACGTCTGCACGAACGGATTCGACAGCTCGGGCTGCGGCGCGAACGCCGCGCCGTGCACGAAGAAGTCGAGGCCGCCGAACTCACGATCGAGCGTCACGGCCAGATCCGCGATCTGCTGATCGCTCGCCACGTCGCACGGCGCGACCAGCGGATTCGCGAGCTTCGCCGCGAGCTCGCGGACGTTCTCTTCGAGCCGCTCGCTCGGATACGTCAGCGCAAGGCGTGCGCCGGCAGCAGCCGCCGCCTGCGCAATCGCCCACGCGATCGACCGCTTGTTCGCCACGCCGACGATGAGGCCGTGCTTGCCGGACAGATCGGACATAGGTGTCAGGCTGAGGGCTGAGAGCTGACAGCCGGGAGCTGAACGCTATTTCGACCGCTTGCGTCCGGGCGGGCCGTGGCGGCGCGCGACGCGCGGCATGTTGCCCTGCGGCGGCCGGCCGCCGCCCTGCCGCATGCCGCCACGCGGAGGACCGCCCGTCATATTCCCGTTCGAGCGGCTGCCGAATGGCTGCTGCTGACCGCCGCGCTGATGACGCGGACGGAAGCGATTCGGGCGCCCGCCAGGCTGCCGGATGGTGAATTCGGGAATGGGCCGCGTGGGCGGAGGCTGCCCTTCCGGGCGCGGAAGGGAGGCGCGAATCAGCGGGCGGTGAACCGGCCCGTCTTCTTCTACAGGCTCGAGTGACTCGCCGTCAGGCTCGAGTGACTCGCCCTGAGGCTCGATCGACTCGCCCTGAGGCT
>MNEX01000144.1:7238-40048 GCA_001917905.1 Acidobacteria bacterium 13_1_40CM_65_14
GACGGCATCAGCGCATCGCCGGCCGCGGCGGCCTGCTGCGCCAGCGCGTCGACCACGCCGGCGATCGCGCGCTGCAGGAGCGGGATCCGCCGCCGCAGGCGCCGTCGACTGCGGAGTGTGCTTGGCGGCAACCGATACGCGGGGCGTCACACGCGTGACGACGTCCGCCTCGAACCGCTCGCTGGCGGCGCGCCATTCCTCGAGCGACAACGACTCGAAATCACGGCCGTCCGCGATCAGCTTGCGAACCAGCGCGCCGACAATTTCATGCGCGCGACGGAATGGCACTCCGCGGCCAACCAGGTAGTCCGCAACATCGGTCGCCAGGAGCAAGCCCGATGCCGCGGCCGCCGCCCGTTCCCGATTGAGCGTCAGGCCGCTCACGACGGATCGGACGACGAAAAGACATCCGCTCAACGTGTCTTCCGCACCGAAGACGGCCTCTTTGTCTTCCTGGAGATCTTTGTTGTAGCCGGTCGGCAGCCCCTTGATGGTCGTCAGCAGTCCCACCAAGTGGCCAATCGCGCGACCGGATTTGCCCCGCACGAGCTCCAACGGGTCGGGGTTTTTCTTCTGCGGCATCATGCTGCTGCCGGTGCTGAGCGCATCCGACAGCTCGAAGAAGCGATGCTCGTCGCCGCACAAGATGATGAGGTCCTCCGCCAGCCGGCTGAGATGCACCATCGTCATCGCGCACGTATAGAGGAACGTCGCCGCGAAGTCGCGATCTGACGAGGCGTCCATGCTGTTCTCGACCACGCGCGAGAAACCGAGGTCGCGAGCGAGGGCCTCGACGTCGATGCCGTAGGCGGTGCCGGCAACGGCGCCGCTGCCGAGCGGCAGGGCATCCGTTTCTTCCAGCGCGCCATTGAGGCGCGCATGATCGCGCCTGAGAGGGGCGGCGTGCGACAGGAAAAAGTGCGCGACGAGGACCGGCTGTGCCGGCCGGAAATGCGTGAACGACGGCATCAGCGCATCGCCGGCCGCGGCGGCCTGCTGCGCCAGCGCGTCGACCACGCCGGCGATCGCGCGCTGCAGGAGCGGGATCCGCCGCCGCAGGTAGAGCCTGAGATCGAGCGACACCTGCTCGTTGCGCGACCGGCCTGTATGCAGCCGCCGCCCGGCATCGCCGAGCCGCTCGACGAGCACGCGCTCGACAAAGCTGTGCACGTCTTCGTCGGGGCCGTCGACCCATGCCGGATTCGATCGTCCTTCGTCGAGGATCGCCGTCAACGTCTGCTCGATCTGGCGCGCCTCGTCGGCCGGCAGCACACCCGCCTTTGCCAGCGCCCGCGCCCATGCGACGCTGCCCGTCACGTCGTCTTCGAAGAAACGGCGGTCGAAGCGGAACGAGGATCCCCACTCGAGTGTGGCAGCGTCGGGAGCATTCTCGAACCGACCAGACCACAGCGTAGTCATCAGCCTCCAGTCAACAGTCGAGTCGCAGTCGCCAGTCAGGCTTTCGCCGTGGCGGTGAAGATCAGCTTGCGGACCGGCGTCGCGACGCCGGCGTCGGCGGCTGACGCGCGGCGGTCCACGATCGCGCAGTCGCCCTTGAACAGCTCGAGGCGAACGACGCCGCTGACACCGCCCTGGACCTTGTCGACGTACGCCTCCAGCGCCTCGCGCAGCGGCGTGAACCACGATCCCTGCTCGATGATGTCGGCGAGCTGACGGCTGACGCTCCGCGAAAAGGCATCGGCCTGCCCGGTGATGGTCAGCGTCTGCAGGTCCTTGTGCGCGGCGTGCAGCACGATGGCTGCGGGAGATTCGAGCGCGTCGCTGCGGCCGACGCCGTGAGCGCCGGCGATGATGTCGAGGCTGCCCACCAGATCGACGAGCGGCATCGCGATGCCGTTGATGGCCGCCGGCGCGCCGCGGGTGAACGTGATGTCGACAAACGCGGGCTCGTCGGGACACTCGCCAGGCGATTTCGCCGCGACGCCGAGGCGGTCGAACGCTCCAGTCTGCGCGTGTGCGAGCACCGGCACGTCGGGCGAGAGCATGATGACGTCAATCGCCGGGCCGAGCGCTCGCACGGCCAGGCTGATCTGCGGATCGCCGGCCCGCGCTCCGTGCGCGACCGCTGAGGTCTGCTCGATGGCGGCAATCTCGACGAGCTTCTGCGCGATGAGCGGGCGGCTGAGCACGTTCGCTCGCGACCGGCGGTCGTCGTACAGCGCATCGGCCTTCAACGCGGGGATGAGATAGTGCCGGGCGAATTCGTCGCGCACGTCGAGCACGTGCGCGCGGATGGCGCCGAGCGCCAGGGCGCGGTCGCGCGCAGCCTCGAGATCGCCGCCCTGCCCGATATCCAGCGTGAGCGCGACGACTTCGGCGGCATAGGTTTCGGCCAGCCACGGGATTGCCGTCGAGCTCCGCACACCGCCTGAGTACGCAAGGACGATTCGTTGCATCTCTTAGGCCTCAGCTCTTAGGGTCGCGAAATTACCGCCGCAACATCTCCACCACAGCGGACACGGAGGACAGGAGGTTCAAACCTGACGACAGAGTACATTGCCTCTGTGTCCTCCGTGGTGGCGAGTTGTCATGCTGCAGCGCGCTCTTAGCCCTTCTCAGGGGTTCACTCTGACGAATACTCCTTCAACCGTTT
The DNA here is from genome assembly GCA_001917905.1 of Acidobacteria bacterium 13_1_40CM_65_14. Lineage (GTDB taxonomy): Bacteria > Acidobacteriota > Vicinamibacteria > Vicinamibacterales > CAVVIG01 > QHWF01. The sequence goes on from MNEX01000144.1 coordinate 9,853, forward strand.
CACCAACGCCGCCGCGCCGCGCGCGCCGCGCGCGATGACGAGAATCGTGTCGTCGCCCGCGATGGAGCCGACCTCTTCGGGAAGCTGCGCGCGATCGATCGCCTCGGCGAGCGCCTGCGCCTGTCCGCGGCCGGTCCGAATGACGACGAGCTGCTGCACGCGTTCGACGTTCCGCAGGAACGCGGCGACCGCGCGCTCGAGCGCCGTGAGCGCCGTCTCCGGATTCGGCGTGTCCACGCCCGGCCGCTGGTAGGCGCCGTCGCCCGAGCGCTTCACCAGACCGAGCTCCTTGATGTCGCGCGAAATGGTCGCCTGCGTCGCCTCGAAGCCGCGCTGATGGAGGCGGCGGCGCAGGAGCTCCTGGCTCTGGAGCGCCTCGCGATCGATCAGTTCGAGGATGATGGCTTGCCGGCGCGCTTTCATCAGAGCGAGCGATGAGTATACATCGATTTTTGTTGATCGAAATCATTACTTTGTGTATAAGTATGCTTCCCGATGCATAGTGCCGTCCAGCCCGTTCGCGCGGCCCCGGCGTCACGCTCACACGGCGCGACACCGTCGCCCGCGGCGCCGGTGTCGCCGACGAAGATCGCGATTGCAGGCGCCACCGGATACACCGGTCAGGAGCTGCTGCGCCTGCTCGCGCGTCATCCATCCGTGCAGATCACCGCGGCGACGTCCTCGGGCTCGACGTCGGCCTCCGCGCGGAAGCTGCCGGCGCTGACGCGCGTCTGGAACGGGACCATCACGCCGCTCGCGCCCGAGACGCTCGCGCGCGACGCGGAGATCGTGTTCCTCGCGCTCCCCGATTCGGCGGCGGCCGAGATCGCGCCCTCGCTCGTCGACGCCGGCGTTCGCGTCATCGATCTGTCGGGCGCCTTCCGGCTGCGCGACGCGGACGTGCGGGCGCGGTGGTATCCCGAAACGCACCGGCTGCCGGCAGGCGTCGCGTACGGGCTGACGGAGCGCGAGCGCGACGCGGTGGCGCGCGCGCCGCTCGTGGCGAATCCGGGCTGCTATCCGACGGCGACCCTCCTCGCGCTTGCGCCGCTCGCGGATGCCGGGTTGCTCGTCGCCGGCGCCGACGTCATCGTCGACGCCAAATCCGGCGTGTCGGGCGCCGGCAAGACGCCGTCCGAGCGGACGCACTTCTCGGAGTGCCACGGCAGTCTCTCGGCATACGGCGTGTTCAATCACCGGCACGGCGCTGAAATCGAGGAGGGCGTCGGACGCACCGTGACGTTCACACCGCACCTGGTGCCGCTCGACCGCGGCATCCTCTCGACCATCTACGTCCGCGTGCCGCCGGGCACGACCGAGGAGGCGATCGGCGATGTGTTCGAGCGCGCGTACAAGGACGCGACGTTCGTACGGCTGGTCGGATCGTCGCTCCCGGAAATCAAGCACGTCGCGCACACGAACTTCTGCGACATCGGCTGGCGCGTCGATCCGTCGGGCCGCGCGATCCTCGTCTCGGTGATCGACAACCTGCTGAAAGGCGCGTCGGGGCAGGCCGTGCAGAACATGAACGTGATGCTGGGTCTCGACGAGCGGACGGGTTTGTTGTGATCGCGAAGCTCTCCACCACGATCGTCAAGCTCTCCGCCACGATCGTGAAGCTCTCCACCACGGGGGACACGGAGGACGCGGAGGTAAACACGTACAAGACCGATCGTCCGTGTCCCCCGTGTCCTCGGTGGTGGAGAGTTTTGACAGAGTGGAGCGTGACGTGGCGGTGACGTCCGCGCGTCCCCTAGTCCTGAAGCTCGGCGGCGAGCTCCTCGAGGATCGCGGCAATCTCGCGGCTGTGGTCGCCGGCGTGGCTTCGATCGTCAAGTCGGGCGCGCCCGTCGTGATGATCCATGGCGGCGGGAAAGAGATCGACGCGGCGCTCAAGCGCGCCGGCATCGAGACGCGTCAGGTCGACGGCCTGCGCATCACTGACGAAGCGACACTCGACGTGGTCGTCGCGGTACTGGCCGGCGCGGTGAACACGCGGCTGGTCGCGGCGCTCAACGCGGCGAAGGTGAGCGCCGTGGGATTGACGGGCGCCGACGCGAGCTGCGGCCTGTCGGACCAAGCGGCCCCGCATCGCGCGGTGGATGGCCGGCTGGTGGATCTCGGGCGCGTGGGCGTGCCGTGTGGCGACACCGACATGCGGCTGCTGCAGACGCTGATGAAGGACGGCTTCGTTCCCGTGCTCGCGTGCATCGGCATGGGGCGCGAGGGTCAGTTGTTCAACGTCAACGCCGATACATTGGCTGGGCATCTCGCGGCGCGGCTCGGCGCACGGCGACTCGTGATGGCGGGAACGACCGCCGGAGTCCTCGGCGACAACGGCGCGACACTCCCGGTGCTCGACGCGCCGGCCATCGCGGCGCTCGTCGCCCAAGGCACCGCGACCGCGGGGATGATCGCGAAGCTGCGCGCGTGCGAGCACGCGCTCGCGAACGGCGTCGACGAAGTGGTGATTGTGGACGGCCGCACCGAGTCGGCGCTCGTCGCAGCGGCGAACAGCGACGCGCCGAACGCGGCGACGCGGATCACGGGCAGGCCTGAAGGCCTGCGCTACCGAAGCATGAGCACCGGCGAGATCAACTGTCTTGGACGTTCTGTTCTGGATACGCGCGAGCGCTGCGGCGCGAGCGTGTCAGCGAGCGGGGGTGGGGCCCCGCGAGAGATAAAAAAATGACGATGGTCCTTGACGATGTGATCGCGCGCGAGTCGCGGCATGTGCTCCAGACGTATCGCCGCAACGCGGTGACGTTCGTCCGCGGGCAGGGCGTGCGACTCTGGGACGCGGACGGCCGCGAGTACCTCGACCTGCTGTCGGGCATCGGCGTCGCCGCGCTGGGACATGCGCACCCGGCGCTGACGCGCGCGATTACGGACCAAGCGCAAACGCTGCTGCACACGTCGAACCTGTTCTATCACCCGTATCAGGGGCAGCTCGCGGAGCGATTGGCGAACCTCTCGGGGCTGCAGCGCGCGTTTTTCTGCAACAGCGGCACCGAAGCGGTCGAAGCGTGCCTGAAGTTCGCGCGCCGCTACTGGCACACGAAGGGCGAGCCGCGCGCCGAGTTCATCGCGCTCGAGGAATCGTTTCACGGCCGCACGTTCGGATCGCTCTCGGTCACATCCGACGCGCATTACCGCGCGCCGTTCGAGCCGCTGCTCCCGACCGTCAAGTTCGTGCCCGTCAACGAACCGAATGCGATCAAGGCCGCGGTGACGCGATCGACCGCCGCCGTCATCGCCGAGCCGGTGCAGGGCGAAGGCGGCGTCCGTCCGCTGACGCCGGCGTTCGCGGCGGCCATTGCCGAAGCGTGCTCCAAGACGGGCGCGCTGCTCATCGCCGACGAAGTGCAGAGCGGACTCGGGCGCACTGGGTATCCGTTCTACTTCGCCGCGCTCGGCCTCAAGCCGCATCTCGTGGCGGTCGGCAAGGCGCTCGGCGGCGGCGTGCCGATCGGCGCGACGCTCGTCAGCCAGGAGGTGGCGGACACGATCACGTTCGGCGATCACGGCAGCACTTACGGCGGCAACCTGCTCGCGTGCCGCGCGGCGCTGTGCGTGCTCGACGAGCTCGTCGGCGGCGGACTGCTGGCGCAGGTCGCGCGCGTCGGCCGTCATTTCGAACAGCGGTTGAAATCGATCGCCTCGAAGCACGCGATGGTCAGGCAGGTGCGCGGGATGGGTCTCATGTGGGGCCTCGAGATCGATCGCGACGCAACCCCCGTCGTGCCGGCCGCGCTGCAGCAGGGTGTCATCGTCAATCGCACGGCGGAAAGAGTCGTTCGGCTGCTGCCGCCACTCATCATCACGGAAGCGGACGCCGACGAAGCACTCGACCGTCTCGATGCGGCGCTGGGCGCCGTGGGAGCTGGCGCATGACGAGTGTCCCGACTCCGAAGTTCGGTGACAAATTTTCCGGCGCGCGGCGCCCGGCTGGCAAGGCGCGACGACCGAGCATATCGGGAATATGTGAGGGAGGAGCAACGCAGCCAGACGGGATGCCCCGCCCGGAAAATGTCAGCGAACGTCGGAGTCTGGACACTCGAGGCCGCATCACGCTGCGGACCGCCGAGGCGGCCGACGCGAAGAAGCTGCACACGTTGATTCAGGCGAATCGCGAGGAAGGGCATCTGCTGCCGCGGACGCTCCACGAGCTCACGGCGCACGCGTCGCGGTTCGTCGTCGCGGTGCGGGGGCGCAGGATCGTCGGCTGCGCCGAGCTCGCGGCGCTCAGCGCGCACGTGGCCGAAGTGCGATCGCTCGCGGTGGACGTCAACGCACGCGGCGGTCGCGTGGGCGTGATGATCGTCGACGAGCTGCGGCGCCGCGCGCGGCGCGAAGGCTTCGAGAAGCTCTGCGCATTCACGCATGCCCCCCGCTACTTCATCCACATGGGGTTCTCGATCGTGCCGCATCTGTGGCTGGCGGAAAAAATCTTCACGGACTGCGTGAAATGCCCGCAGTTCCGTCAGTGCGGTCAGTACGCGATGGTGGTCCCCCTCGATTCGGCGTTCGATGCCGAACGCGGCTACGGCGTTCCGGCGTCGCCCGCGCCCCTCGGATAATGCCAGGCACCGTCATCACGGCACCCTCTGGCGTGACCGCCGCGAAGGGCTTCCGCGCTGCGGGCGTCAGCTGCGGCATCAAAGCGGTCAAGTCCAACGGGGGGCTCGATCTGGCGCTGCTCGTCTCCGAGACGCCGGCGGGGGCGGCGGCCGTCTTCACCACCAACCTGGCGCAGGCGGCGCCGATCCTCGTCTCGCTCGAACATCTCAAGCAATCGGGCGGTACCGCGCGCGCCATCGTCGTCAACAGCGGCTGCGCGAACGCATGCACAGGCGATGAGGGAATGCAGGTCGCGCGCGACATGGCGACCGAGACGGCGCGCCTCGTGAACTGCCCCGTCGAGCAGGTGCTCGTGGCGTCGACCGGCGTGATCGGCGTGGCGCTGCCGATTGACAAAGTCAGGCGCGGCCTGCCGGCCGCGCTGGCCGCGCTCGCCGCCGAACAGGGATGGGCCGCGGCGCGCGCCATCATGACGACCGATCCGTTTCCCAAGGAAGCGGCGACGCGTGTGACCATCGACGGTCGCGACGTCGCGATAGGCGGCATGGCCAAAGGCTCGGGGATGATCGAGCCGATCCTGGCGACGATGCTCGGGTTCGTCACAACCGATGCCGCGATGCCGCAGCCGCTGCTCGACCGCGCGCTGCGCGCGGCGGTCGACGACACGTTCAACGCGATTACCGTCGACGGCGAGTGCTCGACCAACGATTGCGTGATGCTGCTCGCCAACGGCGCCAGCGGCGTCGAGATCGACGACAACACGTATCCCGCTTTCGTCGGCGGACTGCGCGACGTCTGCCGCGAGCTCGCGCTCGGGATCGTGCGCGGCGGCGAGGGCGCGACGAAGTTGATCACCGTGACGGTCACCGGAGCCGCGACGCGGTCCGATGCGCGCCGCGCGGCCAAAGCGATCGCCAACTCGCCGCTCGTGAAGACGGCGATTCACGGCGGCGATCCGAACTGGGGCCGGCTCATTGCCGTCGCCGGCCGCGCCGGCGTCGCGTTCCAGTTGTCGCGCGCGGCGGTCGTCATCGGGTCGATCGTCCTGTTCAAGGATGGACGGCCGCACGACGAGGCGGCGCCCGACGCGGCGGCGTACCTGCAGGGCAAGGACATCGACGTGTCCGTCGATCTGGGCGCCGGTCAGGCGTCGTCGACGGTGTGGACGTGCGACCTGAGCGCGGAGTACGTGCGCATCAACGCGGATTACAGGACCTAACGCTGATGGAACATCTCTCCTTTGTGTCCTTGGTGTCCTTTGTGTTGGAGCAGCCGTGACCCAAGCCACGTTGACACGAAAAGACTTCCTGTCGGTTCTCGATCTCGATGCGACAGATCTCGAACGCTGCCTGCACCTCGCCGCGCAGCTCAAGGCGGACCGCGCGCTCGGCCGGCTCGCGCCGACCGCCGACGCGTTGAACGGCCGGCACATCGCGCTGCTCTTCGACAAGCCGTCGCTGCGCACGCGGACGACGTTCGAGATCGCCGTGCGCGAGCTGGGCGGCCACGTGGTCGGTTTGCAGCCCGACGTCGCGCTCGGCACGCGCGAGCCGGTGGCCGACGTCGCGCGCAATCTCGAGCGATGGGTCGACGGCGTGATCATCCGGACCTTCTCGCAGGACGTGCTGAAGGATTTCGCGGCGGCCGCGCGCCGGCTGCATGTCGTGAACGCGCTCACCGACGAGGAGCATCCCTGTCAGGCCCTCGCCGACTTCCTGACGCTGCAGGAGCGCTTCGGGCAATGCCGCGGCCGCACGATTGCGTACGTCGGCGACGGCAACAACGTCGCGACGTCGCTGGCGCATGCCGCGTCGATGCTCGGCGTCCACGTCCACATCGCGAGCCCCGAGGCGTACCAGCTTCCGCACACGGTCGTGCAGCAGGCGACGAGCGTCGCGCGTCACGGCGCGCGGCTGCGCCTCTTCAGCGACGCCGCCGACGCCGTGGCCGGCGCTGACGCCGTGTACACCGATACGTGGACGTCCATGGGCCACGAGGACGAAGCCGAACTGCGGCGGCGGATCTTCGCGCCCTACCAGGTGAACGAGGACCTCATGGCGCTGGCGAAGCCGGGCGCGCTGTTCATGCACTGCCTCCCCGCGCACCGCGGCGAGGAAGTGACCGCCGACGTCTTCGAGTCGGAGGCGTCGGTCGTGTTCGATCAGGCCGAAAATCGGCTGCATGGGCAGAAGGCTCTGCTGTTGATGCTGCTCGCGCCGACGACGCCCCTCTAAACGCGCACTCCGTGCGACCACGAACTTCGGAGACCCGACACTAGCCTCCGGCCGCTACCCTCGATAGAATCGTTCTCCGAACCAAGGAGTTATTCATGCACCATCTGAAATCATCGACGTTGATCGTCATCGCGTGCGCGATGCTCGTCGTCTCGATCGCGGCGCAGCAGCCGACGCCGCAGCAGCAGGGGCGCGGTGGACGCGGCCGCGGCGGCGAGCAGGGCGCGCCGGCGGGAATGCCCGCCACGCCACCGGCCGTACCGGGCGCGCCGGCCAAGCCGTACGTGCCGCTGGCGGCGAGCACGCTGGCCGATCACGCCGACACCTACTACGGCGAGCTCGTCACCGTGACCGGCGCCGTCGAGCAGACGTTCTCAAAGCTCGCCTTCTCGATCGATCAGGACAAGACGAAGAGCACGGGCAAGGACGTCATCGTCATCGCGCCGACGCTGATGGAGCCGGTGACGCCGAACGCGTACGTCACGATCATCGGCGAGGTGGTGCATCTCGATCCGTTGGAGATCGGCAAGAAAGGCGCTGAGCTCACCAAAGAGTACAAACTCGACGTCACGCCGGAGGTCGTCGCCAAGTACCAAGGCCATCCCGTCATCCTGGCCAAGTCGGTGATCACCGTGGCAGGCGTCGACGTCGCCAAGCGGCCGCCGCCGCCGCCGACAGCCGAAGAAGAAGCGCTGTCGAAAATCATGAAGCAGGTCGGCCCGGCGAACACCGCGCTGCGCGGCGCACTCGACAAGAGCGACATGGCGGTCGCGAAAGAGAACGCCAACGTGCTGAAGCAGGCGTTCGTCCAGACCGAAGCGTTCTGGAAGCCGAAGGGCAAACCCGAGGCGACGAAGTTCGCCGAGGAGGCCCGGAAGCTCTCCGAACAGATCAGCGCCGCCATCGCGACCGGCAACTGGGACGAAGCGAAGACGCATGCCGGCACGCTCGGTCAGCAGTGCGCCGGCTGCCACGGCGCGTTCCGCGAACGCATGGACGACGGAACGTACCGGATCAAGACCAGCAGCCGGTAGTCAGTAGTCGAACGAAGAAGGCAAACACCGCGAAGACCGCAGAGAAGGGCCACGTTGTAGAATCGCGCCGGACCATGAATCCGGCGCCGTGGCTCTCCCACTACGACGAAGGCGTCCCCGCAACCCTCGCGCCCTATCCCAACCGCACGCTCGTCGACTATCTGGCGGATGCCGCTCGCGAGCGGCCGAATCGGCCGGCGCTGCTCTTCAAAGGCGCCACGATCACGTACGGTCAGCTCGATCGGTTGAGCGACGCCTGCGCGTCCGCCTTCGCCGCGCTCGGCGTGAAACGCGGCGACCGCGTGGCGCTGCTGCTCCCCAACTGCCCGCAGTTTTTCATCGCCGAATTCGGCGCGTGGAAGCTCGGGGCGATTGTCGCACCGCTCAACCCGACCTACACCGAGCACGAGCTCGAAGGGCCGCTGCGCGAGAGCGGCATCGAGACCATCGTGACGCTCTCGCGGTTCTATTCGCGCGTGAAGAACGTGCAGAAACGCACGCCGCTGCGGCGCGTCATGTCGACGAACATCAAGGAGTACTTCCCGCCGATCCTGCGGCTCCTCTTCACGCTGCTGCGCGAAACGCGCGACGGCGATCGCATCACGCTCGCGCCCGGCGACCATGACTTCGCGCACCTGCTGCTCGTCAATCGCGGTCATCGGCCACCGGCCGTCCCGCTCGCGCCGTCCGATCCAGCGGTCCTGTTGATGAGCGGCGGCACCACGGGCACGCCCAAAGGTGTGCTCGGCACGCACGGCGCGTACGTCATTGCCGCGACGCAGATCAAAACGTGGAACGCCTCGGCGCTGCGCGGTCCCGACGATGTCAGCTTTCTGCCGCTGCCGATGTTTCACGTGTACGGCAACGTCGGCGTGCAGTCGCTCGCCATCGTGCAGAACAGCGCGATCGCGCTGGTGCCGAACCCGCGCGATTTGCCCGACCTGCTGGCGACCATCCGGAAGGTGAAGCCGACGTTCTTCAACGGCGTGCCGACGCTCTTCAACGGACTGCTGAATCATCCCGACGTGCGGGCCGGCAAGGTCGACTTCACGTCGATCCGGTTGTGTTTCTCCGGCGCGTCGGCGCTCCTGGCGGAAACGAAGAACCGGTTCGAATCGATGACCGGTGCGCGGATCGTCGAAGGCTACTCGTTGACCGAGGCGATGATGGCACTCTGCGTGAACCCGGTGAAAGGTCCGAACAAGCTCGGATCGGTCGGCATGCCGTTGCCCGACGTACATGTCCGCATCTACGACGCGGACGAGGGCACGCGCATCCTGCCGCCGACCGAGCTCGGCGAGATCGCCATCTCCGCGCCGCAACTGATGGTCGAGTACTGGAACCGGCCTGACGAAACCGCGCACGTGCTGCGCGAGCACGCCGACCAGGATGGCACGCGCCGCTGGCTGCACACCGGCGACCGCGGGTACCTGGACCAGGACGGGTACCTGTTCATCGTCGATCGCATGAAGGATCTGATCAAAACGAGCGGCTATCAGGTGTGGCCGCGTGAAATCGAAGAGGTGATCGCCGCGCATGCGGCCGTCGCGGAAGTCGGCGTCGCGGGCGTGCCCGATCAGGCGAAGGGCGAGATGGTGAAGGCGTGGGTGGTGCTCCGCGCCGGACAGTCGGCGACCGAAGAGGAGCTGCGCGCGTACTGTCGGGAAAAGCTCGCACCCTATAAGGTGCCGTCGAAGATCGAGTTCAGAACCGATCTCCCCAAAACGATGGTCGGGAAAATCCTCCGCAGAGCGCTGAGAGACGAAAAGGCAGGATAGGCAGGATGGGCAGGCACGCCGGAGACCCGCCAACTTTTTTTCCAATGGCGGCGGGGCCCCACCCCCCCCGCCAACTCACACTGACACCTCGCCTCGGATTCACAGTCCTCGGCTCGGTGTGGCCGCAGGCGCTGCTTTGCGATTTGCTGGCCTCGCGCTGATCGTCGCGCTGCTGTTGGTCGCGCCGCTGCGCGGCGACGTCGACAAGTACGAGGTCTACGCGGTGCGGTTCGCGACGATCGCGAACTTCCGCGTGGCGAGCCTCGTCGCCGGCGCCGACCCGGCGCGGCGGATGGACATCGCGATGATGATCTGGGTGCTCAAAGGCATCGACGGCCGCGTCGCGATCGTCGACTCGGGATTTCATCGCGAGCAGTACTTTCGCCAATTCGCCGTCAAGGATTACATCAAGCCGTCCGACGCGATCGCGCCGCTCGGATTGAAACCGGAGAGCGTCACCGATCTGATCGTCTCGCACATGCACTGGGATCACGCGGGCGGAATCGACTTGTTTCCGTCGGCGCGCGTCTGGATTCAGAAAGACGAGTACGACTATTACACCGGCGACGCGTGGCAGTCGCCGAACACACACGGCGGCATCGATCCGGACGACGTGCAGGCCATCGTCAAGCGGAACATCGCGGGGAAAGTCTCGTTCGTGCGCGGAGACGACGAGACGACTGTCTCAGGACTGAGCTTCAACGTCGGCGGCAAACACACATGGGCGTCGCAGTACGTCGGCGTCCAGACGCCGAAGGCGACTGTGGTGATTGCGTCCGACAACATGTATCTCTACGAGAACCTCGACGCGCGCAAGCCGATCGCGCAGACGCTGGACGGCGTCTCGAACCTGCGCGCGCAGGATCGGATGCGCAGCCTCGCGAGCGATCCGCGGCTCGTGGTTCCCGGTCACGACCCCGCGGTCTTCGATCGCTTTCCTCACGTGAGTGATCGAATAGTCCGGATAGAATGAAGCGATGCGCGCCGCGGAATTCTGGAAAGCCGTGACGGTGGACCGCTCAAATGTGCTCGAGCGGTTTTTCGAGACGCTACGGCGTCACGACGTGCCCTTTTGCCTGATTGGCGGACAGGCATTGAACGCGTACGTCGAGCCGGTGGTCAGCCTTGATTTGGATGTGGTCGTCGCCGCTGATCGCCTTCCGGACATCGAAGCGCTGCTGGCCGACACGTTTGCGCTCGAGCGCTTTCCGCACAGCCTCAACGTCTCCGACAAGGATTCGAATCTTCGGATCCAGATCCAGCTGGATCCGCGATATGCGACGTTCGTCGACCGTGCCACGACACGTTCTGTGCTCGGTTTCGACCTACCAGTCGCCGCCGTGGATGATATCTTGCGTGGAAAGATCTGGGCTGCTCAAGACGAAACACGACGCGGCAGCAAACGACAGAAGGACCTCGCAGACATCGCGAGAGTACTCGAGCGCTATCCCGAGTTGCGATCTTCTGTTCCCGCCGACATCCTCACGCGTCTCGTCTGAGTACTCCGGCGAGCTCGTGCGGATAAAATGAGCACAGCTCATTCACCTGAGAGTTTTATGACACGCTTATTCGCTCTCGCGCTGCTGGCGGCGACGGTCGTGTCGGCCGCGTGCGGTTCGTCGAGCTCCTACGGCTCGTCAACGCCGTCGGCTCCGACGACGTCGGCCGACGTGACCATCAACATCCAGGGCAACAACGGCGCTCAATCCTTTTCGCCGAATCCGTCGACGATGCGCGTCGGTCAGCGGGTGGCGTGGCGGAACGCGGATTCGATCACGCACAACGCGACGCAGGACGCCGGGAGTTTTCAGACGGGGAACATCAGCCCCGGCGCGACGAGCGCGCCGGTGACGATGAGCACGGCGGGAACGTTCCCGTACCGCTGCACGATCCATCCCGGCATGGTCGGGACAATCACCGTACAGTAGCGCAGCCCTTCAGAGGATGTGAAGAAATCACATCAACGCAAAGGCCGCTAAGACCGCAAAGGAAGAATCTTTCGAAAAGAGGCTTTGCGCGCTTTGCGATCTTTGCGTTCAACGTGATTCTTTCACAAGCTCTTCAGGGCTGCCCGGCGGCCGTTGGCAGGCCTGACCACCCTCCGCCTACGGTGGTCCGCCGCTCTACGCGAAGGCGGAAGGCGTGCGCCACGACTGGCCGCCGGCGATCAACGCTGTCTCGTGAACGTGACCGCCGCGCTGAATGCGGCGTCGGGCGCGCCCGCGAGCCAGCGGCGAATCTCGCTTGTCGGCGCGGTCATGACGATGTTGCGGCGATCGTCGACGGCGACTGCCAGCCGTTTCAGCGTCTTCTCCGTCATCGCGCGCATGAACCACACGTAGTCGAGCGGCGACGCGGTCAGCGTGTCGCCGCTGACCGTGATTCGGAACACGCCGTGAACCGGCACGAGATAGGGACCGGGGTCGACGCCGCGCATCTCGGTGAGATCGAGGAAGGTCGCCGCGCCGATCTTGGTGAGGTTGCTCTGAAAGGTCCGCGTCGAGAATCGGTCCGTGTAGGCGATCTTGTAGGATCGCCACTCGCCCCGGTCAATCGCGGCTTTCGCGCCGTCGTCCGCGTTCTCCCACTGGCCGAGTAACGCCTCGTCGAACACGACCGATTCCGAGTCGTAGGCGGGCTGCAGGGCGAGGACGAGGCAGCCGCTCGATACCGTCGCCGCCAGCAGCAACGCCGATAGCGCGATCGACCGCACGCCGCAGTATACTCCCGCGATCTCCGCCTCTGTTGGACGGGCCCGCAAGCGCCCGCGGCCACACCGAGCCGCGGACATGGGAATCCGCGGCGAGGTGTCAGCGTCAGTTCGCGACAGCCGTGAGCCGTTGCGAGGTGCACGGCACCGAGCAACAGCGGCGGGGGTGGGGTCCCCGCCGCGATAGGAAAACAGTCGTGGGGCCCCACCCCCAGTGAAGAGCGCCCGCGGCCACACCGAGCCGCGGACATGGGAATCCGCGGCGAGGTGTCAGCGTCAGTTCGCGCTGGGGGTGGGGCCCCAGCGCCAGTGAAGAAAGAGAGTCATCCGATGGAGCGCAAAAAAGCGTCCGACTACCCACAGGAGCTGCTGGATCTCTTTCACGAGTACCAGCACGGCGACATCAGCCGCCGCGATTTTCTGGATCGCGCGGGCAAGTTCGCAGTCGGCGGCCTGACCGTGGCGGCGATCTTCGAGGGCCTCAGACCGAACTACGCGTGGGCGCAGCAGGTGCCGAAAGACGACGCGCGGATCAAGGTCGGCTACGAAACCGTGCAGTCTCCGCAGGGCAATGGCAGCATCAAGGGGTACTTCGCGCGGCCGGCGAACGCCAGCGGCAAGCTGCCCGCCATCCTCGTCATCCACGAGAACCGCGGGCTCAATCCCTACATCGAGGATGTGGCGCGGCGTTTCGCCGTGGCGAACTTCGTCGCCTTCGCGCCGGATGGTCTGACGTCAGTCGGCGGCTTCCCGGGCAACGATGAACAGGGCGCCGTGAAATTCCGCGACGTGAACGGGCCGAAGATGTTCGAGGACTTCGTCGCCGCGGCGAACTGGCTCAAATCGCGACCTGAGTGCACGGGCAAAATCGGCGCGGTCGGTTTCTGCTTCGGCGGCGGCGTCGTCAACAGCCTCGCCGTGCGGTTGGGCGCGGACCTCGCGGCGGGCGCGCCGTTCTACGGCCGTCAGCCGGGCGCGGACGACGTGCCAAAGATCAAAGCGCCGCTCATGCTGCATTACGCCGGGAACGATCAGGGCGTGAACAGCGGCATCGAGGCATTTGAAAATGCGTTGAAGGCGAACGGCAAGACGTACACGAAGTACGTGTACGACGGCACGCAGCACGGCTTCCACAACGACACAACGCCGCGGTACGACGAGGCCGCCGCGAAGCTCGCGTGGCAGCGAACGCTGGAGCACTTCAACAAGTACGTGCGTGACGGCCGGACCTGAGCGCGCGAAATTTCAGATTGCAGATTTCAGATTTCAGATTGATGGCAGATTTGCGGATTCCAATCCGCCAATCCAATCTGAAATCCAATCTGAAATCTGCAATCTGAAATCTGAAATCTCATCACACAAGCTCGCGATTACGCGTCTCTGGGATCCAAATCCACGCAACCGCGGCGAGGAGGAACGCGGCTCCGGCGATCGTGAACGCGACGCCGAAACCGCGTGTGGCCGCGACCGATCCGACGGTGTACGGCGCCGCGGCGCTCGCGATGCGTCCGAAGTTGTAGCAGAAGCCCGCGGCGGTCGCGCGCACGGTGGTCGGATACAGCTCGGCGACGAGCGCGCCAAGACCACTGAAGTAGCCGGTGCCGAAGAACGCGACCAACGGACCGAGCAGGAGCAATGCGGTCGGGACGCGCAGAAAGCCGTAGATCGGCAGCAGCACCGCGGCGGTGACGAGGTAGATCACGTACGTGCGCTTGCGGCCGATGGCGTCGGCGATGAACCCAAAGCTCACGTAGCCGAACCACATCCCCACCTGCATCGCGATCACGAACCACGACATCGTCGACGAGGCGAGGCCAATGCCGCCCTGCGTGGGTGAGAGCCGCAGATACGCGGGCACCCAGCCGTTGAGGCCCCACCACGCGAAGAGGCAGCATGAGTTCATCAACGCGATGGCAATCGTGACGCGACGAGTCCGTGGCTCGAACAGCAGGCTGAAGCGGCCGCGCTCGGCAGGCGCCGCGGACTTCCAGAGCGGCGGATCTTCGACCTTTCGGCGAATCCAGAGCGTGAAGAGCGCCGGCAGCACACCGACGAAGAACACGCCGCGCCAGCCCCACAGCGGCATCACGATCATGTTGACCAGCGCCGCGAGGCCGTAGCCGATCGCCCACGAGCTCTGCACGAACGCGAGCGCCTTGCCGCGGTGCTTCGCGGGAAACGATTCGGAGACGAGCGCGGCGCCCGTCGCCCATTCGCCGCCAAAGCCGAGGCCGAGCAGGATGCGGAACACCGCGAGCTGGACCGCCGACTGCGCGAAGCCGCAGGCCGCCGTGAAGATCGAGAAGATCAGCACCGCCGCCATCAGCGCACGCTTGCGCCCGATCCGATCGGCGATGACGCCAAAGGCGATGCCGCCGCCCGCGGCGGCCAGGAGCGTCACCGAGTTGAGGATGCCCGCCATCCCAAGTGACAAGCGCAGCGTCGGATCCTCGATGAGCGCCGCGAGCACCATCGCGTACAGCATCACGTCGAACGAGTCGAGCATCCACCCGAGCGCGGCCGCGACGAAGGCGCGACGCGCGCGCGTGTCCGCCTGACGCCACCACCCGAACAGACTTCGGTCGTCAGGGCTAAGGACCTGCTCAGGGCTTGCCGAGGGCTGGGGGCGAAGGGCTGAGGTCTGCAGCGTGGCCATTAGTTAGGGTTGTCCGACCGGCTTCACGGTGATGCCGGCGGCTTCGAAGCCGGCGCGGATTCTTGCCGCGAGATCGTCCGAGCCGGGCGTATCACCATGCACGCAGATGGTGTCCGCTTCGAGCGGGATGACCGAGCCGTCGATCGCGACGACCGATCGATCTCTCGCCATCCGTACGGCGCGCGCGACGACGGCGTCGGCATCGTGGATCACGGCGCCTGGCTTGCGCCGCGACACGAGCGAGCCGTCGGGCTCGTACGCGCGATCGGCGAACACTTCGGTGACGGTACGGAGTCCCATCGCCTTCCCCGCGTTCAGCATTTCCGATCGAGGCATCGCGAAAAAGATCAGCGACCTGTCGAACGCCGCAACCGCGCGCGCAATCGCCATCGCCAGTTCTCGATCTTTCGCCGCCACGTTGAACAGCTCGCCGTGCGCTTTCACGTGTTGCATGCGCACGCCCTCGGCCTGCGCGACGCCGGCGACGGCGGCGATCTGATAGAGACAGAAGTCCTCCGCTTCCTTCGGCGACACCGCCATCGCGCGGCGGCCGAAGCCGACGAGATCGGGATAGCCGGGATGCGCGCCGACCGCGACGCCGTGCGCCTTCGCCATCCGAATCGTCTCGCGCAGCACCGACGGATCGCCGCCGTGAAATCCCGCGGCGATGTTCGCCGACGTGATCGACTTCATGAGCCCTGCGTCGTGGCCGATCGTGTAGGCCCCGAACGATTCGCCCATGTCCGAATTGATGTCGATGCGCATGCTGTCTGGACCCGCCATCTTTTTTTCACTGGCGCCGGGGCCCCACCCCCGGCGCGAGCTGTCGCTGATGCCTCGCGGCGGACCGCTCGGCATGGCCGCAGGCGCTTCTAACTCGGATCCGTCGTCTTCTTTTCGTCGGCGGTCTTAGCTGGTTTGGGCGGTCTCGGTCTGTTCATCGACAGGGTGACGCCATTCCAGAACGGCTCGACCTTGCGCTCGACTTCGTGACGGCCCTGCACGAGATACTCGAGAATCGCCTTGTCCCACTGCAGACCCGCGTTGGCGACCAGCTTCATCCAGTCGCCGCGTGCGGTCTCGTCCGGTGCCTCGGTGCTGCCGTCCCAAATCGTGACGTTGGGGTTGCGCGCCATGAAGTCGGTTGCCTGCGGGTTCGCGCGGGCGCCCTTGATCGATTTGTAGATCAGCACGCCGTTGGTGAAATCGAGCTTGAAGTTCTTCTGATCGAAATCGAAGCTGTAACGTTTGTAGCGATCGTAGGCGCGCTCGTTCAGCGCGACCGTGCCGGGCGCCGCCTTCGCGTACTCCGTGATCATGGTGAGCAGCTTCATCTGCTCGTCCTTGTGCCGCGGATAGCGCGGATCGTCGAGCCACGCGAACCCCGGCATCCACCACCCGCGCATCGTCCAGTAGTCGCGCGTTTCGACGGCGCGCGTGCGGACCCACGCGGCGTACTCCGAGAAGAGCTGCACCCACTCGTGCGTCGGATAGCCGTGCGGGTTGAGGAAGATGTCCGGCAGCCACGTGCGCCAGATCTTCGGGCGGATGCCGCTTTCGGGATAGATCGGATCAGCGTCCCACTGCTGATTGGTCACGTCGACGCCGAGCGCGCCGAGATAGCCGGCGTGCAGCATGTACGTCGGATTGATCTTCTGAAGGTCGTACGCGAGCTGCGCGCCGTCGGCGTTCGTGATCGGATGGATGACCACGTTCACTTTGTCCAGCTTCGTGCGATACGCGGGATCGGTCAGCAGCAGCTCCGCCATCTTCAGCACGTGACTCGTGGACGAGACTTCGTTCGCATGCTGGCGCGCGGAGTACACGATCGTCGGCTTCATCGTCGTCTGCTTCGCTTGCGACCAGTGCGAGGCCTCGATGGGCGGCATCAGGTCCATGGCCCAGACGTCTTTGCCGAGATAGCTCTGCCCGACTTTGTAGACCGTCGCCTCCTTGAAGGTCGACATCTTCGCGAGAATGCCGTACGCCTCGGGCGGCGGAATGGGCGTGTCCCACTGGACAATCTCACCCGCGGGCATTGAGCCCGCGGTCCGCGCCATTGAGCCGCCGGTGGCGCCGGCGGGCATTGAGCCCGCCGCAGCATATTTCCTGATCTCGGGGAACGGCGCGGGAGTGCCGGCGTCGACTGACGCGACGATGTCGGCGGGTTTGGCATCGTGGTCCCAGCCGATCGTCACGCGCAGGCCGCCGAGATCGTGATACGCCAGCGCGTCGCGATAGAGGCCTGCCTTGCGCAGGCGATCGAGGTTCGCGACGACCGCCTGCACCTGCTCCGCGGAGATGACCGTGCGGTCGACGCGCTCGTCGGCCGCGCGCTGAATGAGCGCGTCGCGGTCGTCCTTTTCCGTGTCGACCTTGACGCGCAGATCGAGTCGATCGACGCCGTCCTTTCCCGCGCGCACGGTTGCCGCCAGCGTCTGCGGACGGTCGACGGCAATCTTCGGGATGTCGAGCCGCATGTCGCCGCGCCGGCCGTTCCGTTCGGTGTACTCGACGACGACCGAGGGTCGCGGCGCGTCGAAACCGGTGACGGAAATCTTCGCGTGGCCAGGTTTGCCGTCGGCCTTGGGATGCATCACGGGAATGATGCGGCCCGGATACGCAAGCCCGGCGCCGCGCGAGAACCGGCCCATGACGTCGAAGAAATGAAGCGTGTTGAAGTAGATCTCCTCGTGGATCGCTTCGAGCGAGGAGATCTGTTCCTGATCGACCGGCAGGCGGTACTCGGGCTCGCTCAGCGTGAGGTCGACCGTCATCTCGCCGAAAAACGGCGCATCCTCCGCGCGCGGCTTGCCCTTGCCGAGCGCCATCACGTGGTCGTACAGAGCCGGCAGCGTCTTCGCCTGGAAGCGATCCCAGAAGCGCTCGGGATCGGTGGCGATCCGCTCGTCGACCATCGTCCGTCCCGCCGCGTCCGCCTTGATCCAGCCGGTCGTCACGCGCACGCGCTCGTAGTCGGGGAAGCGATCGAAAAACGGACGCTCGACGAGCTTCGGCTCGAACGTCCGGCGCAACAGCTCGGCGCCGCCAGCGCCCGTCGCGATCACTTCGTACGCCGGCGATCCGATTGGCATCTTCTCGAACTTGATCTTCTTGACGTCGAGATTCAGCTCGCTCGCGAGAATCTCGTCGATCGGATACAGCTCGAGCAGCCAGCGCGTCGGCACGAACATCCCTTGCTGCTTCCAGCCGGCGGGCGGTCCGATTTCCGCGAAGCGGATCGTGATTGACTCGACCGGCTTCCCCGCAAGCGCCGGCCGGACGATGTCGTACAGCCAGCCGTAGCCCTGTTTGTAGGCGGAGAGCACGGTGACGGCCGTCGCCGTGTCGTCCGCGCCGGCTTTGATCAGTTCCGCGCGCGCCTGCTCCTCGATCTGTTTGCGCAGTTCGGGCGGCTCGCTGAGCCGCGCTTCAATCGTGACGGGCGGCTTCTTTTTCTTGATCGCGGTGATCGCGGGAATCACCTTCGTCCGCAGCTTCGTCCAGAACTCGTCGACTTCCGACGCGACGTCGAATTCATCGTTGACGATCGGCCGGCCTTTCTGGACGTCGAGGTTCTGCACATCGATCGCGATCGTGCCCGCTTTGATCGTTGCGGCCGCTTCCTGCCGGACGATGTCGGCCAAGCCGTCGGCGGCTTTCTCGACGAACACCTTCACGTCCGCGTTCGCGAGATCCTTGCCTTGCAGCTGCGTCGCGAGCTTGTCGATCTTGTACAAACTCATGGCCGCCTGACCGGCCGGCGATCGTCCGGCCACGAACTTCCGGACGTCATCCTCGACATCGTCGAGCGTCGTGCGGTCTTTGCCTCTCGACCAGATGTGCGGAAACTTCTCCGCGAGCTGACGGATCGCGCGATCGACGCCGGCCGCGTCGCCACCGGTGACGATGAGCGCGCTCTTTTCGCCGAACGCCTTCTTCACGATCTGAATCAGGCCTTCGCCGGGCTGCAGCGACGGTCGGACCCACTTGTTGTTCTTGATCAGCTCGTCGACGATCGGATGCGTGACGCCGGCGAGCACGAGGATCGGCTCGCTGTCGGGCGACGTGATGCTCCTGGGCGCCTTCGCGATCGGCAGCGCGACGCCGGTCGATTCGAGACCGAGCCGCGCGGCGAGATCGACGACGCCCTGCGTGCCGTCGCCGTCGGCGCTGAGCATCACGTCGACGCGATCGGGAATCAGGTTGTTGTCGGAATCGGCGAATGCGCCGTCATTCGAATAGAACGTCGAGAGGTCGAAATTTTCCTTCGTGCCGCCGCCGGGGCGCCGCCCGGGAGGCGACGTCGGCGGCGTCGCGGCCGCCTGCGGAGCGGCAACCTGCGGCAGATCGATGATCGTGGCCGCGCCCGCACCCGGCGCGCGCACGCGGACGACGACCGATCGTACGTTGGCGAACGACAATGCGCGCTTCGGATCCTTACCGCCAGTCGCTTTCAACTGGCTGAGCGCGACCTGTGCCTTCAAGAGGTCGCCGCCGTTCGCCATCTGCACGTCGACGAAGATGCGATCGACGCCATCGGCGCCGCTCTTCACCACAACCGCGGGCGCGAGCGCGGACGAGACGGTGACGCCCTTCCCCGTCAGCCACTGCTTCAGGTCGTCGGCAATCTTGTCGGTGGTCGGGCTCTTCTGGTCCCACACGTACGGCAGGTGACCGGCGAGCATCAGCGCCGCGGCACTGAAGCCGGCTTCGTCCGCGCCAAGCACCGCGACGGCGGGCTGGCCCGACGCGGTGAACGCCGCAACCAATCCTTCGCCCGCTTTCAAACTGGCGGCACCGAGCGAGCCCGCGGTCGTGCCGGATCCAACCAGCGACTTCGCGCCGACGAAGATGGTGGGTGCATCGCGTAGGGCGACGGCTTCCGCCGAGCCGCTGCCGCTCGCCTGAAGGCTTCGCGCTACGAGAGGAAGGTCGATCGCGGACGTTTCGAATCCCAGTCGCGCGGCGACGTCGGCTGCCGCCGCCAGCTCGCCGGCGGTCGGTTCCTCGGCCAGCACGATCCGCGCATTGACGTAGTCGATCGCGCCGTCGCTGTTGCGATCCTGGAAGACGACGCCGGGCTTGAAGAACGTGGCGAGAGCTGCGGCCGGCGGCGTGGACTGCGATCCGCCGGCCGGCGGCAGACACAAGACGACCAGCATCACGCCAGCAAACATGACGTGGACGCCACGACGGAGGACTGACACTGGAACCTCAAACGCGCGCAGGAAAGAAGTGAGCGCGCGAGGTCGGTATTATAGGCCCTTCTCCGAGTGCGAAGCCTCAATGAACGTGACGTGCGCCGCTACGGGCTGCACGCAACGGTTCGCAGGACGACGTCCGATCGCCGCTCACCCGGCGTCAGGCTGATCTGCCCGCCGTCGACAGCAGGACAGCTGTCAGGATTGACCGATGCCTCGTAGCGAGTGTTCGTCGCGACGTTCCTGATGAGAAACTGGCCGGCCGCGTCGGTGTGCGTGCTCAAGACGAATGGCGATCCGCTGCGGCCCGTCGGTTTGAGCCGAACCGAGCCAAAGACAGGCCCACCATTTTCGTCAACGAGCGTGCCAGCGATGCCGCCCGAAGGCTGCAGCGGGACGGTCTTGGTTATCGCACTGGAAACGTCCGCCTCGAGTTGGACAGGCGAGTACCCGTTGGACCACGCGACGATTCGAACGGAGCCAGCAGGGACGACAATCGACGCGACACCCTCGGCATTCGCACGATGCGTGACCGTTGTGATGCGGCGCGCGGCCGCCGATATGGTCGTAATGGTGACGATGCCCGCGAGCGGACCGCCCGAACCGTGATCGGACAGACGGACAACAAGCGGAACGGGAGCGCCGGACACCGGCACCTGACGCGCCGCGATCAATCCGACGATGACGCACATCGCGAGGAGGAAATACCATCGCACGGCAGACCTCTATTCTCTCGTCACCGAGATGTGACGTAACCAGCGCTTACGCGAAGCTGCACTTCGGTCGACGTGATGCCATTCGAATTGGTGGGATACCATTGCGACGACGTCGCCACGCACCGGCTGTAATCAGGACAGCTCAGCGTGACGGTCATGTAAGGAAGCGTCAGCGTCGTCACATAGTCGTCGCCTAGCGGATCGGTTTCGTAGACGTCCATGAAACTGTTCGCGTACGCCATTTGGAAACCGTCGTAGGGCTGGCAGCCGCCGGCATCGGCCTGGCCGTCGCCGTTCGAGTCGTACGGCTCGATCGCGCCCAACAGTCGTTCCTCGGAACCGTATCCCTGCTCGGATGCTGACATCTGCTGCGTCCAGACGCCCGGAGGCCAGTTGAATTCGGAAGACTGGCCGGGAAGCGAGGCGCTGTAACAACTGTTCCATTCGGCGGGATACAGGCGCTCCGCGGGACAGTATGTGTTGTAGCCGTCGTTCCAGCCGAGATACTGCCAGTCGGTGTGGCGCGGTCCGAAGTCGGAGTCGACGGACCAGCCGCCCCACATGTGGCTATCGCCGTACGCCCACGTCCACGGGTCGTACCAGCTTGGACAGTTGTACGTGCATTCGGTATTGACCTGCCCGTAGACAAAGCGGTTTCTGTTGATGGCCCCCACATCGATCGCGCAGTACCACTGCGGCGGTGGATCGGTTTGTCCTGTCAATCGCGCCAGCGGCAGCGCGAGTGACAGCAGAATGGCTATTGAGAAGCCGCGCACAATTCGCGCCCGTGACGCCATGTGAGTGCTCCCTGCCGTCTGATACGAGCGATTGATCAGGCGCCACACGAACCGCAAATCGCGCGCCAGCGTCAGGGTGAGATTCTGCGGCACGCGGTGTCCAACAAGCCTCGCGCGCAGCACGCCAATTCATTCACTGGTGCACAGGATTCGAACAGCATTGCCGTTATCGACAGGTCTGCTCTGCTGCGATTGAAGCATGCGCGACAACCACGAACACGCGAACGCACGAGAAGAATCGTTCTCTTCGTGCGTTCGCGCCTTCCGTCGCTGAACGTGTGCCGTCAGAATTGGAATCGGATCGCGAACTCGGCTTGTCGTGACGGCGCGTTGATGTTCGGCAGCAGTCCGGTCGACGTCCCAAACAGCGGACGGCCCGTTTTCGTATTGTTGGTCGACGTGATGCTGGTGTTCGGCGTGTTGAAGTTGGCGCGGTCGAACACGTTGAACAGCTGTGCGATGAACTCCGCGCGCTGCGAGAGACCGATTCGGAAGAATTTCGAGAACCGGAGATCGACGTTGACGAACGTCGGACAGTCGACCGTGGTGACGTCGGTCAGTCCGCGTGCCCGGCGAAACGTGTTGATCGCGTCGAGATTCAGGCTGCGGCATCCCGACCCCGGCAGCACGCCCGCGGGCAAATCGCCAGTCAGGGTGTCATTGTTCAAATCGCCGGCGGTGCTCGACGGGGTGAACGGCAGACTCGAGCGGAAATCGCCGATCGCCGATACCTGCATGTCCAGCGGCAGCGCATAGATGCCGCTCACCACCAGCCGATGACGGCGATCGGCCGTGCCCGCGCGCTTCAACTTGGTGTAGCCGTAATGGTCGACGAGCGCGCTGGTGAAGGCGTCGTCGTTCGATTTGCTGAGTGTGTAGGACGCCAGGTACTGGTGCTTGTTGGACATGCGCTTGTCGACCTTGAGCAAGAGCGCACGGTATGTGTTGTCCGCGGTCGACTGCCACAGATTCACCCGCTGGAATTGCGGGAACGGCCGCACCCGCGTCGTCTGATCCGGCAGATTGATCTCGACCGTGTCGCGATCGGAATAGCGGCTGACGACGGTCACGTCAGCCGTCATCGCGAGGTCGCGCGTGATCATCCGGTTGACGCCGACGTTGAATTGGTGCGCGTACGGATTGACCTGATCGTTGCTGCCGATGGCGATCGTTGGCGGCGTCGTCGACAGGAACGCATCGCGGGTCTTGCCGCCGTACGGATCGGGGAACGTCAGGCCCTGCTGGCGCGTGATCGTGATCGACTTGGACTGCGGCCACGTCAGCTCGTTGAAGTTCTGCAGCGTGCGCATGTTGTCGTAGAACACGCCGAAGGCCACGTGGACATTGGTGATGCCGTTGTTGGCCGGATCCCACGCCACGCCGATGCGCGGCCCGAAGTTGTTGTGATCGCCCCGAGACGCGCGCGACTGCGGAAAGACGGAGATGTCGTACGGGAACGTGCCGTCGCGTCCGAGCTTGTCTTGAATCCTGCCGAGTAGATCGGGAAGGTTTTCGTTGAACGATCCGATCTGGACGTCGTATGGGAGCGAATTGGTGTACTGCGTCGGCCAGGTCGACTGATCGTTCGGGTCGTACGGCGTGTCTTTTGGAAGCGTCCACGACCCGAGCGGCGAACCCATGTTGTCGCCTTCGAACGGCACGTAGCTGAAATCGAAGCCGCTCTTCCACTGATGCTTACCGCCCCATGCCCGCATCAGATGCGAATAGTCGTCCTTGATCTCCCAGCGGCCCTCGGGTCCCATTTGCGCATTGCCACAGCCGCCGACGGTGATCGATGGATACCGAAATACCGGCGTGCAAAAGGGAAGGCGCGGCGCGAAGTCGGCCGGCTCCCAATCGCCGTGGCTGTAAGGCGGCGATACTTCGTACTTCGCGAACGCATATTGGAAGCGGATGTCGGTCAGCGAACGGTCGCTGAGGACCCACGAGTGGCCGAGAACGGCCGACCGCCGCGGCACCGCGAAGTCGAAGCTCGCGCTCGGGTCGGTCGTGCTGTTGGTCGTGATAATCGGCCGGTATTCGTCTTCGGCGCCCCACCGGAAGAACAGGCTCTGATTGGACGCGAGCTCGTGATCGACTTTCACGTTGTACGTCCACCGATTCTGCTTGCTCGGGAATGTGCCGTCGTACTGCGGCCACACGCCGGCGGTGTGCCCCGTACTGGTAGCGGCGATAGGCGGGCTTGGAGGGGCCGAGCGGAAGATCATTGAGAATGTCCGCTTGCTTCTGGAAATATTCTTCGGCCGTGATCTCCTTGTCCCGGACGAACAAGAGTCCCGATCCGTGAAGTTGGTTGGTGCCGGACTTCGTCACGACCGAGAGCACGCCGCCGGTCGCGAGGCCGTACTCCGCCTTGTAGTTGGAGGTCGAGACCTTGAACTCCTGAATGGCGTCCATCGCGAAGTTCTGGCGCGGCTCGCCCATCTCGGCCCAGGTGTTGTTCACACCGTCGACATAGAACATGTTCGAGTACTCGCGCGTGCCTCCACCGAGGTTCACGTTGCCGCGATAGAAGAATCCGCGGATGTTGTCCTGCGAGGTGCCGGGCGTGAGCATCGCGAGGTCGATCCAGCGCCGCGAGGCAACCGGTAAATCCTGAATCTGCTGCGTCGAGATCGAGGTCGACACGTCCGACTTGGTGATGTCGACGATCGGCGATTCGCCGGTGACGGTCACCGTCTCGGAGATCGCCGCCGGCTTCAGCGCGAAGTTGATGATCGCGGTCTGCTCGATGATCAGCACGATGTCGGGGCGCGTCTCGGTACTGAAGCCAATCAGCTCGGTGGAAACGGCGTACCGGCCGGGAGGCAGTGACGGCAACCGGTACTCGCCCTGACCATTGGTCACGTCCGTGCGCGTCAAGCCGGTCTCGACGTTTTTCGCCGTGACGGTGGCGCCGGGAATGATCGCGCCGCTCGAGTCTTTCACGGCGCCGGTAATCTGCGCGTTCTGCGCGTAGGCGGTGGTGGCGAGCGCCGCCCACATGAGAGCGGCGAAGAACCCGATCAGCGTCTTCTGCATTGAGCCCCCCATTACTTCCCTCCGGTCCGGGTCCCTGTCCCTGTCCCTGTCGAAGACGTTGTTGTCGTCGTCGTGCGCCCATTCGGTGATGTCGCCGGGGCTTTGCCGGGCATCACCGGACGAATCCGAAGCGTCGTCAGCGACACCGCGTCGCGCGTCGCGTCCTCTTCGATGCGCTGCACGGTGTAGTGGCCGTCGCGAAGATACTTCACGTTGGCCATCACGTACGAGAATCCAGCTTTGGCGACCAGGTTCAGCCATTCACCCTGCGCGGTTTCGTCGGGCGCCTCGGTGCCGCCGCTGAAGAACGTCACCTGCGGCCACGCGCTCATCGAGAAGCGGCCAGCCGCCTGCCCTGAGCCTGCCTGCCCCGAGCTTGCCTGCCCCGAGCTTGTCGAAGGGGTCGAAGGGGTCGAAGGGGTCGAAGGGCCGCCGCCGCCAAATTCGCCGGCGGGGCCGCCGCCGCGACCGGCGCCGACGCGACGGCTGCCGCTCGGCTCACCCGTCTCCGGATCGCTGTAGTAGATCGCCGTGTCCTTGTAGATCTCCTGATTGAAGACGTACGGACCGAAGCCGTACGCCCACTTGCGGTACCGCGCCTGATGGCGGAGATCCATCGCGCGCACGTCGGCGTTCGAGTTGATCTCGCGGACGATCGCCTCGCGCAGCGCTTCGGTCGCTTCACCGTGATTCGGATAGCGCGGATCGCGCAGCGTGCCGATGGTCGTGTACCAGCCGCGGGTCGAGAGATACGTGCGGAACCCAGGCGGCACGTAGCCGGCGAACGGCTGCACCCATTCGTGCGACGGGTAGCCGTGCGGGTTGAGATAAATATCCGGCAGCCAGTCGCGCCACACGCGCGCGCGCACGAGCGACTCGGGCAGCAGCGGATCCGCGAGACCGACCTGTGACGCGACGTCCATCCCGAGCGCGCTGTAGCGGCCCGCATGCAGCATGTGCGTCGGCGTCAGCTTCTGGAGGTCGTACGCCATCTGCGCGCCGTCGGGATTCTCGACGGGATGCAGCACGACGTTCACCTTCTTGAGGATGTCCTTGTAGCTCTTGTCGGTGACGAGCAGCTCGGCCAGTCGCAGGATGTGACTGGTCGACGACACCTCGTTCGCATGCTGGCGGCCGGTGATGAAGATCGTCGGCTTGTACGCCGAGAGCTTCGGCAGCGACACCAGCTCGCTCGTCGTCGGATTCGTGATCTCCAGGATTGAGATGTCGCGGCCGCGGTACGAGCGTCCCGCTTTGTACGCTTTCACCTCGGGATACGCGGCGAGCTGACCGACGAGCGCCTCGCTCTCGTCCGGGCTGATGATGTGATCCCAGGTGACCAGCGGTTTACCGCCTGCAGCCCTAAAGGGCCCTGGCCCGCCGAAGCCCGGAACGGGCGAAGGCGGGTGCGCTACGGCTGTCTTGTCAGCGGTCCGCACGTTTGAAGGCGGGAACACGCCGGTCGATTTCAGTACCCGGCGCGATTGCACGTCCTTCAAGCCGATCGTCACTGCTACACGATCGACGTGATCGAACGAGAACGCGTCGCGATAGAGACCCGCGGCGTGCAGTCGCGCGAGCGCGTCGAGCGCATCGGCGGCGCGCGCCGCTTCACGATCGTCTTTCGCTTCGACGTCCAGGCCGATCTCGCCGAGGCGATCGCTCCGCGCAACCACGCGATTCACGACGACAGCGGTCGTTTCGATCTTCGTCAGGTCGCGCGACAGGCGCGTCGGCCGCTCGACCGACTTCTCGTTGTACGCGACCTCAATCTTCGGCTTCGTCGACGCGTTGCCGGCGTAATGGATCTTCACTTCTCCCGGTTTGCCGGCGCGCTCGGGATGGACGATCGGAAAGATCTTGCCCGGCGCCGCCAGCCGCCGCCTCGTCGTCGTGCGCCCCAGCGCGTCGAAGAAGTCGAGCGTCACGAAGTAGAGATCCTCGTGGATGGCCTCGAGCGACGAGATGAGCTCTTCGTCCACGCCAATCTTGAAATCGGGCTCGCTCATCCAGACCTCGACGTCGAGGTCGCGATGGAACGGCTGCTTGTCGGGCAGCGGCCGGTTGTCGGTGACCTTCATCACGTTGTCGAAGATGCGTGGCAGCACCTTCGACTGGTAGTAGTCCCAGAAGCGCTCGGGGTCGGTCGCAATTCGCTCGTCGGCGACCGGCGCGCCGTCGACCGACGCCGACAGCCAACCGGTCGTCACGACGACACGCGACCACCCGGGAAACCTGTCGAGATACTCACGATCGACCGTCTTCGGCGAGAACGCGCCACGGTAGACGACCTTGCCAGAAGCGTCGGTGGCTTCGACGCTGTAGATGTCTTTCGGATCCTTCACGAGCTCGACGGAGAAGTTGTCTTTGGCGAGGCCAAGATCGCGCAGGAAGATCTCGTCCACCGGATACAGCTCGTGCACCCAGCGGCTGGGCACCATGTAGAACTTGTATTTCTTCGTCAGGTCCGGCTGGTACTCCGCGACTTTGACGTGGAGCGTCTTCGCGCCTTTGCCTTTCAGCTCCGGAATCACCTGCTCGGTCATCCAGAGATAGCCCTGCTTGTAGGCGGACAGCACGCGGACGCGCGGATCCGTCGCGCCTGCTTTGACGAGCTGCGCGCGCGCGTCTTCTTTTATCTTTCCTCGCACGTCGGGCGATTCGCTCAGGCGAACTTCGAGATCCACCTTCGAGCCGGCTTTCACTTTCGGCAGGACGTTGGACTTGAACTTCGCCCAGAAGTCGTCGACTTCCCACGGCACCTGCATGGTCTCGTCGAAGACCGTGACCGGATCGGTGATGCCGACGCTCGAGACTCTCACCGGCGCCTTCACGCCGGCGCGCTGCAGCTTGTCGGTCACGTATTTGTCGAGCGCGGGATCGGCCTGCTCGACGTAGAGCTTCACGTCGAACGACTCGAGCGTCTTGTCTTTGACGTCGGCGAGAATCGCATCGAGCTCGGTGTCGATCTGACTTGCCTGACCGGCGGCGTTGCGCGCTTGAAAGAATCGATTCGCCTGCAGCGCGACGTCGGACAACGAGGTCGAGCCGCGCGCATTGTCCCAGACGTACGGCAGACGACGGGCGAGATACATCGCCGCCGCTTCCGTGCCGGCGGCATCGGGTCCGGCGACGACGGTCGCGGTCGCGTTGCCGAAGGCTCTCGGCACGATGGCCACCGCGCCTTCGCCTGGCTGCAAGTCGTCGAGGCGCGCCTTGCCGATCTTGACCAGGCGCTGCACGAGCGCATTCGATCCGCCGACGAGAATCGGATTCGGTTCGCGTTCGGGCGTCCTCACCTTGTCGGCGACGCGCGTCAGCGGCAGCGTGATGCCGGTGGTCTCGAGACCGAGGCGCGCGGCAATGTGCGTCGCGCCGAACGCGTCCGCCGCCGTGCCGAGCACGATTGCGGTGTCGGTGCGATCGGGGATGAGGTCGGCATAGGCGTCGCCGTACCAGCCGTCGATCGTCAGCGCGTTCGTGAGATCGAAGTTGCGCGCGGGCGCAGCCGCTCCGTCGCCGCCCGCAGCGGGCGCCCCACGATCGCCAGGGGAATCGGGCGCGAGCTCGTCGGGATCGATCGGCGGCGTCAGCGTCCGCTGATTGAGTCCCGTCCGCGATACGTTCGCATGCCCGACGATCTTCGTGTTGCTCACGAGATCGATCGCCGTCGTCGCGATGTTCGTGAAGTCGAGCGTCTTCGGCTCCTGGCCGCGGCGATGCGCCAGCTCGAGATCCTCCAGCGCCTTCGCGGCGCGCGCGCTGTCGCCTTCCGCGACGTCGACCCGAAGGCTCACGCGGGCCACGCCGCGCTTGTCGCTGTCGACGAGCATCGAGGTGATGCCCGGCTCGCTCGCCGTAATCCCGTGCGCGCGCAAGTAGCGGACGGTTTGATCGCCGATCGCCGGCAGGGCGATGCCGTTCATGCCCCACGCGCGCGGCAGGCGCGCTGCGAGTTGCACCGCCGCATTCAGGGTCCCCTCATCGTCTCCGCCGGCGACGACGATGCCAGCGCCTCCACCGAGCGGTGAGGGAACGGCAGCGACCAGACCCTGTCCCGGCTTGAGGCTCGCGAGATCGATCGTGCGGGCATCGGCGAGCCGCTTGACGAAACGGTTCTCGCGTCCGACGAGGATCGGAACGCCGATCGACGCCGGCTGCGCGATATCGCTGTCGCGCACGACGAGTGGCAGGGTGAGCGCCGTCGTCTCATAGCCGAGGCGTGCCGCGAGATTGGTCGCCGCTTCCAGATCGGCGAGGGAGGGATTCGCGGGAACGATCACGCGCGCCGCCACACTGTCGGCCAGGCCGTCGCCGTTGGTGTCGCGGGTCAGGCTATTGGCGGCGACCAGCGCGGTCAGCGTCTGCGGATGAGGCGCGTCGGCCATGACCGGGACCGTTCGGTGAACCGGCAGAGACACGACGGCAATAGCGACTGCCAGCAGCAGAACTCGCCTTGTCACGATGCACCTCTAGTGGAGCGTATTAGCTGAATCAATGCGGGTCACAACGAGCCTTCGACCGCGATTTTCGGGCCGCGACAACGGAGCGGCCCGCTAGCCCGCTCCGGCGGGAATTTCTGTACTCATTGAGTCAAGTTTTTCAGGCAGCAAGGGCGGCCTCCTGACAGATGCGGTCGATGGCGACGTCGAGTTGTTCAAGGGCGGCGCGGAGTGGCCGCGGCAACGCGTCGGTCTGGTCCGCGAGCACCGGCGCGTTGGGCCTGAGAATCCGCAAGTAGAGCTTGCTATAGAAGAAGGCGACGCGACGACCGTACGGTGTGAGAAGGTACGCGTGGGTACGGGCGCGGCGTTCGATGAGACCTCGCAGCCGAAGGCGGCGCAGATCGTACGTCATCTGGCCCGCGGAATAGGGCCGCCCGAGCAGCGCGGCGATGCGCGGCCGCAGATCGCGATGACGGAAACCCGCCGGCACGTGAGCAAAGCTGCAAAGGGCCTCCAGCACGGCGCGCACCCGCGGATCCGCGAAGCGAAGCGCGGAGACATGCTGCGCGCCGATTTGCAGGCGGTGTTGCAGGCGGTCGCGCGCGTCGGTGTCCAATGTGCAGTGCTGGCTTACGCGTTCGATGGTGAGCAGCGTGCGGTTGACCTGATCGCCGAGCGCGCGCAAGGCGGGGAGTTGGTCGAGGGCTTTGCGGAAATCGAAGTCGTTGGGATTGTTAATCGTGAGTTCGGTCCGAAGCCCCCGACCTTCTTTGAAGTACTGCTTCAGATGGGAGCGCTTGTAGTCGATATGCAGACTCGGCTCGACGCCGTCGGTGATGATCCGCGTGCGATACCCGTACGTGGGCGGGGGGGTGCGCCGCGTGATCCGGCGGGGAAAGAGCAGGCTCACCCGATCCGGGCGGCCGAGATCCAAATTCTCCCGAATCACGCCTTCGAAAAAGTGTCGGCCCTGGACGGGGCGATCAAAAATCTGGGTCA